>NZ_VOZL01000026.1:0-28800 GCF_013419805.1 Acinetobacter sp. YH12058
TAGGCAATTTTTCAAAATATTGTTAAGCCTTTTCTGAGCATGGTATTTTTCATGGTATTACCAATTAGCAGGAAAATAAGCCATTGAATATAAAAGATAAAAATGTCTTGTTTACAATAGAGTGGGATATGTGGAGTCGATTAGTCCAATTTCTCGGTCAAAGCCCAAGGCCTTTTCGGCATTAACCAAGAGTCTGCTTAAGCACAATTTTCTGGTGGGTAATCATAACTTTTGCCTCATTTGTGATGGATTGATCTATCTTGATTCTACTGAATCGGATCATCGGATTGCCAAAGCCGTAGGTGGGCAAGGTGTTCTAGAGAATGGTCTGCTGGTTCATCCCATCTGTAATAGGATGAAATCAGATCTGAGCCTGGAAGAGATTAGAGCGGATTTGTTTGGTGAATTACTGTATTAATCAACAGAGCGATGAGCTCATTTTTGCAGAAGTATCAATGATTAATCACATGATTTAACTTTTGATACATTCAGCCAATATGGTTATTTTTAATTCAGTCCAGAATCACAACCAGAAACTAGCTGTAGTTTCTGAATGACCGTCAAGGTCCTTAGTTTCGCCCATAGATTCCCTCTGTGGGCTTTTTTTGATCAAAAATTGTATAGATGCTCTAAAATAAACCTTTTAGCATTTCATAAGCAATTAGGATTAAGGCTGAGACCATCAGCACAACAAAAATGAGTTCCACTCTAGTTAACAACTTAGTTCCATTTACTTTTCACTTAATTTATATAGCAGTTAACTCGTAGCATAAATGACATAACATGACATGGAAAATAATCAAAAAGACAGAATTTGGATTTTGATCAGATCTGCATGTTTACATGCTTCTACAGCAGCTTTGAATGTTTCACTTAACCTTTAAACTTTTCTTAAAACTAAATATATTTACATATACATTCTAAAATTTGATAGAATTTATTAAAACTTTAGATTCTAAGTGTAAATAATGAGAAGCGCTAATATTCGACGTGATGGCTACTTAAAATTTCTGAATACATGGCAAGACCGTGATGTCATTAAAGTGCTTTCGGGTGTACGTCGCTCTGGAAAATCCACCTTATTGGCGATGTTTCAACAAGACCTAAAAGCACAGGGCGTACAAGCCGAAAACATCATTGCCATCAACTTCGAATTTATGGAATTTGAAGAACTCACCGATTACCGTAAACTACATGATTATGTATTATCCAAAGTTGATAAAAGTAAAAAAAACTATGTTTTTTTAGATGAAATTCAACATGTTACAAATTTTGAGAAAGTAGTCGACTCTTTATATGTTCGGGATTATATCGATTTATATATTACAGGCTCAAATGCATTCTTTCTAAGTGGAGAACTTGCGACTTTACTTACAGGACGCTATATAGAGCAACATGTTTTACCCCTTTCATTCCAAGAATTTAAACAGTGGCATATTGAAAATAATCCGATCATCCAACAATTATCAAATCGTGATTTGTATGCCATGTATACGCGCAGTAGTTTCCCTTATACGCTTGCCATGACTAGCCAGCAGGAAACTTATGATTACTTGCAAGCGGTCTATGCCAGTGTAATGTTTAAAGATGTTATTCCACGTTTGAATACTGCCGATATTAACTCTCTCGAGCGTGTCACAAGATATTTGGCAAGCGTGACAGGCTCAGCTATTTCCATCAATAAAATTAAAAATACCTTTGTTTCAAGTGGGGTTAAAATTTCATTTGAAACAGTAAAACGCTATATTCAGGGCTTACAGGACAGTTTGTTATTTTATAGTGCCGCACAATTTAAAGTACGCGGGCGTGAGTTATTACAATCCTCTGAAAAATACTATTTAGTTGATGTCGGATTGCGCCGGATTATGTTGCCTGATGCTAATGCTGATCAAGGTCATATCTTAGAAAATGTGATTTATCTTGAGCTTGTCAGACGAGGTTATACGGTCTATGTAGGGCGGGTTGATGAATATGAAATTGATTTTGTTGCTGTCGATACTTTACAGAATTTAACTTATTATCAGGTGGCATTAGAAACGCTCAATGAGGAGACACTCAGCCGAGAGTTACGTCCATTACAGAAAATTTCTGATTCGTATCCCAAGTATTTGCTTACATTAGACACGATAGGGACTGAAGCGAATTATAATGGTATTGTAAAAATGAGTGCTCTCGATTGGTTGCTATCTGAAAATAAGTAAAGTTGAGGGTAGACATGGATACTATTATTTATTAATTAAAACTCAAAGACTTTTCAGCATTAACCAAGAGTGTGATCAAGCATAATTTCTGCTCCAATTGTGATGGATCGATTTACCTCGACTCGATTGAGTCAGACTATCATGATTGAGCCAGAGTCGCTTACTGAAAGTAGCGAGAATTGCGCTGGAGTTTCTGAAGGATATTAATTCCTTAGTTTGCCCATTCATCCATCTGGGCATTTTTTTTTTGATTAAAATACAATGCGGTTCTTGCTAAAAAATGACGGCACCCACCATAAAACACAATATTCCAAAAATAATCCAAGGCCATATCTTTGCCTTCGGTTGTTCTAAATTCTGAGGATTATATTCCGTGTGTTCTAGCGATGTCGGTTGTGGAACACGGGTCTTTTTAGAGTAAGGTTGGTGTTTAGAGTAAGATAGTCCCGTACCTGGAATGCCGACACTGGTTCGCGTACCTTTTTTCCCAATATTTAGAGAAGCACCAGGTTTGCCAATGCTGGCACTGCTGATGCCTTTATGGGTCAGATTAATTTTAAAACCCGGGAATAATTTAATACTTTTACGAAATCTAAAACCCATATTTCTCTCATTCTAAAACTTAGCTCAATTCACGCGCTATACCAGGATCCATGATCTGCTAGAGATCGTACTTTGACGGCTATCATCAGGATACTAGTATATTTTTTATCTGATGATTGCAATACTACCTTTAAATACCGTCAAAAATATTTACTGTATATTTGCTGTAGGGTAATCTTAAAGCTGCTATTTATTGACTGATTGGTATATGACGACAGATAAGCATGAAGTGCTTCTTCGAATGCGAGCCATCGAGTTGCTTGCTTACTGGGAAGGTCGTTTGGTTACCAATCGTTTGATGAGCTGGTTTGGGCTCAGTCGACAGCAGGCTTCTGCGGATATCAAGCGTTACAATACGCTGTATAACCCCGATGCCTTGATTCATGACCCCTCCGTCAAGGGTTATGTGCCTAAGGCCAGCTTCCAGCCTGTACTGACTACAGCGCATATCAATGAATATCTCAATATGCTCTCGGGCTTGGTCAGTGAATCGCATGCCCTTATTGCGATGCCAGAACCGAATCTTACAGCAGTTCAATTACCTGATCGCAGTGTACGTCCTGAAGTGATTCGGGAAGTTTTGCGTGCCTGCCGCAACCAAAGTACTTTAAAAATGATTTATGCCTCGATGCAGAATCCGCAGTGGCATGAACGCATCATTTCCCCACACACCCTGGTGTATACCGGTTTTCGCTGGCATGTCCGTGCCTATTGCCATCAGAGCAAGCAGTTTAAGGACTTTTTACTCTCCAGAATTGATCGCACACCTGTTGTGATGGCGATTGAGTCAGTAGGCCCTGCTCAGGATCAGCAATGGCATGAAGAAATTGTACTGACGCTGATCCCTAATCCAAAATTGAACTCATCACAACAAGCGCTGGTCGAAAAAGACTTCGGCATGCCTGATGGCAGATTACAGATTCCGGTGAAAAAAGCCCTGGCTCACTATACTTTGCAGCGATATCAGGCCGCGATCACGCTGGCTGAGGCGGATGATGCCTTGAAATATCCCTTGGTACTACAACGCTCAGATATCGAAAAGCTGTCGTCTTACCTGTTTGATCAGGCGTCATAGGAGATTGGCTATGTTAGAACAATTTCATTATGACAGTGACCTGATTGGCGGTTCCCTGATGGTGCGTGAAAGCCGGCTGATCGCGGATCTGTTATTACGAGAAGCGACTCCAGAACAATGGCATCAGGCCATTCAGATTGACAATATTCTGCAAAAAAGAACGCCTGCTTCAGCCCAACGTAACGCCACTGCCATTCGTAAGCGTCTTGAGCGCTTAGAGCCTGATTTCTGGAAAGCTTTGCGGGATGGGGATGATGAGCTGGCGACTCAGGTGGCTTTTTGTGGGGCACTGGAACGCAACCTGTTGCTGCTTGAGTTTATGGAAACGGTGATGAGGGATGCCTATATCTCCCAGGCGCAATACTTGGACAGTTATATCTGGTCAGATTTTTTGGATGAACGCTCACAACGTGATCCGGATATCTGTGATTGGAAAGAGTCCAGCAAGAAAAAAATGGGGCAGGTGGTGTTTCGCATGCTGGCAGAAGCCGGTTATTTAAAAAGTACCCGTAAGCTGGAGTTGCAGCGCGTGATCGTCAGAGCAGAGCTGCGTAGCCTGTTGGAAGAACATTATAAACAACGCATTAAAAGATCTATGGAAGTGTCGGTATGGACGCGTTAGTTGTAGAGGGGCAGCAATGAGTCAAACAATACATGAGCGTCTGAACCAGATTCCAGAGCGAATACTTTCAACCGAGTTTCTCACTGGACAAGGATTGGGCAATGAAATTGGCTTCTGGATTTTTGATTATGCACCTGAAGATGAGTTGAAGGTGCGCGAATATCTGCATTTTCTAGACGGGATGCTGGAGAAAAAACACAGTCAGCTGAAGGTGGTGAATATCAACCTGCTGCAAGCCGTGGTGGATTATCTGTCTGAGCGTAACTTCATCGATAAAGCCATTCAAATGCAAAAAGCCAAAGGCGATGAGGCGCTGCTCAAAGCGCTGAAAGGCCCACTGCATATGGATAAGTTCGCGCCCTATCTGGTGAGTAAATATGCCACCAATGCACAAGATATTGTGTTGATGACTGGGGTAGGGTCGGTTTGGCCACTGTTACGTGCCCATCACTTATTGAACAGTTTGCATTCGTTACTGGGGCATAAGCCAGTGGTGCTGTTTTACCCAGGTTATTACGACGGTCAAGCGATGAGTTTATTTGGAAAAATTCCAAGCAATAATTACTACAGAGCATTCAGATTAGTGCCTTAACACGGCAAATAGAAATAAGAATTCGGGGGAATGGATTGAGATGAACATTAAAGAACTTTTTTATAAGCCATTAGATCGTGCGATTAACGGGGTCGTAAAAGCAGACCAGAATGACAATACTACGGTTTATCAGGAACTCGATGAGTATGTGGTCACCAATGAACTGGAAAAGCATTTTCGGGACTTTTTCCAGTCTTATGGCACAGACCTGAGCGATCCTTCGATTGCCAACCGTGTCGGCGTATGGATTTCAGGCTTCTTTGGTTCAGGTAAATCACATTTCCTGAAAACCTTGTCGTATATTCTGGCCAATAAAGTGGTACGTGATGCGCAAGGTAACGAGCGTAGCGCCGCAGAATTCTTTGATGAAACTAAAATCCGCGATGCATTTATCCGTGCCGATATTGGCAAGGCCGTTAGCCATCATGCCGATGTCATCCTGTTTAACATTGACAGTAAAGCCAGTTCCAATGACGATGGCAATCCGATCCTGAATGTGTTTTTACGTGTGTTTAACGAGTATCAGGGTTTTAGTGCTGACCATCCACATATTGCCCATATGGAACGTCACCTGAGCCAGAAAGGGGTGTATGAACGCTTTAAACAGGCGTTTGAGGAATCCAGCGGCATGTCTTGGCTAGAAGAACGTGACGGATATCAGTTCTATCAGGATGATGTCGAAACTGCGATTTCTCAGGCACTGAATCTATCAGCAGAAGCTGCACACAAGTGGTTTGAGGATTCTGAGCAGACCTTTAGTGTTTCGGTTGAAAACTTCTGTCAGTGGGTGAAAGAATACCTGGACAGCAAAGGACCCCAGCAACGCATGTTGTTCTTGGTCGATGAAGTGGGGCAGTTTATTGGCAGCGATACCCGCTTGATGCTGACATTGCAAACCATTACTGAAAACCTGGGTACGATCTGTAAAGGCCGCGCTTGGATTATCGTCACCTCACAGGCAGACATCGATGCTGTTTTAGGTGAGATGTCTTCTTCCAAAGCCAATGACTTCTCCAAGATTGCTGGTCGTTTTAAAACCCGGTTATCACTGTCCAGTTCCAATACCGATGAAGTCATCCAGAAACGTTTATTACGTAAAACCCCAGAAGCAGAAGCATTGCTCAGATCAGTGTTTGAGCAAAAGGGCGATATCTTAAAAAATCAGATTACCTTTGACCGTTCAGGCCCAACCCTAAAGAACTATGAGGGGCCAGACAGCTTTATCCATAACTATCCTTTTGCGCCGTACCATTTTCAGCTGGTACAAAAAGTATTTGAAGAAATCCGTAAGGTCGGTGCGACCGGTGCACACCTGGCCTATGGTGAACGGTCCATGTTGGATGCGTTCCAGATGGCCGCGAATGCGATTGCTACAGATGAAGTCGGTGCCCTGGTTCCTTTCCACCGCTTCTATACTTCAGTGGAAGGATTTCTGGATACAGCAGTGAAGCGTACCATCGACCAGGCAGGGCAGAATAAGACCCTGGATGGTTTTGATGTGCAGATGCTGCGTACCCTGTTCATGATCCGCTATGTCGATATCATCAAAGGTACGCTGGATAACCTGGTGACTTTGTCGATTGAGAAAATTGATGAAGATAAGCTGGCATTGCGCAAGCGGATTGAAGAGAGCCTGCAGCGTCTGGAAAAAGAGAGCCTGATTACTAGGAATGGTGATGAGTTCCTGTTCCTAACCAATGAAGAGCGGGATATTACCCGAAAAATTAAAGCCACAGACTTAGCGGCTTCAGAAGAAAATAAAGAGTTAGCCAACCTGATCTTTAAAGATTTACTGCGCGATCAGAACAAATACCGCCATCAAGCCAACAAGATGGACTATCAGATTGGTCGTTTTCTGGATGGTCATAGCCTGGATGGCAAGTATGAGAGCGATTTGAAAGTTGAAATCATTTCTCCGCTGGATACGGAATACAACCTCTATACTGAAGCTTACTGTATTGGTAAAAGTACTCAGGCCGAAGGACAAGTCCTGTTTAAACTGGCAGACGATAAACAGTTCTTTAATGAACTGCGCACCTGGCTGAAAACCAATAAATTTATTCGGTTAAATGATGATGGCACTCAGTCCGATATCACCCGTATCCTGGCAGACCGTGGCCGTGAGAACCAGGAGCGTAAAAAACGCCTGCGTGTCCGGGTCGAAGAAATGTTGCTGGACGCGGAAAGTTATGCCTTGGGTCAACATCTACAACTTTCATCTTCAAGTCCAACCACCAAGCTGGATGAGGCTTGTCGTTATTTGCTGGAAAACACTTATACCAAACTGAGCTATCTGCAGGTCTATCAGCAGGATGCCTGGCGTGAACTGAACGCCGTCTTGACTGTGGATGATATGGCGCAGCTCGGATTGTCTCTGGATGGCGGTCAGAGCAATCCCAAAGCCCTACAGGAAGTGGAGCAGTACATTGCACTACGGGCCACCGGTACAGAGCGTATTCTGGTGTCAGATGTGGTGGATCGTTTTGCCAAACGTCCTTATGGCTGGCCAGATGCCGAGATTTTACTGTTGGTGGGTCAGCTGGCTGCGATGGGGCGGATTTCACTACAGTTAAATGGCGGCAGCTTACAGTTAAAAGATGCCTTTGAGCCTTTACAAAACAGCCGCCGTCGCCGTGATGTGTCGATCATTAAAAAACGCCAGACTGATGATCAGGTATTGAAACAGGCACGCCAACTCACCCAAGAACTGTTCTCGGCGATGGGACCAGCGACTGAGAAAGAGCTATTTGAATTCTATTTGCAGCATCTTAAGACTTGGTTAGCCAACTTTAAGTCGTATAAGAGTAAAACTGATGTTGGGCAGTTCCCGGGTAAGAAAGTGATTGAAAAGTCTATTCTGACTTTGGAACGTCTGCTGGCGAATAGCGACAGCTTCGATTTCTTTAAGGCCGTGGTCGAGAACAAGGACGACTATCTGGATCTGGAAGAAGATTATCGTGATATTCATGAATTCTTCAGCAACCAGATGCCAAGCTGGCAACAACTGCAACAGGCCTTACGTCATTTTGAGAAAAACAAACAGGCGCTGGGCAGTGATGAGGTGGCAAAAAAAGCCCTCTCTGAATTACATCGCATTTCCACCCTTGAATCGCCCTATGGTCTGTTAAATAAAGTGGCTGATTTGGTTCGTACAGTGGAAAGCGTCAATGAGCAATTGTTGACTGAGAAGCGCAATCAGGCGATAGAACACATTGATGACAAGATCAAACAGTTAGAAGCCGAGATTAAAAACAGTGGTATTGCCACCGCTGAGCTGAGTAACAAGCTATTACGCCCACTACAACTGCTGAAAACGGATATTGAAGTGGAAACTAGCCTGTCCACCATCTATATGTTGCAAACTCAAACCAGCGTCGAGCGTTTTGATGAAGCCTTGTATGAGTTGGAAAGCGAAGTTCAGGCGGAAATCCAGCGTCAGGCCAAAGCGGCACAACTGGCTCAGAGCAAAGCCGAGAGTGTGGCGAGTTCAGCAACTACAGCCAGCCCAGTTACATCAACACCTGCTGCGAGTCCGGTACAGTCTGTGACAGCCGTAGTGCCACCGAAACCTGTTGTCGAAGTTGATGTCGCCAGCATTTACAGCAAAAGCTCAAGTAGTGTCTATCTGGAAACAGAAGAATCAGTGGATCAGTTTGTAGACGCACTCAAAGCTGAACTGAAAAAAATCGTGAGTGATAAAAAGCGTGTGCGTATCCGCTAACTCGGGTTAGGGATATCGGCATCAGTCATTAATTAAAGGTTTAAAGATGAATACCAGTAATATTAAAAAATACGCACCGCAAGCACGAAATGATTTTATCGCAGCGATGCGCAAGCAAGCCGCTAAATATGGCATCACCGCAGACCGCATTTTACCGGCAGAACAGAAAGGGGACTTGCTGCTGATTGGCGATCAGGTTTTTCCGCTATCAGTCATGAAACCACGTGAGAAGCTGATCAAGCGCATTCAAACCAGCAGTTTTGAGCAGACGATTGATTATATCGCTTATAGCTGGTTTAACCGTCTCTGTGCCATTCGCTACATGGAATGCAAAGGCTTACTGGATCATGGTCGCCGTGTGCTGAGCAGTGCCGATGGTAGTGCAGGCTTGCCGCAGATTCTGGAAGAATGTCTGGACATTGAGCTACCGGGTTTAGATGCCAGCCGTGTGGCTGAACTCAAGCTGGATGGCAATAAAGACGAAGAACTCTATCGTGAATTGTTACTGGCGCAGTGTCATGCGTTGAATCAGGTGATGCCACTCCTGTTCGAACAGGTGTCTGATGAGTCAGAACTGTTATTACCGGATAACCTGACCAAAACCGATTCGTTGATCCGTGATCTGGTCAGCAGTATTCCAGAAGAAGACTGGTCGGATGTGCAGATTATTGGCTGGCTGTATCAGTTCTATATTTCTGAAAAGAAAGACCAGGTGATTGGTAAAGTTGTCAAAAGTGAAGATATCCCTGCCGCGACACAATTATTCACCCCAAACTGGATTGTGAAATACCTGGTACAGAACAGTGTTGGTCGTCTATGGATGATGGCACAGCCAGAAAGTATGCTTGCCAGTGGGTGGGAATACTATATTCAGCCGGCTGAGCAAAGCGATGAAGTCAATGCACAGTTAAAACAGCTGATTGATGTACGGATCAGTGAAGATGGCGATAGCTTAAACCCTGAAAGCATTACGGTACTGGATCCGGCCTGTGGTTCGGGGCATATTCTGGTGGAAGCCTACGATTGCTTAAAAGCGATTTATTTGGAACGTGGTTACCGCAGTCGTGATATTCCACGTTTGATTCTGGAAAACAACCTGTACGGGATTGATATTGATACCCGTGCCGCGCAGTTAGCCAGTTTTGCGCTATTGATGAAAGCGCGTGAGGATGACCGCCGTTTATTTAGCAATCCACCGAAGCTGAATATTATTGCGCTACAAGACAGTCAGGATTTAGATGCAGATCAAATCTGGAAAGATCTCAACTTAAACCAAGCATGGCAAAAAGGCAGTCATGTCGATCTGTTTGGCAATGATCAAAAGGATTTAAGCAGTCCTGAAAATGACGAACGTTTTAAGCTGATTCAGGAAGTTTTAGCTAAGTTTAAAGAAGCCTCAACTTTTGGTTCTTTAATTTGTATGGATAGCCCAGAACAAGATTTTATCGATTTGCAAAATACCTTAGAAGGCTTGGTTATTGAGGGCGATACCTTACAGAAAGCCGCTGCTAAAAAATTATTGCCTTTGGTTATACAAGCAAAACTTTTAGCGAAAAAATATGATGCTGTAATCGCTAACCCGCCGTATATGGGTGCGAATACAATTACAAACTTAAAAGAATTCGCTAAAGATTACTATCCTGATAGTAAATCAGACCTCTTTGCCATGTTTATAGAACGTGGTTTCGATTTTTGTAAAGAATCTGGTGCTAGTAGTATGGTAACAATGCAGGGATGGATGTTTTTAACATCATATCAAAACATGCGGGAAAAATTACTTCTAAATCATTCAATTTGGACTATGGCTCATTTGGGAGCCCGAGCTTTTCCAGAGATATCAGGCGAAGTTGTACAGACTGTAGCATTCGTAGGTCAAAAAAAACATATAGGGGGTGTAAAGCCGGCTTTCTTCAGATTAGTAGATAAAAATCATGAGGAAAAACAATACCTATTAAAAAATAATTTAAATCGCTTTGATACAACCATTCAAGAAGATTTCCAAAAAATACCATGTAGTCCTATAGCATATTGGGTAGGTAATTCTATACGTGATAATTTTGAGAAAATGCCAGCATTAGCGGATATAGCTAATGCTAAAAGTGGACTAACAAGCGGAGATAAACCTAGGTTTGTAAGAGAGTGGTATGAAGTCAATCATACTAAGATCAATTTTGTAGCCAAAAATAATCAAATTAATTTAAATAAATGGTTCCCACATAATGATGGTGGTACTGCAAGAAAATGGTATGGAAACAGAAATCATATTATTAATTGGGAAAAAAATGGATTTGCAATTAAACAGCAGCGTAATTCTACCATTCGAAATCCATCATATTATTTTAAAGCTGGCGTAACCTGGACAGATATTTCGAGTTCTTTTTTTTGTGCAAGATTAGTAGATGAAGGCTTTATATTTGAAAATACAGGTTCTATGGTTTTTTCAAATAATTTAATAACAACATTAGGTTTATTAAATTCAAAAGTTGTTTTCTACTATATGAATCTTATGAATCCTACCTTACATTTTGGAGTTGGCGAAATAAATAAACTTCCATTTGATGTACAAGCAGCTAATGAAGAAAATATTAAGGTTTGTGTTCAATTATCTAAATATGATTGGGACTCCTACGAAACCTCATGGGACTTTACCCAAAACCCCATTATTCGTAGCCAACAGCCAAACTTAGAACTAGCGTTTAACACATGGCAACAGCAAAATACTGACGCCGTGGCTGAAATGAAACGCTTGGAAGAAGAAAACAATAAGCTGTTTATTGATGCTTATGGTTTACAGGATGAACTTACACCAGACGTACCAGATGAACAGATCACTTTAACTCGTGCCGACCGTGAAAAAGACAGCCAGCGTTTAGTCTCTTATGCACTTGGCTGCATGATGGGGCGTTATAGTCTGGATGAACCAGGTCTGATCTATGCCCATGCAGGTAATCAAGACTTTGATGCTAGCCGTTATCAAACATTCCCGGCAGATGCTGACGGTATTATTCCATTGACCGAAATGCACTGGTTTGAAGATGATGCAACGCACCGTATTCGAGAGTTCTTAACTGCCGTTTGGGGGAAAGAGACACTGGATGCCAATATGCAGTGGCTCGCAGAAAGCTTAGATAAAAAAGCCAGTGAAACGGCTGAAGACACCATTCGCCGTTACCTCGCCAGCAAGTTCTATAAAGATCACATGCAGACCTATAAAAAGCGCCCGATCTACTGGCTATTCAGCAGTGGTAAACAGGGGGCTTTCCAGGCGTTGGTGTATTTGCATCGTTATAACGAAAGCACCTTGGCGCGTATGCGTACCGAATATGTTATGCCACTGATTTCCAAAATGTCCGCCTATGCTAATTCTCTGGAAACAGCAAAAGAAAGCAGTGACTCTGCGGCTGAAATCAAACGCATCGAGAAAAAACTGCAAGACTTGCATAAGCAACAGGCTGAACTCAGTACTTTTGAAGAAAAGCTGCGTCATTATGCCGATCAGCGTATTACGTTAGATCTGGATGATGGGGTGAAAGTCAATTATGGCAAGTTTGGGGACTTGTTGGCTGAAGTCAAAGCGATTACGGGGGAGAAATGATGAATGCTTTTTCTCCGGTACTAGACCTTGATGAGGTCGTTGCATGAATTTAAGTCAACTACAACAAGGTCTGGAACAAGCCTTTTATATTGAACAGCACCGGATTGTCTTCTGGTACGATGCGGAACAGTCCTTTAGCGAAGAAGTAAAGGCGTTAAAACTGAATGATGTTCATATTCTGAATATGGCAGAAGAATCCAGCCTTGCGATTAAGCTTAAACTGGAACTTGAGGATCAGCAGGGCAAATACTTGCTGTATTTTCCAAGTCCTGAGCCTGAAACTGAAAAAGACTGGTTACTGGACATCAAGCTCTATTCACGCATCTTCTATGCCGATCGTTTCTCGATTATTTTCAATGAGCTTGGGCTACAGCAACAAAGTTTAAGAGAACATCTGGCCAAACGTGAAGAGTTCCTCAAAGCCAAAGCCCGTCTGAGCGCATTAAAACGTTATACCCAGCCTGATGCAGATGAACAGAATCTGGATATGGCCATGATTGCAGCTGTGGTCAAGGCCGACAGTGCCGAACTCATGCATATCGTTCTGGCACTGGCAGATGAAATGGTACAGCAGAACCTGGCTCTGGAAGTCAATCCAGACTCCTTTGCTGAACTGGAAAAATTCCAACTGGTGCCAGCTTTGGTCACCGCATTACAGGCGGAAATTGGTTATCCAGCATCGGTTGAAGAATTGAATGGGGAAGCACCATTCAAGCTCGGTACGTTCTTTATCCGTTTGATGACTACAGGTTTCTGTGAAAGCCTGGGCGATATACCGCTATGGGCTCAAGAACTGGTGATGTCATCCGTCAGCTCCCGTGCGACGGCTAGAGCCTTTTTGTCGCGCTGGAGAGACAGTTCTAAATACTACCCAACCTTCGATACGCTTTCCCAGACCGTGGCGAATGCACTGCGGATCCAGGAGAGGGTCGGGGCCTTTGATCTGGGGCAGCTGCTGGATGTCATGACCTTTGAAGTGATTGAACAAAAGATCATTGTTGATTTGGCCAGTCATATCCCTGCAGCAACCAAAGCTGAACTGGAACATTTCAGAACGATTATTTCTACCCGTCTGGATGGCTATTGGGCTTCCAAACATAAGGATGATGCAACCCGCCGTAAATATCGCACTGTCTATACAGCGTTGCAGGCAGCCATTGACCTGTTCAGTCTGCGACTGCTGTTTGATTCTGGGTTCTATTTCGACTCCAGCGAAGCCTTGTATAAAGCCTACGAGCAGGAGCTGTATCGCTTTGATATGGCATATCGCCACTATAGTGCTGCTTCTCAACGCGCTCATGTCGATATCCTGAAAAAACTCGATGAAGAAGTCGAAAATTGCTATTCCTACTGGTTTATTGACCACTTGGCACGCAACTGGGGCGAGCGTGTAGAAGCTGAGCAACGCTTGAATGTCTGGAAAGTGGCAGATATCCCAAATCAGCAGAACTTCTACGATACTCACGTCAGACCCTTACTCAATTCTGCAACGAAACGCCGTATTGTGGTGATCATCAGTGATGCTTTCCGCTATGAAGCTGCGGTAGAGCTGCGCGATCGTATCAATGAAAAGCGTTATTCCGAAGCGACCTTGTCTTCACAGCTGGGCGTTGTCCCAAGTTACACCACACTTGGCATGGCTTCGTTGTTGCCGCATCAGACTTTGGAGTACAAAGAGGCCGCAGGGGATGATGTTTTAGTAGATGGACAGTCCAGCAAAGGAACTGCTGCACGATCCAAAATTCTGGCTGCCTATAATGGATTGGCAGTAACCGCTGAAACGGTAAAAGGCTGGTCGCGTGATGAAGGCCGTGAAGCACTCAAAGACCATGATCTGATTTACGTTTATCACAACGTGATTGATGCTCGGGGAGACAGTGCCTCGACAGAATCAGAAACCTTTATGGCGGTGGAACACGCCATTGAAGAACTGACCGAACTTAGCCGCAAAATCTTGATGCATTTCAATATTTCTACCCTGTTGATCACAGCCGACCATGGCTTCTTGTTCCAGCAAAGTAAACTAGAATCTGCGGATCGTTCAAGCTTGACTGAAAAACCTGCCAATACATTGAAAAGCAAAAAACGCTATGTGATTGGGCATGGTTTACCAGAGAGCAAAGAAGCATGGAAAGGCTCAACCCAAGCTACGGCAAGCACACGATCTGCGACTGATTTCTGGATTCCAAAAGGGGCGAACCGTTTCCATTTTGTAGGAGGCTCACGTTTCGTGCATGGTGGCATCATGCCTCAGGAAATCGTAGTGCCTGTACTAACGGTAAAACAGCTGCGTGGTGAAAAGGCTGGACAGCGGACCAAGCGTAAAGTTGAGGTCATTTCTACCAAATCCACGCTGAAGATGGTCAATAACATCCAGAAGTTTGATTTGATGCAAACCGAAGCTGTCAGTGAGCTGGTCATGCCAGTGACCCTGTCGATTGCCATTTATGATGGGGATATCAAAGTATCTAGTGAAGAAACCTTGACCTTTGATAGCAGTACCGACTCTGTTGCCGATCGGGTCAAACAGGTCAGACTGTCATTATCTGGCACTGATTTTGACCGTAAGAAAGATTACTTCCTGGTACTGAAGGACAAAGACCTGAATATCGAAATGCAGCGCTATAAGGTCACCATTGATCTGGCATTTACCGATGACTTCTTCTGATAACGAATTAACGATAGAGCGTAGCCTACATGGAATCTGCTAACGATAAAGAACTGGATCAGCTGCTGAATGAACACTTTGCCGGGCGGGTGGTACGTAAGGATCTGACTAAACTGATCAAAGAAGGGGCCAATGTCCCGGTCTATGTACTCGAATACCTGCTGGGGATGTACTGTGCCTCGGATGATCCAGAGATCATTGAACAGGGACTACGTAACGTAAAGACCGTACTGGCTGAGAATTATGTCCGACCGGATGAAGCTGAGAAGGTGAAATCCCTGGTCCGTGAACGTGGCAGTTATAAGGTCATTGATCGGGTGACCGTAAAGCTGAATGAGCGTAAGGACAAATACGAAGCCTCCTTTAGTAATCTGGGTATCAAAGATGCCGAAATCTCGGCAGGCATCGTTAAAGAGTATGAAAAATTACTAGTTGGTGGTATCTGGGTCATTGCTACGCTCAGTTATTATTTTGAAGAAGGACAGACTAGTTCTCCATTTGGGGTGAGTTTACTCAAGCCGATTCAAATGCCGAATATGAATATGGATGAACTCTTCAGTGGCAGAGCAGCATTAAGCACTGATCAGTGGCGCGAGAGTTTAATCCGTTCGATCGGCATGGAACCGGCTTCGTTAAAAGAGGACGTGCAATGGCACCTATTAGCGCGTATGGTTCCGTTCGTTGAAAATAACTATAACGTCTGTGAACTTGGACCACGCGGTACCGGGAAAAGCCATATTTACAAAGAGTGTTCACCGAATAGTATTTTAGTCTCCGGTGGACAAACGACTGTCGCCAACCTGTTCTATAACATGAGTAGCCGCCGTATTGGTCTGGTGGGGTTGTGGGATGTGGTGGCCTTTGATGAAGTTGCCGGTATTTCCTTTAAGGACAAAGATGGCGTTCAGATCATGAAAGACTATATGGCCTCAGGATCTTTTGCCCGTGGTCGTGAACAGATGGAAGCCTCAGCTTCGATGGTTTTTGTGGGTAATATTAACCAAAGCGTCGAATCGTTGGTAAAAACCAGCCATCTCTTGGCACCTTTCCCTGAAGCCATGATCGATTCGGCATTCTTCGATCGTTTTCATGCCTATATTCCAGGTTGGGAAATTCCAAAAATGCGTCCGGAATTCTTTACCAACCGTTATGGTCTAATCGTTGATTATCTGGCTGAATTCTTCCGGGAAATGCGTAAGCGTAGTTTTGCGGATGCCATTGAGAAGTACTTCAAACTCGGAAATAACCTGAATCAGCGCGATGTGATTGCCGTTCGCAAGACGGTTTCTGGATTGATGAAGTTGCTCTACCCACACGGTCAGTTTAATAAAGAAGATGTACGCCAGTGTCTGGAATATGCGCTGCAGGTACGCCGTCGGGTCAAAGAGCAGCTGAAGAAAATTGGTGGTATGGAATTCTATGACGTTCATTTCAGCTATATCGACAATGACACCTTAGAAGAACATTTTGTCTCAGTCAAAGAGCAGGGTGGTGGCGGACTGATTCCCGAAGGTCCAGCCAAGCCAGGTTTCTTATATACCATCGGGCTCAGTAATAAAGGCATGCCGGGGTTATACCGCTTAGAACTTCAAGTGACCAAAGGTTCTGGAAAATTGGCGACATCAGGCTTATGGAATTCAAGCAGTGCCAAGGAGCAGGTCAAGATCGCATTTGACTACTTCAAGGCCAATGCATCCAGAATATCGGGTGGCAGTAAGGTGCTGGAACATGACTTCCACTTACATGTGGTTGAATTACAGAATACCGGGCCGCTCAGCCATCTTGCTCTGCCAAGTTTAGTGGCTTTCGCTTCTGGCCTCTTAGGACGATCGGTTCAAAGTCAGATGGTGGTACTGGGTGATATGAGCTTGGGTGGTTCAGTGACACCGGTGGAAAGTATTGCCGAATGTCTGCAAGTTGCTTTTGATGCGGGTGCCAAGAAGGTTGCTTTGCCAATGAGTAGTGCGGCAGATATCCCAACGATTCCTGTGGAACTGTTTACCAAGTTCCAGACCAGCTTTTATGCAGATCCGGTAGATGCTGTGTTTAAGGGGCTAGGGGTGGATTAATTTCATATCTGTCTGGAAGAGTTACAGTAGATTGTTTTAAATTCAGTTTCTCAAGTTAAACACCATGTTGTAAAAGCATAATACTGCCTCTTTTAAAGAGCTAGTATTTTAGGGGGGATTACCCTTCATTTTTTCTTGATCAGATATCTGTTGTACTTTGACAGGATTTTGTTGATCTAAATATTTTTGATACCAAACACGCAATGTTTCAGGAGTACAACCGATTTTAGGATCAATAGCTGTGATTGCTGCCCAAGTAGAAGGATAATCTTTTTCAGATTCAATCAATAATTGAACCGCTCTTTCTCTGATTTCAGGGGGCAATTTTACTTTGCCATTTGTAAGGTAAAAGGGGTCAATTTTAGAATGCCGTTGACAATGTATCGCCTTTTGAGTTTGAAGCAATGTACAATGATAAGATTAACCCGTTAGGTCAGGTGGCCTAACTTAAATAAAAAGTCTCCGACAAACCCGGTACGGTTCACTATCTATTGTTATTCTTACCTGAAATTGATGTGAGCTTATAGAGACAAGGTAAATTTGCAAAAGTGCCGGCTATTCAGTGTTCATTGAATGTTTAATTTAATTTATTAAGCTTGACCTTGGAGTGGCTCTAAGCCTTATACTTGGTACAAATTTTTCGATTGTTATGATGATGCGTTCTACTACATGGATTACAGTCTTGGTTGGATTGTTCATGTTCCAAAGCTTTTGGAATGTGGCGGCGGCCTTTTGTGTCCATGAACAACAGCCTCAATCACAGCAGAGTTATCATTTTGGTCATCACCAAAATACCTTGTGTGCCAGCGATAGTCGTCAACACGATCATAATGGACAGTCAGAAAACATAAAAACATTCAGTAGCGATTTAGAAATCGGTGAAGATCATCAAGATCATCTACCATCGATGACGCATTTGATTGTACAAAATGAAAAAGTAGATGTGTTTCCTCCAAGCTCTGAAGTTAAAGTGAATCCACAATTTCATTGGAAAAACAGCTATCAGGCTCCTGACCTGTTTCAACAAAGCCCACCTCCCGAATTTTCCCCGCTCATGGTGGGGTAGCCTAAAACATTCCCACCACTTTTATTATTTAAATAAGTGGGAAAAATCATGTCTTCACAATCAATTATACTCTTGCGTCATAGCTTGGTTGCTTGTATATGTGCAGCGGCTATGCAATATAGCTATGCTGAAAACGTTACCAGCTTTGAATCCGCTTTAGCAAAAGTACAAAGTTACCAGACTCAAGACAAGCTGTGGCAACAAGTTCAGCAAATATCTGAATTGAATATTCAGCAAAGTCGGTTATGGCAGAATCCAAGTATAAGTTTAGAACAGTCTGGCTTTGGCTCAGGTCAAGAACAGGAATTCAATGTTGGCGTTAGTCAACCTCTAGATCTATTTGGTCAGCGTAAGCTGAACCGGGTGATTGCCAATACCTCGAATCAACAAATCCAATTGCAACAGCAATTATGGAAGGCACAAAGCCAACTGATTGTTAAATTTGCATGGTCGCAATTTGCACTTGCTGAGGTTGAGCAGTCTGCTTATTCAGTACAGTTAAAAACAAGTAAAGCCAATCTGGACAGTGCCCAGAAACGCTATCAGGCAGGCAGTATTGCCCTGGTTGATTTTGAGCGTACCCAAATTGAAGCGCTAGAAATCCAACGACTTTATCAGCAAGCGATGCTGAATAAACAAGCTGCCGGTCGTCAGCTGTCTAATTTGTGGGGGGGAGAAACATCTTCACATCTTCAATTGAATAAAACCGCTATCCCTTGGCCAGAGCAAAGTCTCCAAACTGTGCAACGGTATATTGCTGAAGGGTGGCTAGAAAAATTCTATGCCTTGAACATTCAGCAATCGGATCATCAAATTGAAAATTTAAGAATTCAGGCACGTCCCAATCCGACTTTAAATGTAGGCATGAAACGTAGCAAAACCCCTAATGAAAGCAACGATACGACTTTGGCAATCGGCGTGGCTATTCCACTGAATATTTTCAACCGCCAGCAATATGCGATCCCGATGGTCCAGCAACAGCAAATATTGCTGAACCAACAGCAGCAGCGTGAGCTGAAGCAACAAATACTCAATATTGCCAACAGCATGCATCAGCTCAAAGGTTTACGTAGCCAGTTCGATGCCACAACAGCACAAGTTACTTTGGCGACCAAAGTTCAGAGCCGTACTTTACAAGGGTTTCAGGCAGGGAAACTGTCCATTACCGACGTTCAGCAAGCAACCACCCAACTGCAGAATCTTCGATTGGGTCAATTACAAATTCTACGTCAAGCTTGGCAAACTGCCCTCGCAGCTGAGGCACTCAGTATTGGCACAAGTTATGAAGAAATTAGCCGTTCGGATGCCTATACACAACTGAATAAAAAGGCAGTCGAAGCATCGCAAAATTTAATCAATGGGGGAGCACGATAAAATGAACGCCAAGCAAAACGGAAAAATATCCCAGTCTCTCATGATTGCAATTTTGATTCTGATTACGGTCTTGGTCAGTCTGGTTATTTGGTTAAGTTCAAAAAAAACTGAATCTGAGGGGCATGGTCATGATGAGGGAAATGCCGAACATTCTGATGAAGATAGTTCTGAAGAAGGACATGCTGAAGAAGGCGAAATACAACTGACCAGCCAACAAATGGTTGAACAAGGTTTAAAAGTTGCTGTTGCATCCACAGGATTGGTTGAAAAGCTGACAACCCTGCCAGGTAAATTGGTGGTGAATACCGATCAACAAGCGCATATATCGCCTAATTTTAGTGGTCATGTCGAGCAGGTCAATGTGGCTTTAGGACAGAGCGTGCAAAAAGGACAAACGCTGGCTGTACTAATCGTGCCTGAACTGATCGACCAACAGGCAAATCTGCGTATGGCACAGGTGAATCTGGATTTGGCCCGTAAAGATTACCAGCGCGAACAGCAACTCTGGTCACAGGGGATTTCTGCCAAACAGGATTACCAGCGTGCCGAAAATGCCTACCGTCAAGCGCAGATTACTGTCCAGTCCTCACAAGCACGTTTAAATGCATTAGGTGCAAGTGGCAATAACAATGGGCGTTTTCTGATTAAAGCACCGATCTCTGGGGTGATCAGTCAAAAAGATATTGTGGTCGGTGAAAATGTGCAACTGGCTAATCAGCTCTTTGTCATTGAACAGCTGAAAGATTTATGGCTTGAGTTTAATTTGCCGAATCAATTCTCAGGTCAACTGCAAGCCGGGCAAAAAATTGACTTTAAAGTGAATGATTCAGATCAAATCTATAAAGCTACTGTACAAAGCTTAACCTCTCAGGCAGATGTACAAACAGGGCGTCTGGTGGTGCGCGCAAAACTCGATGCGCAAGCTACTGAGTTGCGTTCTAATGTGTTAGTGAGAGTGTTGATTCCGGAAGCTACAGCAAAATCAGCCCTTCGGATTCAAAAGTCTGCGCTGCAAAGTATTGAAGGTGAAGACAGTATTTTCATCGTAGATTCAGAACAAAAAGGTCAAGTCCACTTAAAAGCACAGAAAGTGCAATTGGGGCAGGCTTCAAGTGATGGACAATGGCTTGAAGTGATTTCTGGGCTGACTGAAGGGCAGAAGTATATCGCTCAAGGCAGTTTCTTGTTGAAATCTGAATTAGAAAAAGACGAGGCAGGCCATGAACATTAATTCTGATCTGCCAAAACCAGAAGGTTTATTCGAACGAATCATTCAGTTTTCCATACAAAATGCGATTTGGGTGTTGCTCTTTGTCTGTACCTGGATTGCGGTCGGGGTGTATAGCTATCAGAAACTCCCGATTGATGCTGTACCCGATATTACCAATACCCAAGTCCAGATTAATACTCAAGCCAAGGGTTTTACTGCGCTTGAAGTCGAACAGCGGATTACCTATCCCATTGAAAATGCCATGGCTGGCATTCCGGATCTGGAGCTTACCCGTTCCATATCCCGTTATGGACTCTCTCAAGTCACCATTGTCTTTAAAGATGGGACTGATATTTATTGGGCCCGTCAGCAGATTAACCAACGGATACAGGAGGCGCAATCTGAGTTGCCTGCACAAATCGCACCGACGATGTCCCCCGTTTCTACGGGTCTCGGTGAGATTTATCAATGGGTACTGAAGGCAGATCCGAATGCGAAAAAGCCGGATGGAACTGCATACACGCCGATGGATTTGCGTGAGATTCAGGACTGGATTGTGCGTCCTCAACTGCAACGTGTTAAGGGAGTTGCAGAGGTCAACAGTATTGGTGGTTTTGAAAAAACCTATGTGGTCTCTCCCGATTTAAACCGGATGCAGCAACTGAATATCTCATTAGAACAACTGCAACAGGCTTTAGCGCAAAATAATGAGAACCGAGGTGCAGGTTATATTGAAGACAATGGTCAGCAACTGACGGTACGTGTACCGGGTGCATTCAATGGGCTTTCTGATATTGAGAACACCATGCTGGGTAGCCCAAATGGCAGCCCAATTCGGGTTGGTGATATTGCGCAAGTCTCTATTGGGCATGATTTAAGAACCGGTGGGGCAACCTATAACGGCAAAGAAACCGTTTTAGGGATTGCCATGATGGCGATGGGTGGAAATAGCCGGACTGTTTCTAAAGCTGTGGATGCCAAGCTTCAAGATATTCAGAATAGTTTGCCTAAAGGGGTAGTGATTGAAACGGTGTACGACCGTACTACCTTGGTTGAGAAGGCGATTAAAACCGTTCAGAAAAACTTGGTAGAGGGAGCAATCCTGGTCATCATCATTCTGTTCCTGTTTTTAGGGAATATCCGTGCTGCCTTGATTACTGCCTGTGTCATTCCACTCTCTATGCTGTTTACCTTAACCGGGATGGCACAGAAAAATATCAGTGCCAATCTGATGAGTTTAGGTGCACTCGATTTCGGCATCATTGTCGATGGTGCTGTGGTGATTGTCGAAAACTGTATCCGGCGTTTAGCCCATACACAGCAACTGTTAAAACGACCTCTCACACAAAGTGAACGCTTTAAGGAAGTTTTTCTGGCTGCCCGCCAAGCACGTCGTCCTCTTATTTTTGGTCAGCTTATTATTTTGGTGGTGTATTTGCCGATTTTTGCTTTAAGTGGTGTGGAAGCAAAAATGTTCCATCCGATGGCATTGACAGTGGTACTCGCCCTTGTTGCAGCCATTATTTTATCGATCACCTTTGTGCCTGCTGCTGTGGCATTGTGGGTCAAAGGCGATATTCAAGAAAAAGAAAGTCGTTGGATGTTATGGCTAAAAGCTAAATATCAGCAAACTCTTGATATTTCGTATCAATACAAAGCAGTTGTGCTGACTTTTGCACTGTGTGTATTAGTGATTACGGGATTTATCAGTACCAAACTCGGCAGTGAATTTGCACCACAGCTCAGTGAAGGAGACTTTGCGGTACAACAGTTACGTTCACCAAGTACAGGCTTAGAAGAGTCTTTACGTATTCAGGAAAATACCGAAAAGCTTTTACTGAAAAACTTTCCCGAAATTAAAGCTATATTTGCCCGTACCGGGACTGCTGAAGTGGCGACAGATGTGATGCCACCGAATATTTCCGATGGTTATATCATGCTGAAACCACGTGAGGAATGGCCAGATTCAAAAGAAAGCCTAGATGCACTTCGAACCCGAATGGAAGCTTATCTTGCGACAATTCCCGGCAATAACAGTGAGTTTTCTCAGCCTATTGAGCTACGTTTTAATGAACTGATTTCAGGTATACGCAGTGATGTGGGGGTGAAGGTTTTTGGTGATGACATGCAGGTTTTGAATACTGAGGCTGCAAAAATCGCGAAAATCATTCAGCAAGTCGCAGGTAGCAGTGCGGTGAAAGTTGAACAAACTTCGGGTCTGCCTTTACTCAATGTAGAGATTGATAAAGCTTTAGCTGCCCAGTATGGCTTGAGTGTGAAATCTATTCAGGATGTGGTGGCTGCAAGTATTGGTGGACAAAGCGTGGGAGAGATTTTAGAAGGCGATCGTCGTTTTGATTTTGTTATCCGTCTTGGAGAGCAAGACCGTAGTGTCGCATCTGTTTCCCAGTTACCTATTCAGCTTCCAAATGGTGGCAGTATTTTATTGTCGGATGTCGCGCAAGTCTCGACCATTGAAGGAATCAACCAAGTCAGTCGAGAAAATGGTAAACGCCGAGTTGTGGTTACAACGAATGTTGAAGGGCGTGATTTAGGGTCTTTTGTTTCTGATGTACAGACACAGCTCAAAGCATACACTTTGCCAAGTGGTTATTGGATAGAATATGGCGGTCAGTTTGAAAATTTGGCTTCAGCCAAAGCACGGATGCAAATCGTGATTCCACTGGCTTTAATCACTATCTTTATTTTACTGATGGCGGTCTTTCACAATGTCAAAGAAAGTCTATTGGTCTTTACCGGGGTACCCTTTGCCTTGACCGGTGGTGTGCTGTTCCTTTGGCTAAGGGATATTCCATTATCGATGTCAGCTGGAATTGGCTTTATTGCCTTATCTGGTGTTGCAGTCCTCAATGGACTGGTAATGCTGACCTTTATTAAGGAATTAAGGGACAAATATCCAGTGCATAAAGCCGTGTGGCAAGGGGCTATTTTGCGCTTAAGACCAGTGTTGATGACAGCTTGTGTGGCTTCACTGGGTTTTGTACCAATGGCGCTGGCAACCGGAACAGGGGCTGAGGTTCAACGGCCACTGGCAACCGTAGTGATTGGCGGGATTATCTCTTCAACATTACTAACTTTGGTGCTGTTACCCGTGCTTTATCGTTGGATAAATGAAAAGAAAGTTTCTTAATCCAATAGATTAGTCGATTTACAGCAGAGATATTGGCTGTTATCCAATATCTCTGCTCATCATAAATAGAATAAGGAAAATATTTTATGTCAGAACATCATGATCATAGCCATGCGGTTGTTACTGAAGAAAATAGTAAGAAGTTAATGGTTGCCTTAGGTTTAACGACTACTTTTTTAATAGTAGAAGTTGTCGCTGCTTTTATTACCCAAAGTTTGGCTTTGTTATCTGATGCAGCTCATATGTTTACTGATGTAGCCGCTTTAGCTATTGCTCTTGCCGCTATCAAAATTGGTAAAAAAGCCGCAGATGATAAAAGAACTTTTGGCTATCAGCGATTTGAAATTTTAGCGGCTCTGTTTAATGCGGTGATGCTTTTTGTGGTAGCAATATATATTGTATATGAAGCTTATCAACGTTTTACGAATCCTGCTGAAATTCAAAGTGTTGGAATGATGATTGTCGCGGTCATTGGTTTGGTCATAAATTTGATTTCAATGAAAATCCTTTCTGCTAGTGCTGAAGGAAGTCTAAATATAAAAGGTGCATATTTAGAAGTTCTTAGTGATGCTCTAGGATCGATAGGCGTGATTATCGGAGGAATAGTTATTTATTTTACCCAGTGGATGTGGGTTGATACCGTAATCGCTGTGTTAATTGGCTTCTGGGTCTTACCTCGAACTTGGATTTTATTAAAACAAAGTATTCATATTCTGCTTGAAGGAGTTCCTGATGAGATTGATATTGAGTCGTTAAGAAATGATTTATTGAAGCTAGAGGGCGTTGAAGGGATTCATCAGTTGAAAGTCTGGGCTATATCCTCAAGAAATATTCATTTAACTGCTCATTTGGTTGCTCCGAATAGCAATACAGATCAACTCTATCAAAAGGCCTTAGAAGTTCTAAAACATAATCATAATATTACTGAAATTACGTTACAAATAGAAAATACGAAATGTAATACATTGAACCAACATAAACACTAATTTGGACTTTAGTCTTCATATAGATGTTTTGTGTAACTTTAAAGTATACCCTAAAGTTACAATCTGAAAGTTCATGAAATTATGTATCATTTAAATGATTTTTAATCATAAGTAACATGTAACTTTAGTGTTAAAGAATTATAATTTACGAAATTGTTCATTTTTATCCAATTGGGGCGTGAAAAAGTGAAAGGCCAAAAAGTAGGGTATGTCCGGGTAAGTTCTGTCGAGCAAAACACTGGACGTCAACTTGAAGGAATTGAGGTCGACCGGATTTTTGTTGACCGTGCTTCAGGTAAAAATACTGACCGACCTAAATTTCAGGAAATGTTGAACTATGTCCGGGAAGGGGACAGGGTGATTGTACATTCAATGGATCGTTTTGCGCGAAGCCTAAAAGATTTGGTCACTGAAGTAGATAAACTGGTCAAACGAGGGATCGCCATCCAGTTTGTAAAAGAAAATATTACTTTTACAGCCGAATCCACCCCGATGGATAATTTGATGCTTCAAATGATGGGTGCTTTTGCACAGTTCGAACGTGAGATCATTTTAGAGCGGCAAAAGGAAGGAATAAAACTCGCCTCTGCTCAGGGGAAGTACAAAGGTCGGGTGCATAAACTAAAGCCTGACCAAGCTGAAGCTTTACGACAAGCATGGAAGGAGGGGACGTATCCATCGAAAATGGCATTAGGGAAAGCTTTTGGGATTAGTCGTCAGGCGGTATACCGATATTTACAAGTTAGTGAATAGCTTATTGGGATTAGCAACTAAATTTAGTTTAACTTATAAAAATCATGAAACACTGTTCGAATTTTAAGCGTGGAACGTGAAAAATCACAAAAAAAGCTCACCTTGGGGAAGGTGGGCTATCAACTAGAAACTACAGCATTGATTTCTAAGTGGAATTATAACACATTACGTATAAGGTGTATTATGTTAATTTTAGAAATTCTAAAAAAGGGATAGTTTTTAACTATCCCTTTATCTTGTAAAAATTATCTTAGTAATAATACTGGTTTTGTAGAACTTGATAACAATTTGGTCGTCGTACTACCAATAAAAAACTGGCGTATCTTTGAATGACCATATGCACCAATCACAATCATATCAATAACGTTTTTTTCTTGATAATCCAATATAGATTTCTCAACATCACCTTCAAGCACACTATCAATGACATCAAAACCATTATTTGCAAGTAGCTCTTTTGCCCAAGTGACTTGTGATGTCATATCACTATTTGGCTTACCAACATATACCACATGAGCTGTCAGGGTTTTTAATAAAGGGCTATTTGCAATTTTGTCTACACAAATACGTGCAGTAGGACTTCCATCAAAAGCAATTAAAAATGACTGAGGTGGACTAAACGGTGAGGATGTGATTAACACGGGTTTATGAAGAGCACGAACAACATTTTCAATATGGGTTCCAACTTTACTGGAATTGTGCTCGGTTTCAGTTCCATGCTTACCCATAACAAGAACTCGAATATCCTCTTCCATTCCCATGATTGTTTCTAAAAGACTGCCATGGCGTTGAAAGCTTTGAGCATCAATAGAGAACTTCTCCAATAGATAGTTTTTTGCTTCCCGAAGAAGAATTTGGCCATGCTCTAGCTCAATTTTCCCCTTACGTTCTTCCAGTTCAACCAACTCGTTTAGCAAGGTTTCTCGACTTCCTAGACCAATTGCACCACTTAAATCTTGTGGTGCTTTCGCTTTTGGCTTATCAATGACATGCAATAACTGAAGAGGTGAATTCAATTTATCGCTAAACCAAGCTGCATAATCACAAACGGTATTTGTTGCTAATGATCCATCAATACATGCAATAATTTTTGACATAATTCATCCCTCTTAGTGGCTATTTAAGCGATCTAAAGCATCTGGCTTATCATGGATACCAAACTTATCGACTAACGTTTTACTGGCTTCATTCATTCCAATCAGTTCGACTTCTGTTCCTTCACGTCTAAACTTAATGACCACTTTATCTACGGCAGCGACCGCAGACACATCCCAAAAGTGAGCCTGACTAACATCAATCACAACTTTTGAAAGTGCTTCTTTGAAATCAAATGCAGACGTAAATTTATCTGCCGAGCTGAAGAACACTTGACCCGTCACCGTATAAGTACGGGTACTTTCAGGTTCATTAAATTCGGACTGAATTGCCATGTAGCGTTCAATTTTGTTAGCAAAAAATAATGCAGAAAGAAGAACACCGACTAATACGCCATAAGCCAGGTTATGTGTGGCAACAACCACAACCACTGTCGCTATCATTACGATATTGCTAGAGAAGGGATATTGGCGAATATTGCGCAGTGAATCCCAGTTAAATGTTCCGATTGAAACCATGATCATTACGGCAACCAGTGCAGCCATTGGAATGACTTTGAGCCAGTCACTGATAAACACCACCATAATTAACAGGAAGACCCCCGCACTAAAGGTAGATAAACGGGTACGACCACCAGATTTCACATTAATAATTGATTGACCGATCATGGCACAGCCTGCCATTCCGCCTAAGAAGCCTGAAGCGACATTGGCAACGCCTTGTCCTTTACACTCACGGTTTTTATCACTGGTGGTATCTGTTAAATCGTCGACAATCGTTGCTGTCATCATAGATTCAAGCAAACCGACGGCTGCTAATCCCAGTGAATAAGGCAAAATAATAGCTAAAGTTTCAAGATTTAAAGGAATATCAGGAAGCAAGAAAATTGGAAGAGTATCTGGTAATTGCCCCATATCACCTACGGTTCTTACATCTAAACCAATGAACAAGGCAAAGAGCGTGAGGAGTACAATACAGATGAGGGGAGAGGGTAAAAGCTTGCCTATTACTGGGATATAGGGGAATAGATAAATAATGGCTAAACCACCAATTGTCATCGCATAGACATGCCATGTCACATTGGTGAGTTCAGGCAATTGGGCCATAAAAATTAGAATAGCCAAGGCATTCACAAAGCCAATCACAACCGACTTTGACACAAAGCGCATCAATGCACCTAATTTTAGATAGCCTGCTAGGATTTGAATAAATCCTGTCAAAATTGTGGCTGCTAATAAGTATTGCAGACCATGCTCTTTAACCAGTGTGACCATTAATAAAGCCATAGCACCAGTTGCAGCAGAAATCATCCCTGGACGACCGCCTACGAAAGAAATCACCACGGCAATACAGAATGAAGCATATAACCCTACCTTAGGGTCGACACCTGCAATAATTGAAAAGGCAATTGCTTCAGGAATTAGAGCCAAAGCAACAACAATACCCGCAAGAACATCCCCGCGAATATTGGAGAACCATTGTTCTCGAATAGTGGATAACATGAAAATAGCCTATTTTTTTAAATTTTAGGAAAGGCTAGTGATGTGATATATGACACACAAGCTACTACACCACATCACTAGACAGTGATGAGTTATTTACTGTTTTAAGAGATAAATAAACTTATGGTGGCGTAAGTGTCATATTAAGAAAGATATCTATTTTGGAGGGTTTCGGGGGCAATGATAGCAGTTAGGCCCTTTTCTATCCACCCTAACCGCAGTACTGAAGTAAAAGTAAGAATGATCATAGATAATTTTAGAATTGATTTATGTCCATTTAACATAATGGCTGTTATACGAAACGAGAGTGTTAGAACCCATTTAAAGTGTCTATATTCTCACCAATAAAAATGTCCGGTTTCTCCGAGGTAAAATATGACTTTTGAACAAAAATAAGCCATTGTTTATTCTTTTTATTTCCAACAAAATTCCAGAACTCATCTACTTCGAGAGATTCATAATGACTTTGCTGAGGCTGAATTTCATAGGTTGATTCAGTTAAAGTACGTAAAACTTT
>NZ_VOZL01000027.1:0-24678 GCF_013419805.1 Acinetobacter sp. YH12058
CAGAATGCAGTTAAAGGGAAAAGACAAGTTCAACAGAGACGTACGTTTCCGATCTATCAAGCTTTTGATTTAGAACAGATTAAAAGAGATGCATTTTATAGTACGAGAGTCGATTTTAATATTCATTCCTTTGCTGAACTTCATGCAAGGATCTCAGGATTTACTCAGACGATTCTCTCTTTTAAAGCTGAAAATCAGATTGATGATAGCCTAAGTCAGATCGAAGATGAAAAAGCATTAGAAAAGTATATTTATGCAGATCTATTGCGAAGAAACCAAGCAAAAAATAGAAATCTAGCAGACCCTAAATCGAACGCAGAGATCAAAGAAGCTACTGAAATAGAGGTGAAAGCTGTCATGAAAAAGATAAAATATAACAAATAAATATGGTGGTTTTATGGTTATAAAACAGTTAGCTTTTTTTCTTGTCGTCCTCTGCTGCGTTGGCTTTCTGAACTGCATGTCGAAAGAGCCATCACAAGCCGATCAAGATAGCACTACAAGAGCAGAACAGAGAGAGCTTGAATTTATGCAAAGACAAGCCGAATATGTGAAAGAACATGGTCATAGCAAGTATTATAACATGCAGACTGGGCGGGTCTATGAGTGAAAATTTAACAGATAAAGTCATCGGTTTCATGGCTGTCGGTGGTCACAAAGTCGATGCAGAAACCAAGCTGTTATTAGAGCAACTTGATGCAGGAATACTTACACATGAAGAAGCT
Source organism: Acinetobacter sp. YH12058 (assembly GCF_013419805.1). Lineage (NCBI taxonomy): Bacteria > Pseudomonadati > Pseudomonadota > Gammaproteobacteria > Moraxellales > Moraxellaceae > Acinetobacter > Acinetobacter sp. YH12058. The sequence goes on from NZ_VOZL01000027.1 coordinate 726, forward strand.
ATCAAGTGTATCGAGGAAGCGACTAGAAAACTGCCGATGAAGATGGTACGTACGCAAGCTGATATTGATGATTTTTATGATGACGTTTGACCTATTAATCACTTAGTCCTTGAAATCTATTTCAGCTCTAAAACAAAAAACCACCTAAAAAGGTGGCTTCTTGTACTGTATGAAAGATTTAGTTTGAAGCACTTTCACTTAAACAGATTAACTTGATAAGTTGAATATTAATATAAAAGCAAAATTTTGTCAAATTTTTTTATTAAATATCATATAGATACATAAAACATTGACCCAAAAATGTAAGACAATTTTTATAGGGAGATATTTTTATTTTTAGAAAGAGAAAAGCGGTAATGTTTTCCTATTTTTTTTCAATATTCACTTAAATTCTTTATTTTTAGTAGTAAAAAAAAGGAAATTATGGAAATGTTAAGTGGGGTTCTAACAACTGAATTTCTTATAAGAGGTTTTATGTTAAATATTTATTCAATTGCTTATTTAAAGTATATATTGGATAATTTGATTTTAAAGGTCGTTTTTTCAAAAAATAGGTTTTTTTAATGTCAAGGCATGGTGGTACAAGAGTTGGATCTGGTAGATCAAAACTATCTCCCGAGATTAAGAAAAAATCCTATAAGGTATATATGAATATTGAAACTTCTCAGCAAATAGAATTATTCGGTGTTGGTGAATCATTCTCTAGCAAAGTCATTGATCTAGTGCAATCTGAAATCAAAAATCGTTCTCACATTAAAGAAATGAGATTCATTGACTTATTTGCAGGTATCGGTGGTTTTAGAATTGCTTTGGAAGAATTTGGACATAAGTGTGTATTTTCATCTGAGATGGATAAATATTGCCAAAAAGTTTATGAAGATAACTTTAAAGATACTCCATCAGGAGATATCACACAGATTTCAGAAAATAGTATACCTGATTTTGATATTTTAACAGCAGGTTTTCCTTGTCAGCCTTTTAGTTATGCAGGAAGACAAGAAGGATTTAATGATAAAACAAGAGGTACCTTGTTTTTTGATGTATTAAGAATTATCAAAGCTAAAAGACCTAAAATGTTTCTTTTAGAAAATGTAAAAGGATTAAAGTCTCATAATAATGGTGAGACGATGGATATCATTTTATCCTCACTTAAAGAACTAGGATATGATGTTCATTGGAAAATTTTAGATAGCCATAAATTTGGAGTGCCACAGAAAAGGGAGCGCTGGTACTGTGTTGGTTTTGATAAGAAAGTTGATTTTAAATTTCCAATCCAAACTAATCCCAATACAACTCTTAAAGATATTGTAGACGTCGAAGCTAAACACCCTGATCTTGAACTCTCAGAATTTGAAAAGAGTCGAATACAGCATCATTTTTCTTCATCAGAAATACGAGTACCACATGATAATTCTATGTATGCACCTAACACTAAAAAAGGTAAGCATGGGGTATTCTCTTTTCTAAAATCAGATAAAACCTTACGTTTCCATATAGGTGATGCTGCTAAAACACAAATTCAAGAAGCATACTACTGTTCGTTAGATAGTGTGGCTCCTGCAATCATTGCAGCTAGAGAGCCAAAATTATGGGATATTTCGCGCAGACTCTCTGTAGATGAGTGTCGAAAATTACAGGGTTTTCCAGACAAATTTATTTTTAATGTATCCAATTTACAGGCGAAAAAACAATTAGGTAATAGTGTTGCTGTTCCTGTTATTCGTGAGATTGTAAGAAATATGCTCTATTACTATAAATAATAGAGCTACTATCTTGGCTTTACTATAAAGCTTTGAGAATATTATCTCTAATGGCTAATAGAAAATTTTTATGTCTATTAGTCAGAGTATCTTGCATGTTGATAGATAATAAAAATATGTGAAGTGTACTTTGAATATCTGCGAAAAAGGATATAGGTTTGATTTCACGATTGCTTGGATATACTAGAGCTGCTATTTCAGTCTTGAATTTGAGGCAGTAGATTATTATTTGATAGAGATCAGAAGAACTAATTAAATCACTGTAGTTACCTTGTCTAGAAGGATTAAAATCTTTGTTTTTAACATCCATAATAGCTAAAGCTCTATTACTTCTAGCTTCATATCCAATTAATATATCTGGAGAAATATATTTATTAAGGCATTCATGCGCACTGTGATGAAAACTATTAATTGATGTTATTTGCACTGTATGGGTATCAAGCTTCGATATATTAATTTCTAAATTTCTTTTCAATATTGCTCTAACATATTTTTCAAAAATGTCATTCGAATTAAATAAAAAGCTTTTGAAGACTAAATTAGAATTTAAATAACTAACTTTTATATTTTCTAAAATTTTTAACGCTGCCTCCAAACAAATAGGATAAAACTTATTTGAAGAGTAAAAATTCTTAATTTTCACATAGTCTTGTGGTATGAAGCCATAATAGTCATCAATTTCTATAAAGTTATTAAGTAGAAAAACTATTTCTGCTCTTAATTTTGTCTGCTTAATATGATGTAAGCATTTTTTTAATGCTTTTTTAATAACGGAGTTTTGAACTATATTAATAGAATATTCAGTTTTTATTGACTCAATACCATGAAAAGGAATAATTTTTTTCTGGTAGTTATTAAAGTTCAGATCACCATAAACAGTAGTGTCGCTAACATATTGTTGAATATAATTACCAGTCAGACCAAAATTACATAATGATCTAACATCCGCTATAAATTGTTTAATTAGAACATCAACTCCAAAACCTTTAGCAAATCCAAAACCACTGATTTCGTCTTCTTTTAAAAAAGAAAAGTCAGTGTATACAATCATTTCAAAGACATTATTAAGGTTAAAGGCCTTGTTTCGTGGTTGAATGTTTAAAGTTATATCCCCTACTTGTATAGAGCCGATAACATATTCATCAAAAATCAAAGTGTTATCTATTAAATTAAATGGAAGACTAGCATCAGATGATTTTGCATCATATAACTTATTGTACAAATCTTTATCTAAAGTAATCGTCTGATTTTCTACAATATTTATTTCATAACTCATGGTTTATTCTGTGATCTCTAGGAAATCTAATAAAGCAGATTTAAAACTAATAGGATTTGTTATGCCAGAAGACAACTTCTCCCCTAATATTTGTTCTACGGTAGAAGCATCATTACCGCAATAATCATAGATTAGAGGCAATAACTTGTAATTAAATAGAAATATAAAACTCTCATAACTCCATTTATATTTATTAGTTTCTGTATCAAATACGTGGTCTGCTAGAAAAATAGCATGTCCAATAACCATATCTTTATCTTGAGTAAGTTGTACTAAATTACGATTAATTTTCTCTAGGAAAGTTGCTAACGAAATAAAGTCAGTTGTATCACATAAATCATTTAATATTGAAGCATTTACAGGAACATATATTTCCGCAAATCTACGCTTAAAAGCATAATCCAAGCGTGATAAACTTCTATCAGTACTATTCAAAGTTGCTAATATATACAAATTTTTAGGTAAAGAATAAGTCTTAGAATCAGAATTAGATTCATTTTTTATTTTTAGACTGTTACCTCTATCTAATAATTGAAGTATTTCACCAAATACTTGTGTGACATTTGCTCTATTTATTTCATCAATAATTAATAAGTGAGGTTCTTCCCCTATACTATCCAGAATATTTAATAATATCCCATTTTTATATTTTACAAGATCTCCTTCAACTACATATCCTCCAACAAATTGTTGATAGCTGAATTGTGGATGAAACTGAATTTGAGTGAAATTCTTTTGGAAATAATCATTTTGGGCAATCGACTTAGCCCAATAAGATTTTGATGTTCCCGGAGGGCCTGAGAGTATAACCTGTTTGAAATCTTTCAAAACACGAGCAATTATTTCTGTATTCATAATAGGAAAGTCACTTAATTTAGGAAATTTCATATCTTGGGCTGTAAGCCCTAGATCAATAGCATTATTAGCAGGAGTGATTAAGTCTGTTTGCAGATCAGATGGTGTCTCTAAAATTTTTTCACGAATACTTTGGGTGTCATAAATGTCGTCTTGAAAATTCAGGCTATAATTTTTTTTATAAAATAAAACACTTTTTTCTTCTTCTGTAATTCCAAATATATAACAAAAATTAGCCTCTAAATAGTTAATATTAATTTCACTATCAAACTCAATAAAACGATGATACCAAATCGATAAAGCACTTAAATTGATTTTATTTTGAACATAATTGCTCAAAATATTCAAATAGTCATAAGATAATTTAAAGGTTAAAGCACCTTGCTGTTCAGAAGCATTTATACCTGTACCAGTATTAAGAATTGTACGCCATTGTGTTGCACCACCACGAATATTATTTTTTAATCTTGATGTAACCCATTTTTTTAATGTTTCGGTAGGATGATTATGACCATCCTTCCAACTATTCATTGCTAAAGGATTAATAAAATTATTTTTCTTAGGGATAGACTCTTGATGTGAGTAAAGAGATAAAAGACAAAAAGCCTTAGATAAATATTCTTTATTAGAAAAAACCTTAGAATCATCAATATAATTTGTTTTGCTGATACCTGCCAATTTTAAAAGAAGAAACTCTCTCAATGTAGCGGTTTCTTTACCAATAGAGCTAACTAGATCATTATAACTCATTAGTACAGTTTCATTAGATAAATACATTATCTACCTTGAACCATAAAAGATTGATTTAAAATGATTATCAGTGACAAATCAGCATTATTCAATAGTATTTTAAAGAATATAATTACACAATTTCTTTTATCACACGGCTATATAAGATCAACTTACATCAAGCTTCATCTATTGATTTATTAAATTTTCCTAAAATTAACATAATACACCTTATACGAAATCAAAAATGGGAGCCTAAGCTCCCATTTTTATTGAGTTTCTTAAATTTTTACGCTTGTATCAATTACTCAGTATCAGTATAAGAAATTATTAAATCCATGAGTTCTTCTGATGGTGTATTACAAAACTCACGTATTCTTTCAGCCACCGTTTGGGCATTTGTAAATTCTTCATCAGCATAGTTATTGAAGTCAAAAAGAACCTCAGCCATACCAGTTGGAAGATTCAACCCTGCTTGCAAAGCATCATAAGAATCGATATCTGAGTCACCTTGCCATTTCACAATAGCCATAGTGTATGGCGTACTTAATGGGTTATTCATATGCTCTTTGGTGATGTCCAAAGTGTCCATATAGAATCCTGCATCCTTCCACTTTGGTAAAGTCACAGCCCATCCAATAGCACAAGCAACCGTCTTACAGTCAGTGACGAGTTGTTCGTCACTTACGAAGCCTACTGAGTCCTTAGATGGTCTTCTCCAAGTCCGAATATCAAATCTATTGGGATCTAGTTTTTCTAAGAAATCAGCTAACTCTAAAAGTAGATCTGTACGCATAATGTATTACCTTTAATTATTTTCAAGGAATTTCTTAGCATGTCCTCTCTTCACCTCATTAATAATGTCTTCGGGAGATAGACCAGCTTTTTTTGAATGAGAAATCAGAGTTACTGTAATTGCTAAGTTCAGGGGAATAATGCCAGTACTCTTATAATTGGTAATCGAATTGGGATTCATGCCGAGTAACGTCGCAAGATCCTTAATTGATAAGCCCATTTCTAACAATGTAATTTGAAGCTCAGTGTAAGTCATACAGTGACTCCTGCCATTGTCATTAGCAATATAACACACAAATAATGTGAATACACATTATTTGTGTGTTTTTCGAATAGACACTTTAAATGGGTTCTAACAGATGAATTTCGTATATGAGACATTATGTAAATTTAGAGTACAGCCTAACGGAACAAAATAAAGTCTTAAAAAGCAACTCAAAAACCGTATTTATAGACTTAATATTTAATTTCGGTACAATATGTATTTAATTATCTAAACTCTAACGGTACAGAATGCCTAATCAGGTCGGATATATTCGAGTCAGTTCAACTGAACAAAATACTGAACGTCAATTAGATGGAATCAGCCTGGATAAGACCTTTACTGAAAAGGCAAGCGGTGGTAGCCGTGAACGTCCTCAGTTAAATGCAATGCTCGACTATCTGCGTGAAGGTGATACGGTGCATGTTCATAGTATTGATCGTCTGGCACGTAATACAAATGATCTGAACGAAATTGTGAATAGTCTGAATGATCGTGGTATAACCATTATTTTTCATAAAGAGAATTTGACCTTCAGTCATGATGTAGCACAATCGGCAATAAATAAACTCATGTTTCAGATGCTTGCTGCATTTGCAGAGTTTGAACGCTCCATGATCCGTGAGCGTCAAAAGGAAGGAATTGCAAAAGCCAAAGCGAAGGGCTTATATAAGGGAAGAAAGCGGAAGGTTGACTATGTTGAAATACGAAAAGCAATGGCTGAAGAAAATTCAACATTTAGAGGTGTTGCAGAAAAGTTTAAAGTAGGGATAGCAACAGTACAAAGAGCTTTAAAAGAAGAAACTAATAATCAATAAGGTTGATTAATGAAGACGCTTAGATATTCAAATTTAGAAAAGATCATGACCATTTATACTGAAATTTCTACTTATATTACATTTCATAATGCGACTGGTTTAACAGATATAAATAAATCAATGGAAGATTTTTGAACCGTACCGGGTTTGTCGGAGACCAAGCTTTCTGAGAGAATGTCCCGATGAAAAAAGTAAAATATACCCCTGAAATCAGAGAAAGAGCGGTTCAATTATTGATTGAATCCGAGAAAGATTATCCATCGAATTGGGCTGCGATCACCGCTATTGCTCCCTGAGCAGTATACTGCGCAAGGGTTGTACTCCTGAAACACTACGTGTTTGGTATCAAAAATATTTAGATAAACAAAATCCAGTTAAAGTACAGCAGCTTTCAGACCAAGAACGTATCAAACAACTCGAACGCGAAAATAAAGAACTGCAACGCGCCAATGAAATTCTACGTAAAGCAGCCGCTTTTTTCGCCCAGGCGGAGCTCGACCGCCCACACAAATAATGGTGGATTTTATCCATAATAATAAAGAGCTGTACGGAGTCGAGGCGATTTGTAGAATTTTACCGATCGCACCTTCAACCTATTACCGGACTCTAGATCTCTGTGAAAATCCAGAACATCGAGCAAAGCGAGATTTACATGACTTGCATCATGCTGAGGAGATTAAACGAATTTGGAAGGAAAGTTCAGGTCGGTATGGTGTACGTAAAGTCTGGCAAAAACTGAAACGTGAAGGCTATATTATTGCGCGCTGTACTGTTGCTCGATTAATGCAAAAGCTAGGTATAAAAGGTGTTTGGCGTGGTAAGAACAAACAAACCACCCGTAGCCGAGATGATCAAAAACGAGCGGATGACTTGGTAAAACGTAATTTTACTGCTGATCATCCTGACCAACTGTGGGTGAGTGACTTTACGTATATTCAAACAAATTCAGGCTGGGTTTATACTGCATTTATTATTGATGTGTTCTCACGAGCAATTGTTGGATGGAAAGTATCGACACGGATGAATACAGATATGGTGCTCGATGCATTGGAGCAAGCATTTAGGGCGGCAGAGGGGGCTGGAACGCTGAGTGCGCCCATGCCGCATTGCGAAGCAAAAGATAATCGGATAAAATGTAGCAATTCATATTCGTAAGCGTGGAGTAATCAGATGGGAAATTCCAAGTCAGCAGACAAGTAAGCCGCAACAACCAGTATTGTTGTTGCGGCGCTCTGTAAGGCTAGTCTCATCTGATTGCTGACGAGCAGACGTCGCCCGGTATTCCTTAATCGAGGGTTGATTCGTCATGACCACCACACGCCCCGCGTGGGCCTATACGCTGCCGGCAGCACTGCTGCTGATGGCTCCTTTCGACATCCTCGCTTCACTGGCGATGGATATTTATCTCCCTGTCGTTCCAGCGATGCCCGGCATCCTGAACACGACGCCCGCTATGATCCAACTCACGTTGAGCCTCTATATGGTGATGCTCGGCGTGGGCCAGGTGATTTTTGGTCCGCTCTCAGACAGAATCGGGCGACGGCCAATTCTACTTGCGGGCGCAACGGCTTTCGTCATTGCGTCTCTGGGAGCAGCTTGGTCTTCAACTGCACCGGCCTTTGTCGCTTTCCGTCTACTTCAAGCAGTGGGCGCGTCGGCCATGCTGGTGGCGACGTTCGCGACGGTTCGCGACGTTTATGCCAACCGTCCTGAGGGTGTCGTCATCTACGGCCTTTTCAGTTCGATGCTGGCGTTCGTGCCTGCGCTCGGCCCTATCGCCGGAGTATTGATCGGCGAGTTCTTGGGATGGCAGGCGATATTCATTACTTTGGCTATACTGGCGATGCTCGCACTCCTAAATGCGGGTTTCAGGTGGCACGAAACCCGCCCTCTGGATCAAGTCAAGACGCGCCGATCTGTCTTGCCGATCTTCGCGAGTCCGGCTTTTTGGGTTTACACTGTCGGCTTTAGCGCCGGTATGGGCACCTACTTCGTCTTCTTCTCGACGGCTCCCCGTGTGCTCATAGGCCAAGCGGAATATTCCGAGATCGGATTCAGCTTTGCCTTCGCCACTGTCGCGCTTGTAATGATCGTGACAACCCGTTTCGCGAAGTCCTTTGTCGCCAGATGGGGCATCGCAGGATGCGTGGCGCGTGGGATGGCGTTGCTTGTTTGCGGAGCGGTCCTGTTGGGGATCGGCGAACTTTACGGCTCGCCGTCATTCCTCACCTTCATCCTACCGATGTGGGTTGTCGCGGTCGGTATTGTCTTCACGGTGTCCGTTACCGCGAACGGCGCTTTGGCAGAGTTCGACGACATCGCGGGATCAGCGGTCGCGTTCTACTTCTGCGTTCAAAGCCTGATAGTCAGCATTGTCGGGACATTGGCGGTGGCACTTTTAAACGGTGACACAGCGTGGCCCGTGATCTGTTACGCCACGGCGATGGCGGTACTGGTTTCGTTGGGGCTGGTGCTCCTTCGGCTCCGTGGGGCTGCCACCGAGAAGTCGCCAGTCGTCTAACCGACGACTGGTAGCAGGCCCGCTCCGATGCGGCGCACTAACCATCGAAACCTCGTGAATGTCGGTATCCTGTCTGGCAGGATACCGCTCATTTCCCTTGTTCAGTTCATCGCCGTCGCCGAGCATCTGAATTTTCGGCATGCGGCCAAGGCACTTGGTATCAGCTAGTCGAGCGTCAGCGCGCGTGTGAAAGCGCTGGAGGATAACCTTGGTGTCCTGCTATTTGAGCGCCATGCGCGGGGCGTTCGGCTAACAGACGCAGGCAGGCACTTCATGGGGCACTGTTGCAAATAGAGATTTGAGTCGATGATGTTCCCTTTAAAAAGTACTTAGAGACCGAAAACCCTGTTGATTAGACACACTTCACCCTGAGGCTGACCATAATAAAATGACGATGCTTGTCCTTTACGTAGTGCACGCATGACTTCAATACCTTTAATTGTGGCATAAGCCGTCTTCATAGATTTGAATCCTAATGTGGCCCTGATGATCCGCTTTAGCTTGCCATGATCACATTCAATCACGTTATTTTTATACTTAATCTGCCTGTGCTCAAGGTCTGGTGGACATTTACCTTCCCGTTTTAACCGTGATAAAGCACGTCCATATGTGGGTGCTTTATCCGTGTTGATCACTTGTGGAATTTGCCACTTCTTCACATTATTTAAAATTTTTCCAAGAAAACAATAAGCTGAATGGGTATTTCGTCTAGCAGAAAGATAGAAATCAAGAGTATGGCCACGTTGGTCAACTGCACGGTATAGATATGCCCATTTGCCATTCACTTTTACGTAAGTTTCATCCAGATGCCATAAATGTCGATCTGTAGGATTACGCCAATACCAACGTAAACGTTTTTCCATTTCTGGAGCATAACGCTGAACCCAGCGATAAATTGTGGTGTGATCAACATTCACTCCACGTTCGGCCAGCATTTCCTGAAGTTCACGATAGCTGATGCCATATTTACAATACCAACGAACAGCCCAAAGAATGATTTCACCTTGAAAGTGCCGACCGTGGAAGGGATTCATCTGCTGTATCTCGAAATAAATAAGATATTTAGCTTATCATGTCAGCCTATTTGCAACAGTGCCGTTCTATGCACTGGATTTTTCTATCTGGGGCTTACAGTTCAAATTTCGAATAAGAGATTTTATGTTAAATTTTTTATATCAAAATTTCAAAGTGTACTGATGAGTACACTTTGAATGGGTTCTAACACCCGAATTTCGTATATGAGATTTTATGTTAAATTTTTTATATCAAAATTTCAAAGTGTACTGATGAGTACACTTTGAATGGGTTCTAACACCCGAATTTCGTATATGAGATTTTATGTTAAGTACAAAATCTCTTAATAATAGAAATTTATATATTTTTACAAAAATACTGGTGCGATAAATTGCTTTAAAGCCGTTGATATCGATGTGGTATTTTAAATTTGGATTATATCAAGGGTTTTGTAGTGGAAGAAAAGTTAAATCTTGGAAATGCAATTTATGAAGGTTTCAATGATCAACATGGCTTAATGATTTGTGGTTATGAGTGGGGGGAAGAAGCTCAGAGAAAAGGGCAAATCGTTGAGCCTGATATGTCAAAAAAATGTACTTTTTCAAATAAGTCATTGAGATATGGAGATATTGCAAAAACTTGGACTACATATGACAAAAGGATCAGAACATGGTTTTTAATGTGGGGACATCCTTTAAATGAAGAGGGAGAAGGTGACGACTTTGATAAGACAATTATTCAGACAAACTGGGCTGTAGAGTCAAAACAGAAAAGAGATCCTATTCCTTTCTATTTGCAAGATGAAAACATTGATAATTTTATTTTGCATATTAAGGCATTAAAACCAAAATTAATTTTATTTATGGGTAATGGTCTTTTAACTCAGTTATTAAGATCCTGGAAGGTTTGGGATAAATTTACGCAAATCATGGGTGAGGAAACTGAAAAGTTAAGAGTTGTAAGAATGCCTAATTATCATGGTGCATTAACGTACATTAATAAATTTGAAAATTGTACTGTGGTGGGTTTACCTCATCCTTCTAGTGCTAGAGGTTTAACAAATGAATATATTGAATTCTGTAAGTCTGAATTAGAACCAATTATCTCTGACTTTAAAAAAGAAAGGGGTATTAAGTAAGAGATCTTAAATGAAAAATGTCCATCTAATCCAAGCTGATATCACTAATTTTTCTGTCGATGCTATCGTTAACTCTGCAAACAAAACATTGCTCGGTGGTGGTGGACTTGATTATATCATTCATAAAAAAGCTGGCCCTTTAATGAAAGCCGAATGTATTCGGCTTCATCAAGAAAAAGGTGGTTGTCAGACTGGAGAAGCTGTAGTTACAACTGCTGGTAACTTACCTGCAAAATATCTTATCCATGCTGTAGGGCCAAGATGGTTAGATGGGGAAAGAAATGAGCCACAGTTACTTTGTGATGCTTACAGCAATGCGCTTATGAAAGCTAATGAAATTGCGGCAAAAACGGTTTCTTTTCCCAATATCAGTACAGGTGTGTACAAATTTCCGCGCCAACATGCTGCGGAAATAGCTATTGGTACGGTTCTTTTGATGCTGCCACAATACGATCAAGTTGAAGAGGTGTTTTTTTTGTGTAGAGATGAAGAAAATTACTTAATTTATAAAGAAATTTTTTCAAAAATTGAAGATCCAAAAATTCAAATACAGATTAAATAATGGATAGCTCGTACAAGAAGCCTGCAACTAATTTTGCCAAAATTTCATGGTCTTCTTGTGATTCAACTATACTGAGGTAATTTTTTGATTCGAATAAGATTTCTATTATGACTGAGGGAAAGGCTTTACTGTTACAGGCAAAAGTTACTGATAAAGATTTAGATACTTTCGAGAGCAAACTCTTAAATTTGTGCCAACAATATTTTTTAGATCCATTAAAGTCAGATCTTTTAATACCTAGCCGTTTAAAAGACATTATAAAAAAATATGAAGAAAAACAAAGCCTAAGTAAATTTGAAGAAGTATATATTCATGAGTATATGCTCAGATCTTTAAGCGGTTTCCTGCCAGACTTTCAGAAAAAAATTAGACATAAAGTTGAATTAGAAAGAGTAGCTGAGGAAAAAATTCGTCAGGAGAAGTTGAGACTGGAAGCTATTGAAAAACAAAAGTTGCTTGAGTCAGATCCTGTTTATATTGCAAAGCAAAAAGAAAAAGCATTACTAAAAAAATACGACATTAATGAATATCTATCAGGGGCATCACCTACAGAGCTTTCTGAAATTTTGAATCAGCTAGAAAATGAAACAAGACTTTCTCAAGATGAAGCTGTTTGGTTAAATACAATAGGTAAAAAATTCTTTACTGCCAAAGTTCGTCATAAATTTCATCGATTAGAAGCTAATTATTATTTGCAGGAATATGCAAAGAACACCAAGAACATTTGGAATGCTATTAATGCTAGCAGTCAATTAAGAAAGTGTAAGGAAAGTGTTGAAGCAGAAGAGTTTTTAGAAAAAATTTCCACTAATGGTATCAAGGATAAAAAATTATTATCTGCGTATTTCACTACTCTTGGTGGAGTTAGACGTGATCTTCGCAAGGTTAACGTCGCCATTGATAATGCATCCAAAGCTCATAATTTAACTCCAGATAATTATCGTCCTTGTACTTTATTAGGCGCTATTTATATGGAAACGTATCAATATACACTTGGGCATGAGTGGTATGAAAAAGCTAGTGAACGAGGTGCAACAAATCAATCAATTAATGCTGATCTTAAAAGCATTATCTCTAAGATGGATAAAGCTAAACGTAATGAAATGATTGAACATTTATTGCAGTTAGATCCTCACGCATACTCATGGCTAAAGTCTCTAAAAACAGCCGTAAAAAACAAGCCTACAAGTAAACAAAATAAAGTTGAGCAGTCAGTAAAAGCTCAGAAAAAAGCATCGCCACCACAGCCAAAGAAGAATGCTCAAAATAAGCAGCCTAAAAATTCTGAAAAAAGTTTAAAGGCCCTTTTAGAACAGGGAGCTAAGGCACACAATTTAAACCAGCCAGTGAGCCTATCAAAACCCTCATGCATGAAGCCAAAGAAGAAATAATTTATTATTGAGTTTCGCTAAAATTAACATAATACACGTTATACGAATTCCCAAGTGTAACTCCAAAATAGAAATGTCCGGTTTCTCCAAAGTAAAAATGTCCGCTTTTAGAATATGCACTTTTGCAATTTCGTTAGCGGACGGTTTGATATGTTGGTGTCTATGTCGGATAAAGAACTTAAACGATTGTCGGTCTTGCAGGAAATCTGCGATCAACGCATAACTCAATCCCAGGCTGCTCAGCTACTTCATATTTCAGAACGTCAGATCAGACGCTTACTGCAGAAATACAAAGCTCAAGGTCCCGCTGCATTAGCCCATGCCGGTCGTGGCCAAATCAGCAATTCCAAACTTCCTGAAGAACTCAGACTCAAGTGCCTCAATATTGTTTCTGACCAACTCCATGGTTTCGGACCCACTTTAGCGCATGAAAAGCTCACCACCGTACATGGATTCGATCTTTCAGTAGAAACCCTGCGTTCCTGGATGATTGCAGCTGACTTATGGATTCCTCGATCCAAGCGCCTGAAACGCCCGTATCAGCCTCGTTACAACCGGGATTGCTTTGGTGAACTGATCCAAATTGATGGCTCATATCATGACTGGTTTGAAGGACGCGCTGCTAAATGCTGTCTGCTGGTGTTTATCGATGATGCTACAGGAAAATTGCAGCATTTACGCTTCTGTGAATCAGAATCAGCCTTTGATTATATGATTTCAACACGCTTGTATGTTGAGCAGCATGGTAAGCCGTTGGCATTTTACAGCGACAAACATTCAGTCTTCAGGGTGAATCAAAGCAGCAAGAAAGACACCAAGATTACCCAGTTTGGACGCGTACTCAGTACCCTGAATATCGATATCATCTTCGCCAATTCACCACAGGCCAAAGGCCGTGTGGAACGTGCCAACAGAACCCTTCAGGACCGTCTGATCAAGGAGATGCGTCTGGAAGGTATCAGCTCGATTGAGCAAGCTAATGCCTGGCTACCCTGCTTCATTGAGCAGTTCAATCAGAAGTTCGCCAAGATGGCTTTTAATCCTAAGGATCTACATCGGCCTATCACTGAAACAGCCGAAGAATTAGATGATATTTTTACTTGGCGTGAACCCCGCAGAGTCACGAATAGCCTGACGATTACTTATGATAAATGCGTATATCTCCTGGAAAACACCGAAGAAAATCAAAGGTTGATCGGTAAGTATCTTGAGTTCCTGGAATACCCGGATGGTACTGTAGCCCTCATGCATGATGGCCGAAAGATCAATTACAGCCTCTTCGATAAATTAAGTCAGCTGAATCAGCGAGAGATTGTTGAGAATAAACGGTTGGGTGCTGTTCTGAATCATATCCAACAACAGCATGAAGAACTGGAACAACAAAACAAACGCAATCGTTCTCAAAAGATGCCAAGCAGACGTGCACAGAAAATAGCAATCAAAGAACGAAATCTAAATCCTGTGCTTGACTTGGAATTGTCCATATAGGACATTTCTATTTGGTTATTAGGTAGGACATTTCTACTTAGGAATAACACCCAAGGCATGGCTTTTAGTCATGCTTTTTTTATCAAAAGACTATACCTGAATGATAGCGAGCCAAATCGCATACAATATCTATCATTAGACTTAATGCAATAATTAAATGATAGTATTATCATTAATCTAATAGAATTAAGATTAAATGATAGAAATGAATACACGTATTTATCTACGAGCTTCAACTAAAGATCAAGATGCAGAAAGGGCTTTGCAGATTCTTCAGGATCTAAACCAAAACTTGAATTTGGGTGAAACCATTGTGTACGTGGAAAACTATAGTGGTACGAAGTTAGACCGACCTGAATTGAATAAGCTACTGTCAGAAGCAAATCAAGGTGACACATTGTTAGTTGAAAGTATTGACCGCTTATCACGCCTAACCCAACGAGATTTTCAAGAGCTGAAGCGCAGGATCCAGGAGAAGGGACTTCGTTTAGTCGTAGCAGATCTTCCTACTACCTACCAAATGATTCAAACCAGTGACAGCATTACTCATTCAATCTTGGAACTCATCAACAATATGTTGATTGATCTTCTGGCAACAATGGCCCGCCTAGACAATGAGAAACGTATAGAACGTATTAAGCAGGGCCTGGCACGTTCGGGTTACAAACCAACAGGCAAGAAGGCAAATGAGGCTAAACATAAACGAATAAAAGAATTGCTAGTAGTTGGCAATATGACTAAGGAAGAAATTGCCAAAGCAGTGAATTGTGGAGTTGCAACTGTCTATCGAGTTGCTAAAGTTATCTAAAAGAGGCTTATCTCAACGCGCCCCCAATGGGGCACCGCTGCATTCAGGTTACTTCACATAAGAAATTTTATGTTAAATGATTGTTAGAAATGCCCCTTGATCGAGGCATTTTCTATAAAGAATACTAAAAACTAATTAAAGCCAACCAAGTTTCAAAACAAGGCAGTTCTCAGCAATCATATTTTTAAATTATATAACTCCCAACTGAGCTTTTGCTCCAACGATAAGGCTTTCATTTTGAGTTTCTAAGGCAAATAAACCATACATCAAAGGAGAGGCCGCTGCTCTTTCTAAAGTCTGTTCATATAGTTTATTCCAAACTTTACCCCCTAGTTTTTCATACTCGATGATTAGAGTTTTGAGGCTTTCTTCTCCAAACAAAGTTACATGCCCAGCAAAATCAATCGCTGGGTCATCTATATGGGCTGTTGACCAATCAATAACGCCTGAAACAGCTCCATCCTTTGAAGCTAGTACATGCCCAGCATATAAATCGCCATGTATAAATTGGGTGAAATCTGCCCATAGAACATCATTATCCAACCATTTTCTGTAGCGGGTTTCCAATTGCTCACTTATACCAATTTCAGATTTTACTAACTGCAAATTGTTTGCTATTTCAGGTCTTAAATCTGAAGGTTTCATAATTTTCAAATCATTTTCCCGAACTTCTTTTTCAGGAATACTATGGATTTCAAATAAGGTTTTTGCCAAAGATGTTATGTATTTCGGGCTATCTTTGTCCATATTCCAAATTATTTCATAGGTTTCAGCATCCAAATTTAAAACAGGATTATCTTTAAGTATGGGATAAGCCACTAATTCTGTAGATGAAATTCTCCAATCAGGAACCTCTACAGAAAGATGTTTTTTTACCAATTCTAAAATGCGTTTTTCTTTCTTGATTTGTTCCCTCATGCCATCACGACGAGGAATACGCAGCAACCATTGTTGCCCCTTTGTATCAAGAGCAAAAACGACCTTAAAATCAATGCCCATTTCATTGAAATTCATTTTGTCCGTAAGCAACAAGCCGTGTGCTTCAGCAAGTGATTGAATATCTTGAATTGTCATTTTTAATTTCCTTTAAAGAGTTCAATAATTAATGTTCGGATTAGATTGGCTATCATTAACAATCTCTCTCAAAAGTCTTGATGATTTTGTGGTCTTTGATCTCGTAGATAATGTCAGCAATATTATCGACCAATTGCTTGTCATGAGATACGAAGATAATAGTTCCTGCATAGGACTTCATCATTGTTTCTAATGCGGCAATACTTTTTAGGTCAAGATAGTTTCCTGGTTCATCCATAAGCAAAATATTATATTTTCCTAAAAGCATTTTGGATAAAAGCAGTTTGATGATTTCACCTCCCGATAAGTCGGATAAGTTTTTTTGAATATCATTCGCTCCGATCCCCATTGAAGCCAATACTGCACGAATTTCCGCAACTGTGTACTCGCACTCTTCCTGCATAAAGGAGAGCACAGATTTATGCGTGTTAAATTTATATCCTGTTTGTGTAAAGTAGCCAATTTCAGCTTTTGGAGATATGGTTAATCCATCAGCACGTTCTGATATCATTTTTAACAAGGACGTTTTCCCTGTTCCATTCGATCCAGTTATAGCGACTTTAGCGCCAAGCGGTATTATAAAGTTAGCGTCATCAAAGATAGTACGGCTACCAAATTTTAAGCTCAGACCATCTGCCGTAATCGGGAACTTATTGTGCAGTTCTAGGGCTGAACTTTGACGAAAACGAATAGAACGCAAATGCTCTGGTGCTTGAATATCTTCTAATGCAGCCAAACGCTTTTCCATACTCTTAGCTGCCTGATACAGTTTTCTTTGCTTGGTGCCAGTCATTTTTGCATGCCCAAGTCGTCCAGCACTTTCGGTAGAGTTTTTGGATTTTTCTCCTTTTTTCTTATTGTCTAATCGATTAGCTTGCTGGCGTTTTTCTTGCACAGCAGATTCTAATCGCTCCCGTTCCTTCATCATCAGCTCATATTCTACGGCTTGGTGTTGTCGCTCTTCTTCTTTTTGACGCAAGTAATCCGAGTAACCACCCCAATATTCCGTAATTTTACCGTCTTTTAACTCCCATATCTTGTCTACAACCATATCAAGAAAATATCGGTCATGACTGATAACAAGTAATGCTCCATCAAATGCTTTAAGTTGACCAATAAGTAGATCTATTCCATTGAGATCAAGGTGGCTGGTTGGTTCATCCGCTAGAATGCCATGTACTTGTTGGGAAAATGCGGCAGCAATTTTTGCACGAGTTTCCTCTCCGCCACTCATTGTGTCGTTTTGTACATTGGAAACACCAAGGCGAGATAACATTGCCCGGTCTTCGACCGTTTCTATTTCGATTCCGCCCAGTTGGCTGATATGTGCAAAATCACCAAAACGCTGTAATGTCGCTTCGGCTAAAACAATTTCGCCATTAAGTACTTTGAGTAAACTACTCTTTCCTGCTCCGTTATCACCCACAAGACCAATACGGTCATAAGAGTGAATTTCCAATTCATCAATATCCAAAACATCACGCCCAGCATAATCCAAGCGTATGTTTCTCGCTTTAATAATTAAACTCATTTTTATTTACTCCTGTTTAGCTCTTGAAATTTTTTATGCAGCAAACAGGATTTAGGTGAAAACAAAAGCTAGCATCACAGTGTCCTCCCAAAAAAAAAGCTATTCATCCACAGGGTGGACAAATAGCTAGTCAATTAAGTTATAACTGGAAACTATGCACTAAAAGCATACTTATAAATTAAGCATACTTTTACTTTATATATCCGCATATATTCTTAAAGACACAACAAAAGCCCACCATTATAAAATAGTGTCACTATGCAAATAGTTGTGTCTTAACGAATGCGGATAGAATGCATAAACTTACCTAAAAAATAAAATTCAGTTTTATGATAACTTTACTGTTAAAAGAAGTCTAGACAACCTTGTTTTATGCTTGGATATAAGGCTTATTTTAAAATAATAGTAGTGAAGATTTTCTAAAATTAACATAATACACCTTATACGTAATGCAAATTTTTATTTCATATAAATCATAGGCTTATCACATAATAAAAAGCCCAACTCAGCTGAGTTGGGCTTTTTTAATGATTATTCACGTTCCACGATTACTTATTAAGCAATGTTCCATGAGTTTGTGTAGTAAAAACTTAAAACTGTAAATAAGTTATGTAACTTAAATAAGTTATGTAACTTATTTGGTATGATCTAATACGACTTTTTGAAGTTCTTCAGCAGAGAGATTCTGTAATTGACTAATAGCAGCTTTCAAGATGATAGAACGGTTCGCTTTAGCAACCCTACAATTTACCAAAAGAGTATCTATTTGCTGGTTCACATCTTCAGTTAAAGAGAAGGTATATCTTTTATAATTTTGCTGTGATGGTTCTATCTTCTTGACACGTTTAGTCGCACCTTGAATAAAGTTTTCGATGGTTTCATCGTTTGAGACTTGTTCAGATTTTTTTAAGCCTTTAAGTGCCATTAAAGATCTCCTAAAAACTCTTTAGCAATTTGTTCAATTTCTTGTTTGGCTTTTTCATCAGATGACATTTCAAAAACCGATAGTCCATTTTCATCAGCATCATCGTAGATATTTCGATTGCATGTGAAACTATCCAATGGAGTCAAATCAAAAGATTCACATGCCTCTTTAGCATCTAGAATTCTTTGAAATTGGCTTGGTAAAGTTGGGCATTGAGTAATGACTGAGCGAGTATAAAGTTCTGGATTCACAGCCTTGGCTAATCGGATCAATTTTTCAACATGAACTAACGTTTTTAAATCACGTCTTTTTGGTCTAAATGGCAATAACATGTGAGAAGCAATTGTCATTGCTGAGCGTAGTGCTTCAGAATCTTGACCGCCTGCGTCAATAATAATGTCTTGATAACGTTTAGAAAGATCTAGCAATATTTGGCGAATATTGCCCGCTGCTTGGACAGAAGGAATACTTTCGACTTTACTGTTTTCATCACGCTCTTTAATCCAATCAGTTGTAGTGCCTTGTGGATCGGCATCAAGCAATAAAATATCTCTTTTTTTAGATTGTAGATAAACTGCAAGATTTTGGGCTAGACAACTTTTGCCTGATCCCCCTTTTTCACCACCAACTAAAATAATCATTTTTATGAAACTTACGTAACTTATTTAACTTAATATTATAAGAGACTTTTAATTAAGTTCAATAGAACTTTAAACTTATTAAGTAACTTACATAACTTACGCAAGTTATTAAAAAAAGTATTTTTCGGTCAATGTTTTATTGGAATGAATAAAGAAAAAAAACCGTCTCAAGTATTGCTAATTGAGACGGTTTTTTCTATATTTGACGGTACGCAGTTATTTGATGTTGACGCATCATTTAACGAAGATCAGCAGAGCTACCAACTCGTGCTGATTTCACCAAAAGGCTTGTACTTAACTAATATTATGACTTTTTTTAATATTTTTGCAAGCCGTTAATTGAAAAGCCTTCGTTATTTAGCATCCTGTCGACTATCAAATAAGCAACAAATTATTGCGGTTGAGTAATTCAATCCAATTTTTGTTCGATGTCGTTTGTTCTGCGTAACTATGGAAGTTTGTAAGTGCGTGTTTGTCACGGCTTCTTTAGAACGATTCATGTATGCAGGAGGATAAGTGACGGCAGGTACATGAATTACAAGACGATAATGTGTAGTAATACACTAGTCGCCCTCAAATCTGATGTATTGCACTATTGAGGGAACGCAGGGAATACGTTGGTCGATTGTTTAAGTGGTATGTTGGGTAATTCCCTCGCCGAGATAGCAAGCCAATGGGGGAGAAAGGCGTGTGCAGGGTGGAGATCAGCTCCATAAATACTCCCCTGCGAGACAATAATGGCGCATCTTGTCTTGTACCGATTGAAGGCGACAGCGGCTCCATACCGTGATGTTTTTAAAAGGTGATATTCAAATACCTTTGCTAATTTTAAATTAGCGAAGGTAGGGTGAATATTACCGAAATCTGCTCAAGCTCACCACCCGTGAGGAACGAACGGCAGGGAGCTTGAGCAGATGAGATCATTTTGTTTTTCTTTTGTATCGTTTCTAGAAACGTTAAAGGAGATTTGACATGAGCAAAGATGAGGATTTGGTTTCTCTCTCGATGATCATCTTAGACAAACCTACAAGAAGCTATAAACTTGATAAGGATGGAGTCTTCAAAGAAGATCAAGAACAAGTAAACACCTGGGAAGAGTTCTTTAGACTTTATAGTGATTCCAAAGGTTTAGAAGATTTTATGGCAGATCGTGAACAAGAGGTGCCGAAAGATGAATTTTAGGTGCACAGTTTGCGTCAGTTTCAATTTGTAATTTTGTGGCTTAGTGTTTATGCAGATCAAGAAAAGTAGCTTAGAACGCAAATAGCGAGCATTTATGAAGGATCAGGAACTACCACAAAATTGTGATAGTTCCCAAAAACTAATGATAAAACTGAAATACAGTTTAGAAATGAGCGTATTTATTTAAAAATCGGACTCATTTTTGATAGATAGTCCTCGTTATGCTGAGGATTGCATCAACAAACCTTGTTGAAAGGTATGCCATTTAAAATGGCGGTTTGATGTTTTAAAAAAGCGAAAAACATCAATCGCTTGAATCCCGAATTTTTGTATTTTGATTAAAGGCTGACTTTGACCGAGTTGCCAAAAATGCTAAATAAATAATCCATTCATCGGTCTAGCACAGTTACAGTTGCACTAGTGGACTGAGATCTTTTACGAAGATCTGAAACGCTAATTTTTTTACAGAATTTTGAAAACTGCCACTGATACGGAATGACCGTGTTTAAGCTGAACTTAAACTCATGGTTTTTATAAAAAACCTAAATTTGACCTCGAATTTTGCTTTCAAGTACCACCCTGAATCCCACAGCCGACCAAAGCTTTGGGAGAAGTTAAACGACCTGTTTAACCGCAACAAAATTCTAACTTTTCGATTTCTATCTCACTATTTCCGTTCGCACTTTCATCCACAGGCTTGCACGTTTTTTTCGTACTCGACTGCTTAGCAGATAATCCTTCGGCGGATTATCACTTACTCGCACGATCTCTCACAGGTTAAAGTCTTTTGTATCTACTTGGGCAAATGAAGCCTTCGCAAATTTTTATTATGACTAAAGTTTTTCTTTTGGCTTTTCAACCTTAGAACGCCTAAACGGAGGCTAAACCGTTTAACTTAAACTCCTGTGCTTCCCACTTTAGTTTTATGAATCACTGTATCTGAAAAAACAGAAACAGGGCTTACTAGACCTTCAACATTACACCGTGCAACATTTGGTTTGCCATCCTTGACTTCATGGAGCGTTGTTCCGCAACTCCACTTAAATCACACGGTTTTCGTTGGTCAGATCAATCACTTTTACAGCATAAATACCTTCAAAGTTTTCATAAGCATCCCTCCAACCCCTGTCATTACTAGCGTATTTTTGACGCTAGTAGGAGTGGTTCGGTTGAGCTATTTGGCGATCAGTGTTACCACTGACCGAGAGGGAATCTGCTAAATGGAGCAGACCCACAAGCCTTTCGACTTTTTTCTTCCCCCGTACAATTTCCCGCTTAGCGGTTGATGTACGTCCTCCCCGATTGGGTACGCAAGATAAGGCTTCTAAACCTCCCAACAGTGAATAATCACTAGCAGGTTAACCCAGCGTATGGTGTTTGCGTCTCGACTTCATGTCTCGACTTCCATTTCATAAAACGGCTTATTGCAATTCGGGTCTTTAGACTCAGAACAGCGCTAAGTTTTTCAGTGTCGCCCGAAGGCGACTCAGCCGAGTGCTTTTATATGGGCTGAGGGCAATTTGATTTAACTGAAAGGATAAAAGGAGAACTGACATGCAAACCATTCCTACTCAAAGAGTAGCAGTGAGGTTTTGCATTGAGGTTCTCACAGTCTCCGTCGCAACCCTACCAACTAGCTTTCACCAGTATAGAGCTACACGAAAATATAGGCTTTCGCCAACTCTTACAGCCACGTAAGAGCCAAGATGCACTAAGGATGGTCAGTCCTTAGCTATTTCGAAAAGAAAAACAGTTAAGGATGGTCAGTCCTTAACTTTGAGGTCAAGAACTGCCGACTGCCCTAGAGCGTCGAAAAGTCTTTTTTCAGCGTCACACTGAAAATGTCGTTCTAAATTGTTTATACCACCATAAAGTCAGATGGTGAATAAGAGCAGGGGCAACGAGCCGAGTTAATCTTAGGAACAACTTAACTACGTCCCGTTGCCCCTTAGCCACCTTTCAGGTGGCAGTTTTTCTTCGAAAAACGTTTAAAAGCCTTGCTACGCAAGCCTTTTATTAAAAAGCAAAACAGATTTGTGAAGAGATGTTAATACATTAAAAAAAGTAAGACCCTAATTTTTTATTTTTACTACATTCGCCCTACTACATCTCAGTTTTTATTTGTAGATTTTGGGGAATACATGATTTTTTATACGACAAGTGATGAGATCACAATGTCTGCTTTACACCGAACGGTTTATCTAGCTAAAGCCACGTTCTATCAAAAGTTTTTCATTGATGTTGATAAAGCACAGAACACTTTGGGTTGGTTGATCAGTAAATTCCATGTCAGTCAAACAGGGGATTCACGTTCTCAAGCTAGAGATAAAAAAGGCTTGTGCAATGCACATTTGGTCATTCAGCTTAATCAACAACTTTTACGGCAAGGCAAGTGCCAAGTTTTTATCATGGTGACTTTGCCAAGTGTCTTGAGGGAGAAGCAGTCAGTCATTACAAAGATGCTTGAAGACCTTGATGTGACAGAAGTTGAAATGGCTAAGATGACTGCAGAGCAAAGGTTTCAGCGAGTGATTGGCTATCAAAAAAAAATCATCAAAAAAAGCTTTAAGGAAAAGGACGGTAGACCTTGCGAGGATACTTTTCACTGTCTTTTACACCGTGATTCACGGCTACAGCTTTTCAGTCAAGACATGCCCAAAGTGGTACTTCGCCTTTCTGATCGGAGTAAAAAACGGTTGGCTGAGTACAAGTCGATGCAAGAAAAAAAGGGTGAAGTAAAGCAAGTTAAGCCTGCTTCATGGACTTGGCATCTTACACCGCAGTATAAAGCACATATTCTAAAGCTGTGTAGAGCTGGGATTCAGTCAAAACTTACACAAAAGAAGCATCTTAAAAAACAGCAATTTGAAGCAAAAAACAAAGTCAGTCCGACTAAAGATCAGGTTAAAACTTGGTTAAATGATGATGAGCTAAAAAAAGCGATTGAAGCAGGCGTTTTTGCTTTGTCGAATGTCCCTGCTTTTCGTGGCACGGCTCAAGATATAGGTGAAATCTGTTATGAGCTTGAAAAGAAGTACAACCGCAGAGCAGTACGTCAGAATGCAGTTAAAGGGAAAAGACAAGTTCAACAGAGACGTACGTTTCCGATCTATCAAGCTTTTGATTTAGAACAGATTAAAAGAGATGCATTTTATAGTACGAGAGTCGATTTTAATATTCATT
>NZ_VOZL01000028.1:0-21422 GCF_013419805.1 Acinetobacter sp. YH12058
TGTTTCTGTGCTTGTACTTTTGATTTAAATAATCTGATTCACTTGAGATCAGCTTGCCTAGACCACTCCCATATACATCGCCATCAGAGTCCACAAAAGCTTCTGAGTACCCTTTATCAACACCTACTGTTTCCTGACCACAATCTTGTGTTTCAACTGCATCATAGGTTGAATGAACTTCAATATTGCCATTTTTTAGAATAATTCTTAATGTGCCTTGCGGTGCAAAATCAACAGTCGTATTTAATGGGATTTTAATGGTTTGTCGAGGGATAAGGCTTGGTACTTTAAGCCAACATTGACCATTTAACTCAAAGGTTTTACACATATCCGCACGAACAATAATTTGATTATGTGTGTGATTAACACCATGCCTAAAGTGATTACGCATTTGACGATGGAGGAAATTATCAGTCATCCATTCATCTTTTTTAAGCAAGGTGTATAGTCTTTTTTGTTCATTATTACAGGAGGTGCGTTTTCGGATCGCCTGCTTTACTTTGTCTTTTGATGCTTCTCGATAGGCTTTAATATCACCTATGCAATCACGTAGCGTTTCTTTCCACGCATTTGCAGAAACACCAAAGTCACGACTTTCTTTCATCCACGCATCACGAATAGCTCTGTCACTGATATTCAAACCTGAAATAGCACCATATTTAGCCCACACCTCGCTACGAATACGACCAAGTAAAACAGCTTGTTTCTCAAGCTGTTTGTACTTTTGCACATTCAAGTTTTTACAATGGTGGATGCGTGTTAGTTTCAAAAGTTATTCCTTGATGTTCACTAATTCTTTAACTTTTTCTTTGTATTTTCTTAATCCGTAAAGTCGAGAGGAAAAACAATGAATAATCGCTAACAAGTCTTGTGTTACTTCTTCCGTTGGGGAAAGAGATTCTTGATTCATAATAATAACTTTACAACCATGTCTTTCAGCAAAAGATTCAAACCACTCAAAACCAAAACGCACCAAACGGTCTTTGTGAGCGATGACAAGCATTGAAACTTTACCCATTTCAATATCAAGAAAAAGCTGATTGAATTTCTTTCTTTTATAATTCAAACCACTTCCAACCTCTGACACCCAATCATCAACAGCATAGCCATTTACAGTACAAAAAGTTTCTAAAGCTGACACCTGATTAGCTAAATCGGGCTTTTGAGCAACACTAGATACCCTTGAATAAACAATTACTGATGATTTAGCTTCCGTTGCTTTTATACCGATATATTCAAGGTATTGATCGTGCGTGTAGTATCTGCGATTTTTAGGATTTCGACATGCAACCAAAATACCTTCGGCATCCCATCTTTGTAGAGTTTTAACCGACTTCCCAATCATTTCACCGAATTTAGCAGGAGAATACATTAATCAATCTCCGCTAACTTCTTGAAATCCTCAAGTGTATAGTCTTTAAATATGGATTCATCACAATATATGGCTAGATCATTGTCTTCATCCCATCCACAGATAGGGCATGTATAAGGGGATGATGCGACTCCTAGCTGATTATATTTTAATAAAATATCGTCACAAACCTCATAAAGTTCTGAATCCTCATGATGATCAACAACTTCAAGGAAAATTAGTTCACTAATATTTTCTGCAAATTTTTTGTATTTTTCAGGCACTTCTAGTTGATATGGCTCTACTAAATCATCTAGTTTTTTAGCGCAAGCATCACCAAAAATCTCTAATAATTTTTCCTCATATTCTTGACAGCGCATACCTTGTCCTGAAACGTGAGTACATTCAGAAAAGCCTGTATTTGCATTAATAAAATCAGCATAGGTGGGGCATTTATCGGAGAGTGATTGATTTGTTTTTTCAGGGTACGAAGAACAATCATAGCCTAAATCTACAATATCGGTTTCATAGAAATCATTCTTTGACCACTCACCATAGACCCATGATGCAAATTCCTTAATAAACCCATCTTTATTTTCAGGGGATACAAAATAAGCAAGGTCTTGCTCTACTTTCTTTAAGCTTTCAGTCAAGTATTTCATTGCAAGTTTTTTTAAAATTTAATACCTAAATTGTATATGTTTGACTATATGTGTCAATATAATTATTTTCTATAAATCACTCCTTAAACACAGGACATCTTGACTCTGATGTTCACTATAGGCATGTGAGATTGACTAGATCTTGACCAAAAAAATCAATATCATTGACAAATGACGACAAAAATAAACCGATAACACATGCAACAATTCAAAGAGTATACGGGCTCGATCTATGGTGGCTTAGGGCATTTATTGATGTGCTATTACCAAGCAAAAAAGCTGCCCATTCCAGAAAAATTACATCAGATTCAAAATCTGGAACGTTTTGATTATGCCCTCTGGCGTGACTTGCTCAGCACTTTGGAGCAACAATTACCACAACCTGCTTTGGGTTTGGAAATTGCCAAATACGTGCAGCCCAAACATTTAGGCATCATTGCATATTTAGCCTTGTCCTGTGATCATCTGGGCGAAGCATTACAGCGTTACCACGATTTTCATCGCTTGATTTACGATGGTGGCCCATTGCAGGTCGAAGCACAAAACGATTACTTATCCATTCGTTGGTCAGAATTATCCGTGCACATGACCACACAATTAACCGATGAAATTGCCATTGCCTTGATGATGGAATTTTTGAAGCACTTTATGCAGTTTGAGGATATTTGCCTGCACGAAGTACATTTTCATCATCCTGCACCCAAAAATATTGCACTGTATGAGCAGTATTTTCATTGTAAAGTGCGCTTTTCTCAGCCAATTACCCAAGTGTTGTTGCCTGTTTCCGAACTGGCAAAACCTTTTCATCAGGGCGATCAAACCTTACAGCATTTATTGTTGCAACAGGCGCAAGCCTTACTGGAAAAGCTACCGAATAGCACCCAAACCGATCAGCGTTTACAGCAAGCCATTTTGACGGGGCTGCAAAAAAATATGTATCAAATTGAACATATTGCTCAGCAATTACATATTTCTGTACGTCAGTTGCAACGTCATTTGCAACAGCAAGGCACGACCTACCAAAAACGCATGCAGGAAGTACGCTGTTTATTGGCAGAACAATATTTACAAGACCCACATTTAAGTCTGCAAGAAATTGCGCTATTGCTGGGTTATTCAGAACAAAGTGCCTTTCAGCGTGCGTTTAAACAATGGACGCAGCACACACCACAACAATGGCGGATGCAACGTGCTTCATGATTGCTTCTTTTTACTTTAATTTTTGTTAAATTCATCACAATATCGATCTAAAATGCGATAAATTTAATTGAAGTTTGATTAATTAACTCAAAAAATAAGCACTGGAGAATCAAATTGAATAAGTATTTCGCAGAACTGGCTGGCACATTCTAGCTGGTATTTGGTGGTTGTGGTGGTGCGGTATTGGCTGCAGCTTTTCCTGAATTGGGCATTGGTTTTGTGGGGGTATCCCTCGCGTTCGGTCTGACCGTATTAACCGCGGCCTATGCACTTGGGCACATTTCAGGTGGTCAATTTAACCCTGCAGTCAGTATTGGTTTGTGGGCAGGTGGACGTTTTGAAGCCAAAGAACTCGCACCGTATATTATTTCACAAATTATTGGTGCGACTCTGGCCGCACTGGTGTTGTATCTGATTGTACAGGGTCAGGCAGGTTTTGCAGGCACAGGCGGTTTCGCGACCAACGGTTATGGTGATTTATCTCCAGGAAAATATGCCCTCAGTTCAGTATTATTGATTGAAGTGGTACTCACTGCTGGCTTTTTGATGGTGATTATGGGTGCAACCGCCAAACGTGCACCTGCAGGTTTTGCTCCAATTGCAATTGGTTTGGCACTGACCTTAATCCATCTGATCAGTATTCCTGTAACCAATACTTCCGTGAACCCTGCACGTAGTACAGGTGTGGCGTTCTTTGCTGAAACTGCAGCACTCAGCCAGCTTTGGGCTTTCTGGGTTGCACCGATTGTAGGTGCGGTGATTGGTGCGGTGCTGTATCGCGCTATGGCAAAAGCTGAAGACTGATCTTCAAAACTTTAAATCCACAGCTTTTCAAGATGTCTGGGATTTATCTAAAAACACACAAAACAACAAAGCCCGTTCAAGCGTTTGAGCGGGCTTTTTAATGGCTTAGATGAGCAGATTAAAGTAGATTTAATATCTTGAGATGGCATCCATTATAAAAATGGATTTTCAATTTCACCCGCTTCGGGACGATCTAACTTTTCAGGCAGATTCGGAGTCTGCTCCAAAGTTGCAACAACTTCATTCAAAAAAGCCTGTAGTGCTTTGGCTGCCTGTAAACCCGCCTGATCTTTGCTGATTTGCAAATTGCCATACACATTGATGCAATCTAAATCATTTTCTAAGGTTAAGTCATGAATCGCATGTGATTCAGTCCCATTTTGAAACGGTTTAAACATTGAATTCACCTTAGCATGAAGGATGCAATATCCATCATCTTAACCCAGTTTAAGATTTCAACAACTGTAAAATATATTGCAATAAAGCTTCAATCAATTGCTTCACAATTGCATCTTGGGTATCTGCATCAATGCTAGCACCCGATGCAGGACTACTGCCTGAGCGTTTAAATTCGGTTTGCAAGGCTTGTAATTGCTCAGCAGATACATCTTCTGCGCACTGGCTTTCTGCATCCCAATGTGAGTAGGCAATCGGTGTATTGGCTTTTACAGCATTTGCAGTCAAAGGCAATTTATAGGTATTGCGCTTTTGTTCTTCACTTAATTGTGGGAATAAATTAATGCCCAACTGTTCTTCTAAATAGCAGACACTCACCACTTGCACCTGTAACGAGTCGTTATTGGGCGCGTAATAAGCCCCTATCGCGCCTGTTTTGGGCATATACACAGCTTTATACACCGCAGTCGGCACAATAACGCCCTGCCCAATGGTTTTTAGACGCTTGGCATTAAAACTTGGCCCCGTAATCACATACACATCTTGCTTTTGCTTAGTCACCACCGCTCGGGTGGCTTCTTCAAGTTCACGCCAGACCTGCTGATTATTTTTAGGGGCTTGCGGCACCATATTTGCCAAAGAAAAACTGTCAAACTGGGCTGCCAAGTTGGTCATGTCGGCATTCGGTGCCATGTGTCCACGGTCATAACCCGAACCACGATAATCCAGCAAAGTCGCACGATGCTCGGCTTTGACGCGCGGTTCTTCGTGAAAGTTATCTTCACGTGGAATCCGCTGACTCAAACGCGCTGGTGTTAAGGCTTCTGCCACCCATAACGGGGTTTTGGATACCCCTGAATACATCACATTAAAGTCATTAAAACACAGCGGATAGCTGTCTTTTTGCAGGCTATTTTTCAGTAAATAGGGCGGCGTTTCTCGATAGAACTGGGTTAGGCAAGCACTATTTCCTGAACTCGGCACCAGTGAAGTCCACTGGCTAATTTTTTCTTGACCAAAAGCAATCACAAAACTCCCTGTTGCCACTACACCGAGTAGCACTTTCAAGCTGTTTTGATTGAAAATTTGAGTCCAAATGTTGTTGGAATTGCGCCGTTTTCTTGCCATAACCGTTACTGTGACTTCGCTCTAAATCCGCAGAGTTTGCCCGAGCTTAACAATCCACTCACAGCTTGTATATGAAGCACCTCTTGTTCGTCTAACAATTAAACAAAACCCGCGCCATAACACCACAAAAGCCATACACAGCCTGAGTTTTAAGCACTTTTGACATCAGTCTAGATCAAGTTTGGTAGATTTGATTGCATCCGTTTTAGCGAATCTGCCAAGCTAAATACACCTTAAAGACATCGCTCAGCGACACCCAAGCGCATTGCGCTGCTCTAGCTGGATGTCATTGACGATTTAAATTGGTTTTAACTTTATTTTTGCGATTTTTGATGGAGAAATACATGCGTTTTCATCTTTTTGCTTGTGCTTTGGTTGGTAGCAGTATCAGCATTTCTGCCTTTGCCGAACCACCCATTCAAGCAGGTGATACTTTAGAAAGTTTATCCAAAGTCAAAATAAGCACCACGATTAATGGGCAAGCAGGCTCACTACAAGAATTAATCGCCAATGGTCAGATACGCATTGTACCGAGTACAGATACAAACTTAACAAGTCCAGCAGAAAATATAGCGCAACAGCCTGCAAACCAAATTTCAGCCGAACAAGCCAATCTGGCTCAAGACAATGTACCGATGACGATGCCTGTCGGGACTGAATCCGAACTGCAACACGCAGCGCAGGCAGAGCAAGTGAGCGAACAACACATACAAGCCACCTCTGCGCCATTATTGTCATCTTCAGCCGATTTACCTGTAAATGCTGGCGATGATGTGGATGTCACCGCAGAAGCGCTAAATGCTGCACCACAAAACCCTGCTGCATCTGAACAAGCAGCAGTCAATCTGCCCACGACTGAACGGCTTGAAACCACAGCACCTGCGGCACAGGGCGCAGATGTAAACGATATAGATTTAAGCCATCTACAACCAAGTGATACGGAACAATAAGATCTGTTTAAGACCAATCTTGAGCTAAAAATAAAAAACCAGCACTTTATAATGCTGGTTTTTTAAAATCTATTGAGCAGTTTTTAAATTTCGATTTGACTACCCAATTCCACCACACGGTTGGTTGGAATTTGATAGAAATCACTCACAGGACTGGTATTGCGCTGCATTGAAATAAACAGTTTTTCACGCCACGGTGACATGCCATCGCCCACCGTATGCACAATTCGATCACGCGAAATAAAGAAGCTCATTTGCATCATATCGAATTCAAACTCAAGCTGTTCATAGGCTTGTTTCAAGGCATTTGGAATATTTGGCTGATCTTTAAAACCGTAATACATGGCAATCCGATAAAAACGATCATCCAGTTTTTCGACTTGAATCCGATCTTGCTGCGCCACAAATGGAATATCACGCGTGATGACCGTTACCATGATATTGCGTTCATGTAAGACCTTGTTGTGCTTAATATTATGCAACATGGCATGTGGCACAATGTTAGGCGTACCTGTCAAGAAAATCGCATCGCCAGGGACAAATTTGGTTTCATTGCCCATACTAATACTGTGAATGAATAGGTCTATCGGCAAGGCATCTTTTTCCAAACGATTGAAAACCAATGCACGACCATCTTTCCACGTCATTAAAATGGTATACATGATGGCGCCAATTAAAATTGGCACCCATCCCCCTGACACAATTTTGAGCGAGGTCGAAGCCACAAAAATTAAATCTAGGGTTAAAAATGGCACTGCAAAAAGGGCAACTTTCCACATCGGCCAACGCCAAAAACCATAGGCCAGCACTGAAATTAAAATCGTGCCACACAGCATGGTCATGGTCACTGCCACGCCATAAGCACTGGCAAGTCTGGCACTATTTTCAAATAATAAAATTAAGATAAGCACCGAAATAAATAAGGCCCAGTTAATGAATGGCAAATAGATTTGACCACGTTCAACATCGGACGTGTGACGTACAGTCAGGCGTGGTAAATAACGCAATTGAATGGCCTGATTGACCATTGAAAATACCCCTGTGATCACCGCTTGAGAAGCGATCACCGCTGCAGCTGTGGCTAAACCAATCATCGGGTATAAGCCCCATTCAGGCACCAACATATAGAACGGATTTTCAATCGCTGCAGGGTTACGTAGCAATAATGCCCCTTGTCCTGCGTAATTCAATAACAAGCAAGGTAAGACAATCAAAAACCACGCGAGGCGAATAGGCATCCGCCCAAAATGCCCCATATCGGCATAGAGTGCTTCGCCACCCGTCATGGTTAAAATCACCGCACCCATGGTGAGAAATGCAACAAAGGGTTGCTCTACTACAAAGTTAAACGCCCAGTGTGGACTGACCATGGCCAATACAAATGGGGTTTGGATGATACTGAGCAGCCCTGCACCGCCAATGGCTAAAAACCACAGCAAAGTCAGTGGGCCAAAAAATTTGCCCATAGTGCCTGTACCATGACGCTGCACAATGAACAGTCCTGCCAAAATACCAATGGAGAGCGGTACGAGCCATTGATTAAAGATAGGCGTGGCAATACTTAGTCCTTCAATGGCAGACAATACTGAAATGGCGGGGGTGATAATGCCATCGCCAAAGAACAGGGATGCACCAATAAAGCCAAGTGCGATCAGGAAGATTTTTTTGTCTTCGGCAATACGGGTGGTGCGCAGGTTCAATGCCAATAATGACATGATCCCGCCTTCGCCATTGTTATCGGCACGCATAATAATGGTGACGTATTTGAAGCTGATGGTGAGCATCATGCACCAGAAAATTAGGGATAAAATTCCCAATACACTGGCTTGGGTAATTGCAAGATGCGCCGTTAAAAAAGTTTGTCTGAAGGCATACAGAGGACTGGTTCCGATATCCCCAAATACAACTCCGAGTGCAGCCAAGGTAATGACGGGTAAGGCTGCTTTTTTTGCAGTACTTTGCATAGGTGTCTTCGATTTAGACGGTATTTTTGAGAATCATAGCACTACGCTGAAAGTTTTTCTCTAAATCAAATTTTTCAACTTGGCTTTGTACTATTTTTTGGTTATTATCCACCGCCTATGGTGAAGTGTCCGAGTGGCTGAAGGAGCACGCCTGGAAAGTGTGTATACGTTAATAGCGTATCGAGGGTTCGAATCCCTCTTTCACCGCCAAACATTATTCTCATGAAGTCTCATGTGATCTTAAAAAGCTTAAATCTAAAGGGTTTAAGCTTTTTTTATGTCTAATGCAATCTACTTTATCTATTGCAAGCTTGATCTTGTTGGGGGTATAACTAGGGGTATAATAAATTACCCCCAAAATTATACCCCCAATTCTGTGGAATCATTGCAATGCTTACAGATGCTCAAGTCAGAAAAATAAAACCATCGGAAAAGAAAGCCAAATAATTACCTATGATCGAAATCTAGCACATATCACGGCTGGCGGGCTTGGTTATCGTGAATTCTAAAAGTTGAACCCATATAGGGGAAAGCCCCCTACTCACTTAGGTATGATTTATTCAAATCACCATTCATCTATTACTATTAAAACATATTCGTCCTTCTTATTAGTGGCGGGTTTTCCCGCTGCGGACAACTTCACACGATTGGATTTATGGGTACAGATACAATCAAAGCCTAAGAATCTGAAAGAAGCATATCGCCTGCATTAGACTGATAGCTATTCAGCTCATGTTGATTTTTACCCATTTTATCGACATGACAACCTGAATATGTTTATGCCATACAGCTAAAGGAATAAGACAATATTCCTTTTAGGTTTTAAGCACATCAACAACCTGAACGCTAAATGTCACATCCTAAAGCGAATTAGCTTTTTAAAAAGGTCATAATCAGCCAACCACCCACCCAATAAAAAAACCGCTGCTCAATCTTCCAGATCAACACAGCGGTTTTAAACTCATCTTTTACAGATCAGTCACATCTTACATTTTCTTTTCTTCAATATTTAACGCATTGATTGCCAATACCGCCTGAGTACGATTTTGCACACCCAATTTACGGAAAATTGCGGTCACATGCGCTTTAATCGTCGCTTCAGAAACATCTAATTCATAGGCAATTTGCTTATTCAACAAACCTTCTGCCACCATCATCAATACACGGAATTGCTGTGGTGTTAAAGACTGAATACGTTCAGCCAAAGCTGTTTCATCTGCAGCGCGAGGGTCAAAGTTAACATTCGCAGCCAAGTTTGGCGGCAACCAAATCTCACCTTCTAAAACTTGACGAATTGCTTCACCAATATGGCTCGGATGTGCCGATTTTGGGATATAACCCATCGCCCCATGCGCAATTGAACGTTGAATAATCGATGCTTCTTCGTGAGCGGACACCACAATAATTGGGATAGATGGATATTGCGCACGCACATGCACCAATGCAGAAAAGCCCGATGCCCCTGGTAAATTCAAGTCCAATAAAACAAGATCAGGCTCAGGTCCATTTTCCAAACGTTCGTACAATTCATTAACTGCAGCAGTTTCATGAATTTGAGCTTGCGGTAAGCTATAACGAACCGCCTGAATTAAGGCATGGCGAAACAGCGGATGATCATCAACGATTAATATATTCATAACAGACGTGAGAGATCTTGGGCACAGTTGTTATATTCTAACCACACAAAGACAATTAAGGATATGCAAGACATGACTTTTTTGCATTTATTGTGCAATTAATCACAGAAAAGCGTTTATTTTTTATGTTTTCAGCGCTCAGTCAAAAAGGTTGATCATTTTGTGGATTTTTTAATCAGTTTTATTTTACAACCAAAACGCTCAAAACAAGATGTAATATGAAATAGAAAATATCCCAAGATAAGGGTTTATATCCGTACCGATTCAGACAAACTCAGCAACAAAGCAGGACAAGCGTTTGATATACCCTGGGCATGGTCGCAACAGTCGATATTAAAACGGGTGAAAAAACGGTGTTGGATTATCTGATCAAACCATTCAACAAAGCCAAAGAAGCCTTACGTGAGCGCTAAACAGAAATTCTCTTATACCTGAATTTAATGAATTATCTCATCTCTGATTCTTGCCTTCTCCCAAAACCCAACTGGGCTCAAGTGAAGGCGAGAATGAGGGCGATAATATCCTATGCCCTCTACAGTTTTATTTTTCACAGATTTTGCATTTCATCTTAATTGCCTAAACAATCTACAGCAACGCAGCAAATCCTCCTTTTCACCTCTTTCCAAGCCTGATGACACTGTGTATAACCATAAGTCACGCAATGAAAATGATAAGCATAGGCAAAACAGGTAAAAAACCGTTAGACTATGCATCTCTCTCATTCAATGTCGTTTCAGACAAATAAGAAGGTGAAGGTTGATGCCGCTCAATACTGTCGAAGAGCTTGTAGCAGATATCCGTGCAGGAAAAATGGTCATCCTCATGGATGATGAAGATCGTGAAAATGAAGGTGATTTAGTCATTGCCGCAACCCACGTTCGCCCTGAAGATATCAACTTCATGATCACACACGCGCGTGGTCTTGTTTGCTTAACCTTAAGTCGTGACCGTTGCCAGCAATTAAACCTACCGTTAATGGTTGATGCCAATGGTGCACAACACGGTACGAACTTTACTTTGTCGATTGAAGCTGCTGAAGGCATTACCACGGGTATTTCTGCCGCAGAACGTGCGCATACCATTCAAACCGCTGTCGCTGCACATGCCAAGCCTGCCGATATTGTTCAGCCTGGGCATATTTTCCCACTCATGGCACAGCCAGGTGGTGTATTGCACCGTGCAGGACATACCGAAGCAGGTTGTGATCTTGCCCGTTTGGCAGGTTTAGAGCCTGCATCGGTAATTTGTGAAATCATCAATGAAGACGGCACGATGGCGCGTCGTCCAGATTTAGAAATTTTTGCTGAAAAGCACGGGTTAAAAATTGGTACTATTGCCGATTTAATCCACTATCGCATGACCAATGAACAAACTGTAGAGCGTTTGGATCAGCAAAGCATCGACACCGAATATGGTACTTTTGACTTATATCGCTACCGTGAACTGGGGAACCCAGACATTCACTTGGCATTGGTCAAAGGCGAGCCGAAAGAAGGCGTTACCACAGTACGTGTGCATGGTTTTAATCCAACCCGTGATTTGCTGAAGCTGAAAAAAGCAGATGGTTCGGCAACTTGGAATTTAGACCGTGCTTTAAAAGAAATTGCCAACAGTGAACGTGGTGTTTTGGTCTGGATTGGTCAAGCTCAATTGCAAGACTTGGGCCCTGCTCTAGACAGCCTTAAATCCCCGAAACAAGGCAAAGCCAATGCTGCATTGTCACAGCAATACCAAACCATTGGCGTGGGTGCACAAATTTTACGTGATTTAGGCGTTGAAAAAATGAAGCTACTCAGCTCACCATTACGTTTCAATGCTTTATCAGGCTTTAACTTAGAAGTGGTGGAATATATCACCGCAGATCCAACATCAGAGAAATAATCGAGGTTGCTATGGCAATTCGCCGTATTGAAGGTTTATTACATCTCGCTAGCGAAGGCCGTTATGCGATTTTAGTCGGTCGTTTTAATAGTTTTGTGGTTGAGCATTTGCTTGATGGCGCAATTGACACATTGAAACGTCATGGCGTATCAGAGGATAATATCACCGTTGTTCATGCACCAGGCGCTTGGGAACTTCCTGTTGTGGCTAAAAAATTAGCTGCATCGAATGGTTATGATGCCATTATTGCACTCGGCGCAGTGATTCGCGGTAGCACTCCACACTTTGACTTTGTTGCAGGTGAATGTGCCAAAGGCTTAGGTGTGGTTGGTTTAGATACTGGCTTACCTGTGATTAACGGTGTATTGACTACGGATAGTATTGAACAAGCAATTGAACGCTCTGGAACAAAAGCAGGTAATAAAGGAAGTGAAGCTGCCTTAACTGCAATTGAAATGGTTAACTTGTTAAAGGCTATTTAACGCTATGTCGCAAACACTTCAAGCAACTTATGCAGCAAAAC
Organism: Acinetobacter sp. YH12058; assembly: GCF_013419805.1. NCBI lineage: Bacteria > Pseudomonadati > Pseudomonadota > Gammaproteobacteria > Moraxellales > Moraxellaceae > Acinetobacter > Acinetobacter sp. YH12058. Next base: position 12,497 of record NZ_VOZL01000028.1, read on the forward strand.
GTAAAGCACGTCGTTTTGCTGTGCAAGGTATTTATGAATGGCAGATGAGCCACAATCCAGTACATGAAATTGAAGCACGTACCCGTGTGGAAAATGCCATGCACAAAGTGGATCTCGGCTATTATCATGAATTGTTGACTCAAGTGGTTGCCAATCATGAAGCATTGGATGCATTACTGGTGCCTGTTCTTGATCGTGACATTCAAGCCCTCGATGGTGTTGAACTCGCCACCTTACGTTTAGGTGCTTATGAGTTAGAACAACATCTGGAAATTCCATACCGTGTGGTATTGGATGAAGCGATTGAATTGGCAAAACACTTTGGTGGTGCAGACAGCCACAAATACATCAATGGTGTATTAGACCGTCTTGCCAACAGCTTACGTGCAGCAGAAAAGCAACAAAGCAACTAATTCAAAGTATTGAGTCGATTGTTGTATGGCTGAGTTTTCCATTATTGAGACCTATTTCAACAGACCGCGTCCCGATGCAGTCGATTTAGGTGTCGGTGATGACTCAGCTCTGCTCACCCCTCCGCCGCAACAACAATTGGTCATTTGTGCCGACACTTTAGTCGCTGGACGACATTTCCCCCTCGATACCAACCCACATGCGATTGGTTGGAAATCGGTTGCGGTCAATTTATCTGACATTGCCGCCATGGGTGCCACCCCACACAGTATATTATTGGCATTGAGCCTACCCCAAATTGATCACGACTGGCTCAAAGGGTTTAGTCAGGGTTTACATGATTGTTGCGATCAATTTGGGGTAAGTTTAATTGGTGGAGATACCACACAAAGCCCGCATCTCACCATTTCCGTTACCGCCTTAGGCTGGATTGAACAAGGACAAGCAATTCCACGTTCAGGCGCACAAGTCGGCGATTATATTTGTGTCAGCGGACAAGTCGGCGATGCCGCTTTTGGTTTAGATCATCTCGATCACCCCTTAAAACAACGCTTAGACTACCCGACACCTCGCTGCCAACTCGGGCAACAACTCAAAGGTCTGGCTTCAAGCATGATTGATGTTTCAGATGGCTTGGCACAAGATTTAGGGCATATTCTCAAAGCCTCTCAGGTCGGTGCTTGTATTGAACTCAGCCAACTGCCTATAGATGCTGCATTAACCGAATTACCACAACAAAAGCAGTGGCAATATGCCTTGGCAGGTGGCGATGACTATGAGTTATGCTTTACAATAAGCCCACAAAATTATCAGCAGCTTTTGCAAAAACCGCTGAATACCCCTATTCATATTATTGGCAAAATTAACAATCAAAACCGCTTAAGCTTTGAACAGAATGGCGTAGATCGTTCACTTCATTTTCATGGATACCAACACTTTGCAAAAACCCGCGATTAATTTCAAAGCCATGTCTTGGACTGACCGACTGATTGTATGCTGTGGTGTTGGCTTCGGTTCAGGTCTACTACCCAAAGCTCCCGGTACCTTTGGTTCGGCCTTTGCCCTACTGTTCATTCCCATTTGGTTCGCGCTTGGTTTCATTCCAAGCCTTTTTGCCATTGCCATCATGTCCCTCGTTGGCATATATATCTGTGGACGTACTGCACAGGTTATGGGCGTACATGATGATGGTCGTATTGTTTGGGATGAATTTGCAGGACAATCGATTACCTTTTTACCCCTGATTTTTATCAATCAAATCAGCTGGGTCTGGGTAATTGTGGGTTTTGCCCTATTCCGACTATTTGATGTATGGAAACCTTGGCCAATCCGTGTCATTGATCGTCAGGTCGAAGGTGGTTTTGGCATCATGCTGGACGATATTATTGCGGGTCTTTGGGCCGCATTATGTATTTATATTTATTTATCTTTTACTTTGGTTTAGCCATCACTAGGATTCAACATGTCTACCACCGTGATTATTCTTGCAGCAGGTAAAGGCACGCGCATGCGTTCAAATTTACCAAAAGTATTACAACCTCTTGCAGGACGCCCACTCTTGGGTCACGTGATTGATACCGCAAAAAAATTACAAGCCGATCATATTATTACCATTTACGGTCACGGCGGTACTTTGGTTCAAAATGCGTTTGCGCATGAACAGGTGCAGTGGGTCGAACAAGCGGAACAGCTCGGCACAGGTCACGCAGTCAAAGTGACTTTGCCTGTTTTACCACATGAAGGCGTATCCCTAATTTTATCGGGAGATGTACCTTGCATTACAGAGCAAACTTTACAAAAGCTGCTCGATGTTTCACGTGAAACCCAAATTGGATTGGTGACACTCACCCTTGCCGATGCTACGGGTTATGGTCGTATTGTGCGTGAAAATGGTAAAATTCAAGCAATTGTTGAACATAAAGATGCATCTGAAGCACAGCGTCAAATTCAAGAAATCAACACGGGTATTTACTGCGTCAGCAATGCCAAATTACATGAATGGCTGCCAAAACTGAGCAATAACAATGCGCAGGGTGAATATTACCTGACCGATATTGTGGCGATGGCAATTGCCGATGGTTTAGAAGTTGCATCGGTAGAACCTCAACTGGCTTTTGAAGTAGAAGGCGTGAATGACCGTGTGCAATTGGCTGCATTAGAACGCGAGTTCCAGAACTTCCAAGCCAAGCAACTCATGCAACAAGGTGTGCATTTAATTGACCCAACCCGTTTTGATTTACGTGGTAATCTCACTGCAGGTAAAGACGTTCGCATTGATATTAACGTAATTATTGAAGGCGATTGCGAACTGGGTGATGGCGTAGAAATTGGTGCAGGTTGTATCCTCAAAAACACCAAAATTGCTGCGGGCACTAAAGTTCAGCCGTATAGCGTATTTGACCAAGCGGTTGTAGGTGAAGCTGCGCAAATTGGTCCATTCTCACGTTTACGTCCGGGTGCGGTATTGGCCAATGAAGTGCATATTGGCAACTTTGTTGAAGTGAAAAACAGTCAAATTGGTTTAGGCTCCAAAGCCAACCACTTTGCCTACTTAGGTGATGCCGAAGTGGGTGCAGGCAGCAATATTGGTGCAGGTACGATTACTTGCAATTATGATGGTGCCAATAAATTTAAAACCATTATTGGTGACCAAGTCTTTATTGGTTCAAATAGTTCATTGGTTGCACCTGTCACCATTGCCAATGGTGCAACGGTAGGCGCAGGCTCGACCATTACCCGTGATGTTGCAGAACAGTGTTTAGCTGTGGAACGTTCTAAACAGTTCACTAAAGAAAATTATCAACGTCCACAGAAATTGAAAAAATAAGAGGAAGTTCCTATGTGCGGTATTGTCGGTGGCGTTGCAGAACGTAGTATTACCAATATCCTCATTGAAGGTTTAAAGCGTTTAGAATATCGCGGTTATGATTCCGCAGGTTTGGCATTGATTAGTCAAGGTCAGGTCTTGCGTGAGCGTCGTGTCGGTAAAGTAGCAAATCTTGAGCAAGCAGTACTAGATTCTCAAGTCACAGGTTCACTCGGTATTGCCCATACACGTTGGGCAACACATGGCAAACCGACAGAAAACAATGCACATCCGCATATTTCTGGCAATGTTGCTGTCGTACACAACGGTATTATCGAAAATTATCAAGAACTGAAAGATGAGCTAGAAGCTTTAGGCTATATGTTCAGCTCTCAAACGGATACTGAAGTGGTTGCGCACTTGGTCAACCATGCTCTTAAAACTGCACCGAATTTATTGGTTGCGGTACAGCAAGTCGTGCCTCAACTGAAAGGTGCTTATGCTCTGGGAATTATCCATACCGATTATCCAGATGAATTGATCACGGTACGTGAAGGTTCTCCTTTGGTGATTGGTGTCGGTATTGGCGAAAACTTTATCAGTTCAGACCAATTGGCGTTATTGCCGATCACCAACCGTTTTATGTATTTGGAAGAAGGTGATATCGCCCGCTTAACCCGCGACAGCATTGAAGTTTTTGTAAACGGTCAAACGGTTGAACGCCCTGTAAAAGAGTTGGATGCAACTGTAAGCAATGCATCGAAAGGTGAATATAAACACTACATGCTCAAAGAAATTTATGAGCAGCCTGAAGCAATTCAACAAACCATTTCACAAGCATTAAATGGCAACGCTTTACGTGAAGATTTCCTGAAAGATGCTGAACTTGATTTTGCCAACATCCAACAGGTACAGATTATTGCCTGTGGTACCAGCTACCATGCAGGGATGATTGCAAAATATTGGTTTGAACAGCTGATTAACTTGCCATGTCATGTGGAAATTGCCAGCGAATACCGTTATCGTACCCCAGTCATTGTGAATAACACGTTGTATGTGTGCATTTCACAATCTGGCGAAACTGCAGATACTTTAGCTGCGTTACGTGATACACAAAAACGTGCTGCTGCAAAAGGTTTAGATATCACAACCATGACCATTTGTAACGTGGCAACGTCGTCAATGGTACGTGAAACCAACCATAGTTTGTTAACGCTTGCGGGTCCTGAAATTGGTGTGGCATCGACCAAAGCCTTTACGACACAGTTGGCAGCATTAATGCTGTTGGTGCTCAAAATTGGTCAGGTGAAAAATGCAATTGCAGCGACAGAAACAGCGGAAATTATTGCAGACTTGTGGCACACACCAAAAGTAATTTTAGATACTTTGCAAAATGATACGGCAATTTTACGTTTGTCTGAATTGTTTGTAGAGAAAAATCACTGCTTGTTCTTGGGTCGTGGCACACAATTCCCAATTGCCTTGGAAGGTGCTTTGAAACTGAAAGAAATTTCATATATTCACGCAGAAGGTTATGCTGCGGGTGAATTAAAGCACGGCCCATTGGCATTGGTAGACAATGACATGCCTGTGGTGATTTTAGCACCGCAAGATGACATGCTGGATAAACTGAAATCCAATATGGAAGAAGTACAGGCACGTGGTGGTGAGCTGTTTGTATTTGCAGATGAACACAGCGGCATTCCTGCAGATAAAGAGCGTCAGCATGTGGTTTATGTACCGCAAGTCAGCGCGTTGCTTGCGCCAATTGTGTATAGCATTCCTGTGCAGTTGTTGTCTTATCATGTGGCAGTTTTGCGCGGTACTGATGTCGATCAACCTAGAAACTTGGCAAAAAGCGTAACAGTGGAATAATGTTGATTAAATTCAATTATTTAAATTTAATAAAATTATTTTGAATCACCTAAAAAATCCGCAGTCGGCTTCATTTTTAGAAATTTAGTACTGCGGATTTTTTATGTCTGATGCTTTTATTTTTCGCATAGCTGCAGCGCATTGTAAGTGATATTAATATTTTTGCAGACAATGAAAACTTTTATAAAACAAACAACCTAAGTCATTTAACCGCACTATTTTTCAAAAATGTTGTTTATTTATTCAGTCAGTACAATGACATGCAAAAAATGATTGACCCTATTTTTGCATCATGTATTATACACCGCATGCGGGAATAGCTCAGTTGGTAGAGCACAACCTTGCCAAGGTTGGGGTCGCGAGTTCGAGTCTCGTTTCCCGCTCCAAATTCAAAAAAACCCTCATCGAAAGATGGGGGCTTTTTTATTGATTTTATATTATGTTATCCCCAATCATACTTTCTTTATTATCTTTTATTTCACAGTTTCGGGCCCCAAATACGACATATTCGTAGGTAGTTGCAAAAAATAAATGCATTAAAATCATTAGATTTCTTTAATCCAATAGAATCTCATCAGCCAATCAAGCATCTCATTATCGACCAACTGGCATAATTTCATAAATCCATTTTTTTGTGTTTTAATGGTGATATCACAATGTAAAACACAATATTATGGATTTAATATTCAAAAAACCTGAAGAAGTTGTTGCTTTATTATGTGAGAGGCTTCGTAAAGAACGTCTTTATCTGGAAATGACTCAGGCAGATGTTGCTGCGCGTGCGGGTATTGGTGTGAATACTGTATCTAATCTAGAAGCTGGTCGAAATGTTTCATTTGAAAATTTAGTACGTGTTGCCATGGTGCTCGGCCGATTAAAAGAATTAGAGGAACTTTTCAAACCACATTTAAATAGTGTAGATGACATGCTCCGCTATGAGAGTAATACGGCTCGCCAACGTATCAAAAGGAAATGAATCCATGCTCAAAAAACTTGATGTTTACTACAATGGATGGGGCGAATATTGGCTTTGGGGCACACTAGTTTCCTCAACTGCAATCACAGGTCGACCATTGATTGCTTTTGAATACAGCGCAGAAGCAATTAGTAAAGGTTTAGAGCTTTCATCTTACCTACTTCCGCTAAAAGGTGACCCATTAAGAAAGAACTTTCCTGCACATCAAATGGGATTACCAGGCCCTATATACGATGCCTTACCCGATGGCTGGGGCATGCTCCTGATGGATCGCTTATTTAAAAAAAATGGACTTAATCCAGCACGAGTTGGGCCTTTAGAACGCCTCACGTATATTAGTACACATGCAATGGGGGCATTATCCTTTGAACCTTCAGCATCCGAGTTAACATTAGCTGAAAATATTCCATTGCTAAGACTCGCTCAAGAAGTTCAGGAAGTTCTCAAAGGAGAAGGTGCCGAATTTTTACAGCATTTATTAATTATGGGCGGGTCTCCACAAGGTGCAAGGCCAAAAGCACTTGTTTATCGTGATCCTGTCACTAATGAATTCTCAACAGTTCACTCACATCAACATGAAGCTTGGCTGATCAAATTTCCCGCTCAGCAAGAGCATCCTGAAGTTTGTGCAATTGAAACTGTTTATGCAGAATGTTTGCGTCATTGTCATATTGACACCCCAGACACCCAATACTTCACTCTTCCGAATGGCCTAACTGCATTTGCCTCAAAAAGATTTGACCGCTGCGATGGCATGCGCATCCCTATGCAAAGTTTAGCTGCCTTTACAGGGGCTGATTTTAAATCACCTGGGAGTTTAGACTACAGCAACTTTCTTCGTGCTACACACTTTTGTACCAATGATATTCGCGAAAAAGCGATTGCATTCAAGCGCGCTGTTTTCAATGTGGTGTTCAATAATCGAGATGATCATTGCAAAAACTTTTCGTTTTTAATGTCTCAAAATGGACAATGGAAACTCGCCCCAGCCTACGACGTTACTTTCTGTGAAGGCCCAGGTGGATATCATCAAATGGATATTATGGGTGAAGCACTGGATATTACTCGGTCTGCCATTGTCAAACTGGGCATTCAGGAAGCAGAGCTTTCTATTCAAGAGGTTGATGAAATGATTAACTCAATTTGCGAAGTTGCCAGCCGATTTACGAAGATTGCTCATGATCTATTACCTGAACAAATTAGATCTGAAACTCTCCAAATGATCCAAAATAGGATTGAGCATAATATTCATTTATTGAATTGAATATAAACCATCCGATTTAATCAAAAGCAATCTGGAAATACATATAAAATTTAATCAATAACAGATCAGTGATAAACCCCGAACCCAAGATGGTATATCCACTGCGGGCTTTGGTCATTATAAACAGACAAAGACAACTTACATCCCTCTTGCACTGCAAGCCCATACTCTAATGTTAGCTCCTTGAGTTGCGCAGGTGATAAACTCAACCAAGCATTATCAGGAGCTGGTTCAATATTAAAAGTGACACTTTTAACAGCTTGCTCATATTTTCCAGTCTGAATATTCAGTTCTACGGAATCTGGAAAATGCTGATAAATAGATAATTCATCATCCTCAACATCAAAGCTATATACTTCCTGATTTTGCATATCTCTTAGACATGTATCTTTATATAACTGTTCCGTTAGCAAAGCTGCATTCACCTGAATATTAGAAAAGAGTTGTTCACCTTCTGAAGCAAAAAAGTCCTGATTAAACTTTTGAATTTGTTCATCATCATATTTTGTAAAGTCGCAGGTATTGGCATTGAATCTAAGTCTGGCATCAACCACCAGTTCATTATTAGACCAAGGCAAAAGTTGCGATAAATCTTGCGATTTATATTGTTTTTTGGTGTCCACATAACCTTCATAACCAGGCCGATTAAATACCGCCTGCTTTTTTGGCTGAGTTCTATCTTTATTTGCACAGTATTTATAGTTAAATTGTGGATGAACCGTACCGGGTTTGTCGGAGACTTTTTTATTTAAGTTAGGCCACCTGACCTAACGGGTTAATCTTATCATAGTACATTGCTTCAAACTCAAAAGGTGATACATAACCCAGTGCACTGTGTACACGCTTTTTATTGAACCAATCTACCCAGTTTAGTGTCGCAAGTTGTACATCCGCTAAACCTTGCCAATCCGCTTTTAAATATTCAATCACCTCTGTTTTGTATAAGCCATTCACCGTTTCAGCCAAAGCATTATCGTATGAATCACCGGTCGTACCGACTGATGCTCGTAAATTTGCTGCTTCTAAACGATTGGTATAACGAATGGAAAGATATTGCACGCCTCTGTCACTATGATGAATCACGTTCTTTGGCATGCCTCGATCATGCAATGCTTGCTCCAGTGCATCGAGCACCATATCTGTATTCATACGTGTTGATACTTTCCATCCAACAATTGCTCGCGAGAACACATCAATAATAAAGGCGGTATAGACCCAGCCTGAATGAGTTTGAATATACGTGAAGTCAGCGACCTGAGAAGCACTGCTTCGCAAGGGTCAGGATGATCTGCATTAAAATTGCGTTTTACTAAGTCATCTGCTCGTTTTTGATCATCTCGGCTACGGGTGGTTTGTTTATTCTTACCACGCCAAACACCTTGTATACCTAGCTTCTGCATCAATCGAGCAACTGTACAACGTGCGATAACATAACCTTCACGTTTCAATTGTTGCCAGACCTTACGCACACCATATCGACCTAAACTTTCTTTCCAAATACGTTTGATTTGCTCTGCATGATGTAAATCATGCAGAGCACGTTTCGCTCGATGTTCTGGATTGTCAGCGAGATCTAAAGCCCGATAATAGGTCG
>NZ_VOZL01000029.1:0-19943 GCF_013419805.1 Acinetobacter sp. YH12058
GGATAATCTTTTTCAGATTCAATCAATAATTGAACCGCTCTTTCTCTGATTTCAGGGGTATATTTTGGTTTTGTCATTGGAACATTCTCTCAAGAAAGTTGGTCTCCGACAAACCCGGTACGGTTCAGTCTCAATTTTCACACTTTATGCAACAGAGTCGTTTTTATCCTAAGGTCCTTACCACTTGTATTCTTTACGAACATATATCTAAAAAGTGTAGCAAGTTGCTACACTTTTCGCTAGATCAACTCTTTACCAAAAATATCATTCAGTCTTTCACGAATACTATGGACGAATTCCGGATTACTTTTAAGTTTATGCTTCATATTTCGTTTAAAGTCATTCAACCCCATACCAATTTCAGCAAAATCCATTTGGAATAAAGTGTCATTAATGACAATATTTGCTTGAGAGTCAGTGAGGCATCCTACTTTTTTAAACCACTTCTTGAACTGCTGATAATTTTCATCATTATTAAAAATATACCAAGAACGTACATTCATATCGAATTTAGCCCCTAATTCTTTTACGGATGCATTGTCTTCAAATGGAACATCAAGATAGATTTTTTCAATCACTGCAAATTCATCCAGTGCCTTATCAGCAATCCGATGATGCAGTTTAAAATTCACACCTACAATTGGACGGCCTTTCTTAACGGTTTCATACTCTAACTGTAGATCTGTATTTTCGTTAATTTCTGCCACTATTTTGTCTAATACATAGCGTCTAAAATCTACCCAGCGATCATATTTGGTTTCATTAATATCAATCAGTGCTTTCAAGTTTTCTAAAAGTAATGGCACTTCATAACTCTTTTGATTGGCGTACTTAAATTCGTTTTTAATGAAATAAGTATAAAGACTCATACTGGCAACAGAATCTAGGGCAAAAAGATGTTTTAGCTGATAGGTAGTAAAATTACCCCCAGCCAGTTGAGTGAAATACGGCAACACCTCACTGGTAAAACGAATCTGAATCGCATTTTTAGAATCATCTTCCCATCTTAACTCACGGATAATGGGAACGACAGAATGTACTTTTTTAGTCTTTCTCTTACCATTATCAGCTGGCTCCTCAATAATAAAATGAGCTACCCGGGATGAAAGCTCTTTATAAATCCGATCTATTGCAACATTAATTGAATTACGTTTATTTAATCCTAGTAAATCTGCCAAATCATCCTTATACAAATAAATATAAGTTTGTTCGGTAATTTCACCATCTACCCTATTTTTCTCACTATAATTCGCAACCGCCATTGCATATAAAAGTGCCTTATATTCATTGGCTGATAATTCGATTGGGCGAATTAAACGGTTACTGGTACTGACAACGCCATTATGGCGAATGTTGCCTATACAGTAAGGAATATAATTCGATTCTTCTTGCAATGGTTCAGATTCTGTCATAACCGTGATATTTATAATTTAACTTAGTTTTTATATACAAAAGTGGAAAAACTTTCAAGACTTTCACCACAATATTCTAAAAGTGGAAAGTTTGTCATCAAAAAGAAGCATTTTAGCCGATTTCCTGCACTTAAAGTGGAATTAATTATAATCTTTCCACCCCATGATGACAGACCTTCCACCTTTAGTCTCGAAATTACAGTTCAGAAGGTCTATTTTTACTTTTTTCATTCAGGTCTAGTTAGGTTAAGTCAGATAAAAACCCTGATGTGACAAGGCTTCCACCTTTTTGTTAGATTTAAAAGGTATAACTGCACATATAATCATCAGGAAATATCCAATAAAAACAGATTATCCACAGGTTAAGAAGATACAGTGACAATCTTTCCACCTTTAAAGCTTAGTTATGAGACTTTATTAACAGCTTAAATATTTGTTTTTTAAATTATTTTTAAATAAAAATAGCAGTTATAAAAATAGTAGTGACAAACCTTCCACCCTAGTGACAGACCTTCCACTTTATAGTGACAAACCTTCCACTTTATAGTGACAGACCTTCCACTTTACGGTGACAGACCTTCCACTTTATAGTGACAAACCTTCCACTTTATAGTGACAAACCTTCCACTTTTAAAGTTACAAGCACTTGTTTTATATAATAAAAATATGATCCTAATTATTAATTAGCTAAATAACTAATTATTCTAATTTTTAATTAAGCTAGCTTAGTTAAAAATTTATTTTTTAAGTTGTTTTACAGCTGAATAAATAGGATTTATAAATTTAAAAACTATAGTAAGATGAATGAAAGTTATTTATATTACTAAACATTGAAATAAGGAAGCATCTGACACGCATGTCTGCAAAAATTATTACTGTTGCTAACCATAAAGGCGGATGTGGCAAAACAACGACTGTTGTACACCTAGCCTCAGAACTTGCCAATCTTGGCTACAAAGTTTTAGTCATTGATTTAGATCCTCAAGCAAACGCAAGTTTACACATTGGGATCCAACATCCAAGCGAAATTGCTGTCACTACAGCAGAATTACTAGTGGGCGATATTTCGTTGTTGGCAGATGCATTACAAGAAGAAACGAACTTTGAAAAAGTATCATTAATTTATGGTTCCTTAAATTTAGGAAAAACTGAAGATCAACTAAAAGAAGAAGCTCCCCGTCCTTCTGAAGAGTTAAATATCAAGTTAAAACTATTAAAAGATCTTTATGATTTTATATTGATCGACTGTCCACCTAGCCTTAAATTATTAACAAGCAATGCCTTGGCATCTTCAACACATGTCATTATCCCTATCGAATCAGGATCACAATATGGATTGTATGGGGTAACAGATCTTTTAAATCATCTTGAAAAAATCAAACGTATTAATCCAGATTTAGAGCTTTTAGGCGCTTTACTAATTAAGCATGATGAACGTCAGAATGTCTGTAAGCTGATTCGGGATGAAGCCTTGAAACAGGTAGGTAAAATTTTAGAAACCACAATTCCTCAAAGTACTAAAGTCAATCAAGCAGCGATTCTGCAACAACCACTTTTGAAAGTAGAAAAAAATTCAAAAGTACGTAAGGCTTTTGAAAGCCTTGCCAATGAAATTGTAGTGAAAATTAAAACCTGAGAGCATTATGGCAAGCACCAAAGAGCTTTTAGCTCAGAAACTGAAACAGAATACAGAAAAACATCAGCAAGCACAGAAAGACAATATTAAAGAGCCGAAAGAGTTTAGACGTAATGTCCCTATTGAGGATATCAGCCGAAGTCCAAACCAGCCGCGTAAAATATTTGAAGAGTCACAGTTAAAAGAACTGGCGGATTCTATTAATGAAATCGGCCTTTTGCAGCCCATTACAGTGCGTAAACTGGATAATCTGAAATATGAACTGATTGCAGGCGAGCGACGCTTACGGGCACATCAATTACTCGGAAAGTCTGTGATTGAAGCCATTATAATTGATGCAAATAATGTAGAAGCATCTTTGTTAACCCTGGCAGAGAATTTAAAGCGTCAGGATCTGACAGATTATGAGATTTTTATTGGCCTGAACTCACTTGATGAGAAATTAAAGAAAAACAAGCAACGTTTAGCCAATTCACTGGGTTTAAATCGCGAAGATATGTACAAGTATTTAGCATACGAAAAACTGCCGCAAGCAATTTTAAATGACCTTGATGTGGAACCAGGCTTGCTAGGCCGTACTGCTGCAACTGCATTCAAAAAATTTCTATCGGATCATCTTGAACAACTCTCTGAAGCCGAAGTGGCCTTACTCGGAGCTTGGGAAAAATTAAAAGACAAAAAACTCGAGCAAAGCAAAGTTACTACTTATGCTGAAAAACTATTGAGTCAGAATCCAGAAAAACTGACCACAACATCCGTGGTCAGAAAAATTGAATATGCCGGTAAGATTGCGGGGAATATCAAACTGAATCAAAAACAGCTTAAGGTTTCTCTGAATATCTCGGAAATTGACGAAGCCAGTCTCTTACAATTAGAAGATTTCTTAAAACAGCTGATTCAAAAAAGCGAAAAAGTGTAGCAAGTTGCTACACTTTCTTAGCACCCTGAAACTAATTACATCCTCATGCATTATTGAAATTTATTTTCTTAAGTATGCTTCTTTACATTTGGTCTTTGAGAGTACTGTTACTTCGGACTGAGATTAAATTCTGCCTTTCTTCTTGTGGAGTAGTTTTATATTTATCCGGAAATATTATATATGTCCATATAAGCACTCCCAGTTTTCAGGTTTTGTATCAAAATAATCAATTCTTATCAGATTTTTCGATAGGGAAGTATATGTGCTGGTGGAACATAAATAATTTGGTGGTGTTTCAAAAGGTATGCTGCCGTTAAAAAAATACGTTATTAAGGTAAAAGAAAGTAAGCATCCAGCTAACACAGCCTTACCAAGCGATCCTATAAGCCTTAATTTAGTTCCCACCTAAAAACAAGTGGGGACTTAATCTATGAACATGGATATATATTCAGCAACACCTCCTGTTGCTAAAAAACGCAGAACATACAGCAAAGAATTCAAATTCAGTATTGTCAATGCCTGCAAAAATCCTAATACCTCGATCGCTTCGGTCGCACTGCAACATAGTATTAATGCCAACCTTGTCAGTCGTTGGATCAGGATCTTCAGCCATCATGATGGTGCCGTGCAGGATCCTACTCATGTGAATCCAGCATTTATTGCTTTGCCTTACACTGCTGCAATCAGCCAACCTATTGATGAGAGGATCACGTTGTGTATCACCGTGCCTCATACGAATAATGATATTCAGCTAAAATGGCAGACATCAGAAATACCTGCCTTGGCAGAATTACTCAAGGCACTGGCAACATGATCCGTATCAATGAAATTTGGCTCTCTACCCAGCCCATGGACATGCGTGCAGGTATGGATACGACCATGGCTCAGGTGGTGAGAGCCTTTGGCTACATCAAACCGCATTGCGCCTACCTGTTCTGTAATAAACGTGGTCATCGTATGAAAGTGCTGGTACATGATGGACTGGGCATCTGGCTGTGTGCCAGGCGGCTGGAACAGGGAAAATTCCACTGGGCTCAAGTTCACCAAGGTGAAACCGTGGTCCTCAACCCGGAACAGTTACAGGCATTAATCCAGGGTTTGCCCTGGCAGCGCATTGGACGACAGCAAGTGGTAACAATGCTCTAAACCAAGCTCGGCTATTCTGCTATTCTCCAAACGTTCTATTTCATTCTCTTCATGACCTCAGGCATACTGCGGTCATGAATACGCTGCCTGACTTAAGCCAACTGACCCATGAACAACTGCTGGAATTTACCCGGCAGTTGGCGATGCAGCATCAGTCTCTGGCACAATCAAACCAGCAATTAGATGCCAGAGTTCAACATCTTGAAGTCACCAATCAGCAATTAGATTCTAAAGTTCAACATCTTTCTATTCTCAATCAAAAATACGAGCATGAACTGGCGCTGTTTAAAAAGCACAAATTCGGCAGTAAAAACGAACATCTCACTGCAAAACAAATCCATCTGTGGGATGAAGCGGTTGAAGAAGATATTGCCGCGGTTGATCTAGAACTGGAACGGCTAAATGCAGATAAAACCGATGCAGTGACACACAAAGCCAAAACCAATAAACCTAAACGTCGACCACTGCCAGATCATCTACACACCATCCGTATTGAGCATGAACCTGCATCAACCCAATGTGCTTGTGGCTGCCAACTCCGTCGTATCGGCGAAGATGTCAGTGAAAAACTGCATTTCAGACCGGCACAGTTCTATAAGGAACAGCATGTGCGTGGTAAATGGGTCTGTGATCAGTGTGACACTCTGACTCAGCAAGCGATGCCCGCCTATGTGATTGATAAAGGCATTGCTTCACCTGAATTGCTCAGCCATGTGCTGGTATCGAAGTATGCCGATCATTTGCCGCTGTACCGTCAACGTCTGATCTATCAGCGGGCGGGAATCGAGCTTTCTAGATCAACGTTATCTGACTGGATAGGTCGCTGCGGTGTAGAACTGGAGCCTCTGGCCAATGCCTTAAAAGAGGTGGTACTACAACAGCAGGTGCTGCATGCAGATGAAACACCGGTCACCATCATGCGGATGGGTGAGAATGATAAAAAACCGAAGAAAGGTTATGTCTGGGCCTATGCCACCACACAGTACAATCCAGTTCAGGCGGTGATCTATGACTTTCAGGATAGTCGTTCAGGCCAGCATGCTGCAGAGTTCTTGAAAGGCTGGCAGGGTTATCTAGTCTGTGATGATTACAGTGGTTATAAAGCACGCTTTAAATCAGGCCAGGTCATTGAGGTGGGCTGCATGGCCCATGCACGTCGTAAATTCCATGAACTGCATGTAACTGGGAAAAGTCAGGTCGCTGAACAGGCATTAGTGCTGATTCAGAAACTGTATGCGATAGAAGCAGAGCTCAGGAAAAAGACCGATGGTACAGCGGAAGACCGCCGCGAATACCGACAACAGCATAGTCAACCAGTGATGCAACAACTATATGAATGGCTCAACCAACATCATCTGACGGTGCCATCGAGTTCTCCCACCGCCAAGGCCATCAATTACACTCTGAAGCGTTGGCCAGCTTTAAGCCGCTATTTGGATGATGGCAATCTACCGATTTGCAATAATTGGGTAGAGGTGCGACACGAAGTCGCTTAATGAAGTTGTTCCCCCTGCGGGAACCACCCGTGTCACCGGGTGAATCTAGAAGGCTGAATAAAGAGCGCCTTCGACAATGTAACGAGGCACCGCAAGGTGCGGGGTATCAATCGTGAGAGGCGTACTCTTCTGGCAGCCATAGCCGGACAAGGGCTAGATAATCGGTATGGTGAACACATGTGAATCTGCGCAACGATCGTTAAATTGAACGAGCGGAAATGGCTAATACGCTCGAACCAAAACGGTAATGGAGGTGGGAATCGCGTCTTTCTACTACGCATTCGTGACCCATACGCCTCCCGGTCGATAGCAGGCACCTAAGCCGATGTACTTCAGTAAGCGGAACGTGGAAATCCCGTATTACCCCCATTGGGAAAGCAGTTTGCAAAAACTGCCCATGGTGATGCGGGCGAAGGAACGAGGAAAAAGCGAATGCCAGTCTGTAATGGGTTGGATAGAGGTTGAAACATTACCTCACGCGAAAGCGGGCTGACGTCCTTATGGTCTCTCATCACAAGAGAGTGTGTAGAACCCTTTTAATGGAGGGAGAGCAAATGAACGCAGCAGTATCAGCGTGTGCGCCTTCCAGCACATCGTGGGACAGCATCGATTGGATTGCTGTACAGCGTCATGTCAGAGGGCTGCAAGCGCGTATTGTGAAGGCGGTACAAGACGGCAGGTATAACAAGGCGAAAGCTTTGCAATGGCTGCTGACTCACTCGTTTAGTGGCAAAGCATTGGCCGTAAAACGAGTGTCTGAAAACAAAGGCAAAAACACGGCTGGGGTCGACAAGGTGACTTGGAATACACCCAAGGCCAAGACCGGTGCGATGATGTCGTTGAAGAGGCGAGGTTACACGCCCCTTCCGCTTCGGAGAGTCCTTATTCCGAAGAAAAATGGCAAGATGAGACCTCTCGGGATACCCACGATGAAATGCCGGGCCATGCAGGCGCTCCATCTGCTGGCTTTGGAACCCATCGCGGAGACCACTGCTGATCGGAACTCTTATGGATTCAGGGCTTTGTTGCACAAAGATTTCATAACTATATGATTTTAAAAGTTTTGATTGTTTTTTGATCCAAAATTAAATTTATTTAAATCAGATGCTTACATATTTATGCAACAAAGCCCTTCGTAGCCTGCTTTTTCTACGGCTTTAATTAAAGTAGCGCGATCAAGTGGTTGATGCGCATAAATGACTGCTTTTTCGGTAGCCAGATTTACATGAGCCGATTCAACACCCTCAACAGATTTTAAAGCTTTTTCCACACGGCCTACACAAGAAGCACATGTCATCCCCTCAATCTCTAATGTTTCACTGTAGTGTGGCGTATCAGTCATTTCGGTACTCATATACGATCTCTATCATTTAGATATGCTGAGTTCTATATGCGAAGATCAGCTCGAACCAAGATTAGGTGGAATTCAGGGATTACTTTTATTTCAAGCAAGTACAGGTTTTATCTGTACGATGAGGAAAATAAGAGAGTAAAAGTGGTAAGGAATTCCCACTGTTACTCTAACAGAGATTAAGCAGGATCAGCTGTAAATCCACGCTCACTGAGAGTGGCAATGACTTGATCCTGACTCACCGTTGTGTTGATTTCAATAATACGGTTTTGTAAATCAATATCGAGTGAGGCATTCGAGTCGAGCTCTTTAATTGCGGTAGTAATGCCGCGTGCACAACCACCACAAGTCATATTAGCGATGTGAAATTTCATATGTTGCTCCTTTTTAACAAAACATTTGTTTAAAACATTAGAACAGTAACTCTAAACTTTCACCATACAACCAGCCTTTTTCTGAATCAGTTACTCGCTGTAACTTGGTCTGTTTACAACCTTACAGTTTTCTTCAGAGTATTCCAAAGAAGAGTGTTCTAATGACTACAGTAAATAACACTAAATATAAAAAAAATGGAAGAATAATTTACTAAGTTATTGTTTTTAAGTTGATCCTTGTTTTATATGGGGGTGATAATAACTTCTGATTACTAGTTTTTACCTTAAATATACCGATTGAAAGATTCATTTAAAGGCTATGAATACATGAGTTTTACAGTTTGGCTAGGTCAGCATGAGTACTTTTCACAAGATTTAAGATCGACCATGAACGTGATTAAGTTATAGGGGATTGATGAAATAGTTTTTATGAATTTCTGGCTTTCTGGGCTGATTTTATCAAATTCATGTCTATGCAAAATTGCGACATATTTCTCGTGCTGGTAGTTATCCAGAGTTTGGTCTGCATCTATCCATAGTGCAGACCTTTTTTTGGTGACAGTTTTTTCTTAGTGATTTTCGATCTGGATGTAGTGATTTCACGTTTGCAGAATATATCTTGGCGGTGATCCATCTAATATTCGTGATTATAAAGAGAGCTAATTCACAGGTTCTACAGATTATGTAGCGACTAACTATATCAAAGTCTATTTGCAGTTGATGGTTGGCGCTTAGTTTATATTTACGCTTAGGTTTCAGTTAAAAAATCAATATTCTGTTGAATCCGTGATTGAATCATCTGTAGGGTAGATTCTCGAATTTGATGGGGATACAGGCGCTGCGCAATTTGACTAAATTGAAGTGCAATTTCACGCATGGTCAAGATGATCTCATCGACTTCTAGAGTAGTCAGATTAGCTTCTGAAGTACCGAGTTTATGTATGTCATTTCGGGAAATATTGAGCGCTTCTCCCATAATGTCCATTTGATGATAACCACCTGGACCCTCGCAGAAGGTCACATCATAGGCTGGAGCCAATTTCCATTGACCATTTTTCTCCATGAGAAATGAAAAGTTCTTAGTATGGTCATCCCGATTATTGAAAAGCACATTAAACACAGCACGTTTAAAAGCATGCAATCTTTCTCGTACATCTTGCGTACACATCAAGGTTGCCCGGAGAAAATTGCGATAGTCTAGGCTACCTGGAACTTTATAGTCTGCTCCTGTATATGCAGCCAAACTCTGCATTGGAATCCGCATACCATTTTGACGATCGAATCGTTTAGAAGCAAAAGCCGTTAAACCATTGGGCAAATTAAAGAAATGGGTATCTGGAGTCTCAATTGCACAAAGTCGCAAACATTCTGCATAGACGGCTTCAATGGCGCAGACTTCAGGATGCTCTTGCTGAGCAGGAAACTTAATCAGCCAGGCTTCATGTTGATCAGAATCTTGAGTCGAAAACTCTAAATTGACAGGATCTCGGTAAACCAACGCTTTTGGTCTGGCACCTTGAGGGGAGCCACCCATGACCAATAAATGCTGTAGAAATTCACCACCTTCACCTTTGAGTACTTCTTGAACTTCCTGGGCCAGTTGTTGTAAAGGGATATTTTCTGAGGTTTGCATGTCAGCAACACAAGGTTCAAAGGAGAGGGCACCCATTGCGTGACTACTAATATAGGTCAGACGCTCCAAAGGTCCAATTCGTGCTGAATTTAAGCCAATTTTTTTGAAATATCGATCCATCAACATCATGCCCCAACCATCTGGTAAAGCGTCATAGACTGGACCTGGGAGTCCCATTTGATGAGTAGGAAAACCTTGTCTGAATGGTAGACCTTTTAAAGGCAGCAAGTAAGAAGAGAGCTCAACACCTTGCTGTATTGCTTCTGGACTATATTCAAAAGCAATGGTGGGTCTACCTGTCGTGGCTGTTGAACTAATCAGCGTTCCCCATAACCATGATTCGCCCCAACCGTTGTAATAAACATTAAGTCTATTGAGCATTATCCCTTCCTCTTAATACGGTGGCGCTTACTTTGACTCTCATAGCGAAGAATGTCATTCACACTGTTAAGCTGAGGTTTAAATAGTTCCTGAAGTTCGTTTAATCGACCCAAGACCATTGCAATACGGACTAAATTTTCAACAGATACATTTCGTCCCGCTTCAAGATTCGAAACTGTATTCACGCCGACACCAGCGCGTGCTGCTACCTCAGCTTGAGACATCTCCAGAAAGAGTCGTTGCTTACGTAAACGCTCACCTAAAAGAGTCACAACTTCTTCTGGTTTAGTGAAATATAAATCCATTAAATTGGGTCTTAAGAATGAATAATTTAATTAAATCACAAAATAATGGAATTAATCTATAGCTATAGTGTGGCTAAGGAGGGCTTTGTTGCACAGCACATCAGAAGGGTAGGTATAGTCCTTGGGTATCGGTTACAGAAAATCATCAGGATGTACTTTGACTGATTGTTGATACGGAGATTTCAGTATTTTCATTTTTCCTAATAGGTCACATTACTTAGAAAGGGTTCTTCGAAAATTAGTTCATACTTTAAAAATCCTATAAATATTGAGGATATTTTCTTAATGCTTTCAATATAGCATGCGGCTATATGTAACTCGAACGGGCTTAATCTGCCTTTCAGTATAAATTTTTTGGGCGTGAGAGGGGAGAGGTGTGAGGGCAAGCAATTTATATCGTGGATACTTCTAAATTACTTATGTAATAGAAGGTGGTAAACATGGATTTAGAGGTAATAACACTAAATATAAAAAAATTGGAAGAATAATTTATTAAATTATTGTTTTTATGTGGTTATTGGTGATGTTATGAATAATAATAACTTTTTTCTTGATGAATTTTACCTAAAAAAATTGATCAGATAATTTTCTTTAAATGTCATGCATACATAAATTTGACAGTTTGAAGGGATCGGTATGTGCATTTTTCACAAGGTTAAAGATCGACCATAAATGTGATAAACGGCAGAGGATCATTGAAAAATGAATGGATTTAAACACTACATGTATGCACGAAAAAAAGTATCGCTGCGGTTCTGCTGACAGGCTGTATTGAGCATTGAATGCAAATGATGTAGTAATTGTCTACAGGCTATAGGACCAGCATGAAGAAGAATGAAATGTAGTTGCCAATTTATAACCTTGGTTGAAAAGCATAGCATTGTTATTCGGAGAAGTGAGGTAAGCCATCCTTCTCTTATTCATTTAAAATGATTCTTACTCAACTGATCTCGACTCATGGGCTGGTTCCAATTAGACGGATAATAACTTCCATCCCCTATCTTTTTCTTACCACATTTCTTGCATTTAATCCCTTCTTTGGAGATTTGATTCAGCATCACTGTTGTCGGTTGAATCAAATCAATGACATAGTTCGTTGGTTCAGGAAAAGCAGAAGAGGCTGCTTTATTGCAAAAGAGAACATTCGGATCAAATGGATTGGATTGCACAAAAGCCATGATACAGCCACAGAGTAATTCACCTGCATGTAATCTGTAACATCCATTCAGGTCATCAGACGAAGATTAATCTGAAATTTAAGCACTAAACACCATAAATCTATGTATGGGCAGACTTTTTTGAGACATATGTTGATAAACATGCGGCAAGTTACATTGCTTAAAAGTCTATCTAAGTTAACGATCTATTCAATTCTGGATAAGTAATCTGAATATTACGATCCTAAATTACCCGAAGAGTATTAAGATTTCTAAGAATCGTGATTGTTGGTTTATTTGGGAAATTAATCAGTGGATTGAAGCAAAGATGATGGCTCATTAAGGATTGTGGGCTTCGACTACTTAAATTTTAGGTATTTTGAATAAAGCATATTTCAAAAATCTTAATTAATGGATTTAAATTACCATAAAAACCTTCAATATTGGCTTGAATCCATTGTTGTTGAGAGTCAATGCGAGACCAATCAATACCATAACCACAATGAGCAATCAGATGCTCAAAGAAAATCCGTTGTGTACGTCCATTACCTTCACGGAATGGGTGTATGACATTAAGCTCACAATACAAGTCGGCAAGTTGAGGAATCAGTTGTTGTGGTGCTAAGCCTTGAAAGTATTTTTTTTCTTGAAGCGGTTTGAGTAGTTTATTGGTTTCAATTTCAATACGGGAAAAATTACAAAAACGGGTGTCACCTTTGGAAATATCGATTTGTCTTAACTTTCCTGCCCAGTCGTATAAGTCGCCAAAGAGCTGCGCATGAATTGATTTTAAGTATTGTAAGTCGTAAGGTGGTTCAGCATATTCAATTAAGTTACTTGCCAATCCAGACAGTTCTAGTTCAGCTTGTTCTAAAATTTGTTCATCACGAATATTGAGTTTGTTCTTTAGGATATTTGTGCCAGGGTAACAATACAGGCTGTCACCCATTTCCCCATATTTATCCATACATGCACCTGACTAAGATTCGGGTTGCGAATACTTCTTATATTTTTGCAAGATTTCAGCTTTACTTTGTTGAGTTGTTTGAGCTGTCGTTGTAATGCCTTCAAGCTTTAGGCTGGCTTGATAGTTTTGCGAACGTGTCGCTTGAATATATTTTCTTTTCTGTTCAGTGGTTCTGAGCATTTCGAAACTCCATTGATGCTACACGTGAAGTAAGTATAGCAGAGAATCTTTTTGATCAATGCTGCATACACAGCATTTCTAAAATGTAATACAACGGTATTGTTTCATGTAATAACAGAAAACTAAAAAAAAGTGGAAGAATTCTTAAAATTTAGACCGTCATAGATAAGCAAACCGTATGTATTTGTTGAGAATTGTAATTTTGAGAAAATTTAGTTGATAAATTAAATGAAGTTTCATATACAAAGATATGCTCATTTTTTAAATCGATAAAAATGTTAAGATTTGACTATTTGGTAAAAAATATAGAAATTTTTATGGGGCAATTTATCATGCCCTTTTGCTTTGACCGAAAAAATGTTCAACTTGAGATAGTAAAAATTAACTCAGAACTACTGAAAATCAAAAAGATTAAACAGAGTCAGAAAGTAGTAGTACAAGCAAAGTTCAAAATAATCTATGTGAAAATTTGGCAAAAAATCTTGCTATTGATGCAAACGGAGCCAGGCTTACGTGTGCATTCTAATTATGTTGCAATCTTACAGTTGATACATAATCTTGATGATTTTATCGAAAAATCACAACAACACTTGTGCTTTGAAAGAAAAGCTCAGAAAGAACTGGATGCTAAATTTTTTGCAAGATTTTTTAAGCTAACAAAGAATTCAATAAAGGATCAACTTTTACCAAATCGTTCTGATCACAATGAATTTAAACAATGCAACGTGATAAAAATATTAAGCGAAAATGAATATGCCAAACATTGAAACACAAGAGCAATTCTTAGATTTAGCAGAAAAATATCAACAAGATTATTGTCTATTACGTGATGATATTGTAAATACACAATTTGTCGATCTATCAGATGATTTGTATAAAGATGTCTACGCTCTATACAAATTAGCACAACAAATTTATAGCTATATATCAGGCTCCAGACAGATCGGTAAGTATTCTTTTTTAGCTGCTGTGAGTTTTTTTGCATGTCCAGATTCTAGTAATACACAAGAGCTGTCATCGCAACGTTATTTGATTCTACAAGCGAGTTTTTTAACATATCGGCAGTATCAAGAATTTGCAAAAATTGATAAAGCTGAGAATAAGCAAAAACATGTTTGTGACCTATTACGCTATGTCTCACGATATGTGCTGGATTCTAATCATGCTGAATTATTTCATGAATGTAGTAAGCTGCTAAATTGTTATGTCACGTACGAACGTAATTTGAAAAAAGAGGATCGTAATCAACTTTTTAATATTAAAGATTTCGAACAAGTACAAGTCATAGAGTATTTATCGGCTCTATTAATAATTTTTAAAAGACTAGATGATCGTCGTGTAGTTCATCGTCAGCGTAAGTCAAAAAAAAGCAAAGTTTTGCAATGGCCGACGAAAAATGAACTCAAAAAATTTCGTGAAATTAAAACGGGTAAGCAAGTAGATATTGGACATAACGCAAAGATTAGTATTTATGATGCCGCTCTTCACAAAGATGAAGAGGGTGAAGTTGATCTATTAGATCCTGAAATGGAGTTTTATTCAGAAGATGAAAAGTCTAAAAATTTAAATTATATACTCAGCGATAATGCGACGCATCTAATGCGGCATCGCCAGCGCCGTCATGCTCCTTTTGTTACAAATCCACATTATTTGGCGCCAGATATACTGAAGCAAATTGTTTATGTGTTGAGAACCGAGTTATCCGGGCACTGGAGGGATGCTGCAATCGCTGCAGCATGTTTATTGTCACTTTTGACGGGATTATCACCCGTCGCACTGATGGATTTTAACGAGCTTATTCAAGATGGAATTTTGATCCAGAATGGTTCAAGTAGACGTCGCGAATATTTACTCAAATTAAATCTTAAAATTACAGAGCAGAAGATTAAGAGCTTAAATCATGTGCGGTGGAATGAAGTGATGACACATCAACTACATTTACCTTCTGCTTGGTTTGACTATATAGAACAAGCATCGAATCCACTAATTTCATCAACACACATTAATACGAAACTTAAGAATTGGCTTGATAATCGGTTTGTAGGTTCGATCACTGTAGAAAAACTGCAGGCTCAATTATATTTTCATATATATTATGAAACATATAATGAATATCTTGCTCATGTAATTGCTGGGCGGGATAGTCAGCATCACATGCCTGGTATCTATTATGGCGGGCTACCGAAAACTCAACTCAGTAGCACATATCTAGCCTTTTTAGAAAAAGCACTTACACCACATTCCACACATTTTACTGAAGACACGGCTGAACTAAAAATATTGCAACAACAATTCAAAGTGCAATCTGCATTATCTATAGGAAGGATAGGGAGCCAACTGGCACTTGAACCCAATTTTGTGAAAGAGCAATTCCATATTTTACATAGACATTGTCACGAAAACATCCAAGAAGATAAGCACATTATTAATCAACTTAATGCATATGCGTGTTGGATGTGGCATATCAGTTTGTTGAGTTTGGCAAGTCGGCCTAAAAAAAACCTGTTGGGGAATTTGGATGATTATTGTGTTGAGCTCAAGCTTTTATATGTGAATGATAAAAAAAATAGTAAAGCAAGAAAAGATGGTCGTTTTATCCCTTTATCTGATTTTTTCATAAAAACACTGCAAAATTACACTGCCTTTTTAGAACAAATTATTGAAGCGTACGGTTCATTTTTTAGACAAGTCTTTGCAAAGAAGAAGATAACTGTAAATGATCTTTTTGGTAAGGTCATTTTTAGTAAAGATATCTTGCCGATAACTGTCAAAGAATGGCAGAGCAGGAAAATTAAGTTAATCCCTTTATCGAGAAAATGGGTGAATTCATATATGCAAGGAGTCTTTCCAAAGAATATGTATTCGAATTGGTTACGTCATTTTGACATGAACTTTTTGATGCATGAGCAGCAAGAGGGTAAACCAGCATTAGCTTTTCACTTAATTCAGGCCCTGTATGGTCATGACCAACGTGACCGAGAGGCTTTTCATCCGCATTCTTCACTTATCCCGAATGTCTATGTACAGCAAGCCCGCCAGCAATTGCAAGATAATGTCAAATCTTTATCGATTAAACACTTAGAGCGAAAATAGTTGTATGCAAAAAATCAAAGAACTAATAAAACCACAACTAGATGATCTATTTGTTGATATTCATAAAATGGTGAAAAAGTCGCTAGATAGACAGCCTTCTCCACCTGAAGTATTGACGAAAGAAATGCAGCAAAAACTTGATCAGCAGATCGCTGAAAAATGGCATGACATTAAAGATAGTGTTGATTGTTTGAGTCAAAAGTTGAGCCGAGACGAACAATCAAAACTGATGCAATTTACTGAAGATGAATTTAATAAAAGAAGGAAGCAATTCAACCAGAATGTAGATAAAAAATCATACAGAATTAAGCTAAATCCACATACTAAACGGATCGTACTGCCTAGAAAAATTGAGAGTACAGAGTCACGGTTAGAACAGGGGCATCTACATATCCATGTACTTAAGGAATTAAGGCAGTATTGGCAAGATTCATTTGAATATTGGAATGAACCAAAGTACTTATGGGGAAATTTATGCTTAAGTTTTATATATATTTCAGGCTGTGCAGATGAACAGCATTTGATTGCTATTCAGAAGCAATTGCAGGAGGCCATTGAGCTTGGTACAGATCTGAATTGTTTTCGGTTATACCATTCGGACTACAAAAAAATCACTAATCCATTGTTACTACATTATCGTGTTGAAAACTCTCAATATGGCAACGATGTAGAACAGGGAAAGTTGTACCAATGGAAACATGTTTTTTTTAACCCATATGCGCAGTTCATTTTGCAATATTTAAAAAAGTTGAAAGCTGCTCAGAAAGAATTTTGTCTGCAACATTCAGTTGAAGATTGTATTTTAGAAAGCTTGAGTAAGATAGGCAGGAAAAAAAGTCTTGGGGATCTGCAATATCAAATTAAACGCCGTGGATTTCGTGCATTTAATGATGTGCAAATGGTACTCGAATTTAATCCAAACCTCAGCATAGATATATTTTTGAGTAATGTGCTTCAGCAAGAGATTAATACTGTTGCTTTAAGGCCATCCGAATTTAGATTGCTGTGGAATAATGATTACAATCAAGTCACAGAACCAGATAATCGCCCTATTCATTTTGAACAAGAGCAGTTACTTCCTGAAGTTCCGACTGTTCAAAGCAAATTACAAACGATTCCGTATGAGTTGATGTTGTTTGGTCAAAAGAAACGTAAAGGTCAAAAAGTTGAGCGTTTAGATAAAAAGAGGAATAAAGAAGAACGCACGCTACGTTTTTGGCAAGAAACTAGAAGGGTGTTAGAGGAGAAGATAGTTGATGCTAATACGGAGGAAAAGTCTTTAATTGATGCTCAACTACGCTTAATTCACTGGTTAATGCATTTAAAAAAACGAGGGCTTCAATTATCAACTATTGAAAGCTACTTAGGATCGTTTGGCAAAGAATTTATATTTGAGATTTGGCTCAATAAATTAGATTTAAAGCAACAATCCATAGATGACTATGAGGATTTATATCGGCAGCTATTGAAATACAGCAGTGAACGTGATGAAAAAGCAGTTCAACGAGATTCGGTGAAAGGAAAAACCTCTCGTAAGATGCACCAAAGCGCAGAATACCGTTTTGGTCGCCTAAAAGATTTTCATCAATTCTGTATAGAGAATTATGATGCTCCAGGGGTATTGGTGTTACAGAATTCAAGTTTTAAGCATTTACAAATTTGCAATGCACGGCTAGTGAGTCCTTTGCTATTTGGCAAATTATTGGAAAAACTAGAAAATTTAAGTCAAGAGCCAACGGCATCAGAGTGGGTCGATCATCTGAGTTGTTTAAAGCTGATGTATTTACTAAGTTATAGAACTGGACTTCGATTAAATGAAGTTCGTTGTCTTAAAATACAAGATATTATTTGCCCAGAGCTACTTTATAAAGAAAAAGAAAATACAGTTTTTAATAATATCACGCTTCATATCCAAGACAATTCATATCGCCGTCTGAAAACGCGAAGTGCGAATCGTCAAATACCATTGAAAATTGCATTGTCAGAACATGAGTTTTTAGTAGTACAACGTTACATACAACATCGTTATGAGCAATATTTGGTTAATCAGCAGGATGATCTACTTTTTAGTGTGAATCATCGTGTATTAACTGATCAATGTATCAGCAAAATTACAGTAGATTTGTTTAGTCAAATATTAGGTATGCATCATGGCTTTAGTTTTCATACATTACGCCACAGTGCTGCTAACTATCTAGCAATAACTTTGCTCGGTTCAAAAGAAATGATCAAGACCTACACAGATTGTCCTTGGGTAAAAGCAAAAAAGATGAGGGATTTATTGTTTGGTATGAAAGCACGTGCTCAAGAAGAGATTATTCAACATAAATGGCAGGTGCTCGCCTCTTGGATGGGGCATAGCAGTATTGAGCAAACGGCTTCAAATTACCTTCATGTTTTGGATTTATTAGCAGTCGATCGAATTTATAATTCGCCGTGTATCATTTCAAAAAAAGTATTAGAACAGTGTTTTAGTCCAGTGAAGTCAAGTACAGACTACATAAACCTAAATCGTTATACTCAGCAGCAGAAATGGTTTAATTCTTATCAGCAAACACAGCCAGTTACGATGGCTGGCCGACAAGAAAAGAAGTTTAGTATAGAGAAGAGTACTCTGACACCTTTTCAACGTTTGATAAGTTTTAGAGAAGGTCGATTAAGCGAAGATACCCAAGCTCAAGAATGGATGCAACGATGTCAATGGATGAGCACTAAATGGATGGATCGCCAAAAATTTAATTTAAAAACGAATTATGTTTATAGTAAGAATTTAGAAGAGAGTTGGTTTGATGAACTTTACGAAAAGGCTAAAAAACTGACTCGTCCAGATGAAATAATTCCTCTCCTTGATTTTCATTATAAAGATGATAGGCAGCAAGATGCACTGAAAGAAAAGAACATGGTTAAGGCGCTTAAAATATTATTATTATTTGGAAAACTGCGTAAGAATTTTCTACATTTTCAATGCCGAATGAAAGGTGATGAGCAACAAATTGTTAATTTTATTACTGGTATAGAGCCAATGTTAGGAGATCATCTGTATTTAGAAAAACAAAACTACCCAGTTAATTTGGATGCTCCTGAGCGAACCGTTAAATTTAGTTTTCAAAGAGTTGTCGGCTCTAACAAAAAAAATGTTACTCCGCTGGTTATATTTAATTTAATGTTAAAAATGATGCAAAAAGATGAACTCTGGATCAAATAGCCTAAGCATGTTAAAGGGGAATTGTTTAGAAATTTCCCTGTTTATAAGTAAACTGCCTTTATGAAAAGCACCATGCTGACTTGGATTAATAAGCGGAATGTAGTATCACAGTTTGATCGCTGGATTTACGAAAATGGTGTGAAGATTAGCGGTATGGTAAATCGATGAGCTAAAGTGTTGTAGTCCAAACTCGATCTGACAATTACCCATTTTTTAGTGTGCCCGTCAGGTTAAATTTGAACTGAATTTTTCTCAGCCCAAATTCATTTCCAATCAAGTTATGTTTCAAGTGGCGTGCGAACACTGCACAATTTAATTCACGGTGCCTAAGACAGGTATCAACTTCGGACCAGCCATTCTAGCTTTGCTAATGATTTCCACCAGCTCATCATAAGTCAGTTCAAACTTATCCTCACTATCAAATACATAGACCATATTCTTGCCTTCATGTTCAGGTGGAGTAGGTGGTACAAATCGTTTCGGGATAAGAATTTGTGCGAGTTGTTCGTCAGTTAATTTAAATAAGTGCATGTTTTTATCCTACTGTTCCTTAAAATGTATTCAAACATACTCAAGGACTAATTCGCACTCTGTTAATGTCTTGTTGCCAAGCGTGTAACTAGAGCCTGAGTCGGTCAGTTCCGACTTGTAGCGGTCAGTCCGTTCTTGCAATATACGCTTTACAGTT
>NZ_VOZL01000002.1:0-248264 GCF_013419805.1 Acinetobacter sp. YH12058
GCTTGGCCAGAAAAATGAGTCGTTCTCGCTGTTCTAAACTAAGTGGTACAGAAACAATTCGAGGCATGTGTGAACATCTGTTAACTAAAAAAACTTTTTCGCATGATTAGTTATTTTTGTCAACTTATAGGAAGTTATTATGGATTAAATGATGAGAATTACATATTTATTAGTAAAAAACATAATGCATATTATACAAGTAAAAATGAAATTAATGATAGATCTAAAAGTTTAATTGAAAGTAATTTTGAAGTTCAAAAGGGTGGGACAATAAGGAAAAATTTAAAAGATATCATCAATATTATGATTAAAAATAAAGAAAAGATAAGGGTGTTTTCAATTCATGATTTAAGAGCAACTTTTGGGATGAACTTACTTAAATTTTTTCTAAGAAATAATATTAATTATGATTTTTCATATCATTATGTTAGCACAAGAATGGGACATTCAAGCTATAAAACTACAGATCAATACTTTAGGAATTATAGAGTAAATCAAGTTTTTGAGAATGTTGAGAATTATTATGATGAAATATTGTATTCGGTAAGATAAGGACTATTTATGGAATATAGGATAGTTGAAATAATTGAGTTGGAAAAATTTATTCCTGCACAATTTAATAGTCTAAAAAATCTTGTAATTAAAACAATCGTAAATAAAAGTGATACATATTTAGATATCGGATCACTCTGTTATTTGAGAAAAACTAAAGTAAATAAATATGAACATCAAGCTAAAGTTGACAAGAATTCATATGAATCACTAATTGACCAAATTTTACTAAAGTATTTTGATAATAATTATCATAGAAATCAAAATCCAGATACATTAAGAACTAATTATTCTTTATTGAATTGTTTAATTAAGGATATAGAAAAAATTGGCTTAAGTTTTGATTTTTCGACAGAAGAAAAGGCTAAAGAGCTTTATATTATTTACAGTAATTATTTGAGGGAAGAAGAAAAAAGGATTTTTAGAGACACTGAAAGAGAAAGTAATGCAATATTAAGTAGAAAACAACATATTTTGGCTGAATTAATAAGTAGTTACTATGATATAGAAATAAGTAAGGTGAAAAGTTGTTCTTCAGATATTACTTATAAGAGTAATAGGAATCAACGAATTAAAGCTGTAAGTAAAAATGAAATAAGTAATTTTTTTAAATTAAATATGAATATCTATAATTCATTGAAAGTATTCTTAATGCAGGAAGATTTATTTCCAGTAAGAATTGAACTTAATGAAAAAAAATGCATTTACACTTATTTTTTGAAAGAATTCAAAGGTATTGGTTGTAGTTATGTTTTTAAAAGAAATGGAATTATTAAAAATAAAGAAAATATTAATAAACTTAAATTTTATTTTTTAAAGAATAAAGATATTAATAAGCAGTATGGAACAAGAAAGATATCAGATTTTATTCATGATACATTTAATGATTATGATCTTATAATAAAAAAAATTAATAGTGAATCATTAAACTATGAGAGAAAAACAGCTATAAACTTTGCTATAGCATCTTTTGCGATGGCTTTCATATGTAATACAGGTTGTAATCCATCTATAATTTATGATTTAAATATAAAAGATTTAGAGTTGTTAGATAATTCAGTAAAAAATATGAAAGTTTTAAAGGTTAAAAACAGAGCGGGCAATAAAGTTATAAAAGTTAATATAACAAAAAAATTTATTACTGATTTGAAGAAATATGTTGAGTTTAGAAAATATTTAGTTGATAAATATGAAATTGAAAATTATGGTTTATTCTTTAGCTGGAATGTAAATGATAATAATCATAATGAAGTAGTAAATTTTTCTCACAATTCACTTATTGTATATAGAAGGTGGTTTTTGAAATTTATAGCAACTAGAGATATCAATGTTAATTGGATAAAGCCGAGCTTAATAAGGTTATCTGTATCAAATATTTTTCTTGAAAAAACTAATAGTAATATTATAGCTTCAAATAAACTAGGAAATACACCTAATGTTATTAATATAAACTACAGTGATATAGTAGAAGGGCAAGTAGAAAAACAATTTAACGATTTTTTTGAAAAAATATATAATAAAGCTGTATATTCCAATAGAATAAATACAAAAGATATTGATGTTAAAATTGACAATGATAATTGTGTTAATACCCCCATGGGGGCGTGTGAATTAGCTGATCCAAGTATAAAAAAAGGTTTTAGAAATGAAATAATACCAACCTGTAGTAACCCAGTAACGTGTCTATTTTGTGAAAATTATGTAATAAAATCAGATGATACAGATATAAGAAAAATTTTATCATTACTATATATTACAAGGTATTTTGATAAGAATTTCAATGATTTAGCTCATATAAAATTTAGGATTAAAGAAATATTAGATGCGATAATAAAGCTTAATATTAAGAATAAATCTAAAATTTTATCTATAGGTAAAGAGGTTGAAGAAGGATGCTTAGATGAATACTGGGAAGAAAATTATTTAAATTTTTTCATAAATATTAGTGAGTAAATTATGGCTGTACTACTTAATGAGATTACAAGAATTAAAAATAAATATCCGGATGATGAGACTCCTGTTACTTATGATGTTGATAACAATATATTAAGTCGTTTTAAAGATGATGTTTGGGATTTTACTTCGTATAGAATTTCCCGAGGAAATCCAAAAATATATTTTAATTTTGATGATGAATTAAATAAGCAGATAAAACATATTTTATATTATTTTGTCTATATTAGAAAAGGTTCACCAGGACTAAGAACCATTAAAAATTTCTTTAATGTTCTTAATGTTTTAGCTAAATTATGCGAAAAATTTAATAATAGTTTTATAAGCATGAGTTCTAATCGAATTTTATTTAATTTTTTGGTTAATAAAATTAATGATTTAGAAAAGTATACTGCTAAAAGTTATTTGTCTTGTATTAATACTATTGGTCTTGCTGGAGAAGAGTTTAATTTAAATTATGGCTTAGATAAAAAAGATTTAAAACTAATCAGAAAAAATGTAAAAAAAATAAATGATGATGTAAAGCAGACAGCACTCATACCTACAAGAATTTTAAGTGAATTCATCATGTTATGTACTCAAAAGATAAATGAATATCATTGCGTTTTAGATGAAATGGAAAATTTTTTTAATACAGATCAATACTTTCAAAGGAACGATATTAATAATCGAACTAATGTTTTATTTAAAAATATTCCTTCTAGTGAAGCTTTGAAAGGATATTTTAAAAAAAATGGCATTCAAATTAGATCAAATTTGATCAAACATTTAGGGGAACTACAATCAATAGCCTCCTGCTTAATTTCTTGCTTCAGTGGAATGAGGAAGAGTGAATTAGAAATTTTGCCATATGATTCATTACAATTAATCAATGTTGATAATAAAGAGGTATACGTATTCCAAGGTTTTACTAAAAAATTATCTAAAGTTGGTGTTGTAAGGTGTAATTGGATAACTTCTAAGAGCATGGTTGAAGTAAATTTAGTTTTACAATCTATAGCTCGAATACATAAAATATGGTCATCTAAGAATAGTATTTCAAAATTAATTAATAACTTAGAAATCTCTAAATATCCATTGTTACCGCTATTTAATATTTTCGGAAATTCCAAAGTTCTAGAAAATGAAATTTATAAAATTCCTACTTTATATAAGAGTTATATTGGTGAAATTATTTATCAAACTATTGAAGAAATCATTGTCAATGAGGATGATATAGCTGAACTTTATGAGTTTAATCCTCTCATTGATTGGGAAAATAAATATTCTATCCAATTAGGAAGTCCTTGGAAATTTGTTTATCATCAATTTAGAAGATCTTTAGCTGTTTATAGTGCAAGAAGTGGAATTGTTAAAATTCCTTCTCTTAAACAACAACTTAAACATATTAGTTTGGATATGACTTTTTATTATGCTAATGATTATAGCTATGCAAATGGGATGAATTTTGAAGAAGAGTTTTGTAAAGAATTTCGAATAGAGTTAACCAATGCTAGAGCTTGGATGTATCAAAAGCAAGTTATTGATAATAATGAAATATTATTTGGTGGGGAAGGCACGCGCATTCAAAATATTAAAGATTCTAATAATTTACCTTCTTTTTTCAAAGATAATAATGAGCTGATAAAAATGGTTAATGAAGGACAAATTTCTTATAAAGAAACGCCTTTAGGTGGTTGTTCTAGCATCAATGGTTGTAATAAGTTAGGTATATTTCATATAGCTAGTTGCATTACATGTGCTGACGCCATATTTGATAGTAAAACAATAGATAAACTTCATAAGTTAAAAGATCATTTGCAAATGCAATTGCAGAAGTATGAATACA
Organism: Acinetobacter sp. YH12058; assembly: GCF_013419805.1. Classification (NCBI taxonomy): domain Bacteria; kingdom Pseudomonadati; phylum Pseudomonadota; class Gammaproteobacteria; order Moraxellales; family Moraxellaceae; genus Acinetobacter; species Acinetobacter sp. YH12058. The sequence goes on from NZ_VOZL01000002.1 coordinate 4,334, forward strand.
GCTCAATTTTTTATAATCAAATTACAGCAGAAATAACTTCAATTGATAAATTATTAAGTAAAGTTAATTTCTAGGATAAAAAATATGTCAAAAATGATTAACAATTATTATTTAGCTCTGGAGAGGTTGGTAAAAAACAAACCCATAATCGTGCAATTCCCTTATAAAATTAACAATGACACCGTGGCAATAGAAGCTGGTAGAAAGCGCGGTGCTATTAAGCAATCGAGACCCGAATTAGCTGAATTGATTTTAGATATTAAGCATGCTGAAGAAAAAAGATTAACCTTTGCTGTAGATGAGCAAAGGCAGAAAAAAAAGCATGATACTGATATTTACGAGAAATTTAGTAATTTGGCTGTAGCATATGCTGAATTAAAAGAAAGATACGATTCTCAACTCTTACAACTAAATCAATTAATAAGAGAAAATCATAAGCTAAGATCTTCAGATAAAGATGATGATAATATCATTAACTTTATTTTGAAGAATGATTTGTGAATACTATTACCTGTATTCGTTCAGACTTGATCGTACATTCTTCTTGAAAAAGAGAAAGTTACCCGTTTTGATAAAGGTGTCGAAATCTTAATCAAACAAAGGTAACTTTCTTATGTTGCATACTAACAATCAAATCATTAAACACAAAGTAGGTCTGCTTAATTTAGCTGAAGAGCTTCAGAATGTATCCAGAGCATGCAAAGTGATGGGTGTTTCAAGAGATACATTTTATCGCTATCAGGAATTAGTGAAGTCTGGTGACATTGACGCACTGATCAATAAATCCCGTCGAGTACCAAATTTAAAAAACCGTGTAGATGATGCTACTGAACAGGCTGTTATTGATTTCGCAATTCAATATCCCGCAAATGGTCAGCACCGTACTAGTAATGAATTACGCAAGAAGGGTGTATTCGTTTCAGGGAGTGGGGTTCGCTCTATATGGCTTCGTCATGATTTAGAAAACTTTAAGAAGCGTTTAAAAGCACTTGAGGCTAAAGTGGCACAGGATGGTATTGAATTAAATGATCAGCAGATTGCGGCACTTGAACGTAAGCATGAGGATGACGTTGCTTGTGGTGAAATCGAAACAGCTCATCCAGGCTATTTAGGCGCGCAAGACACCTTTTATGTCGGGAATCTCAAAGGTGTTGGACGAATCTATCAACAAACATTCATCGACACCTATAGCAAGGTCGTTCATTGCAAGCTCTATACAACAAAAACACCGATTACAGCGGCTGATTTACTCAATGATCGTGTGTTGCCATTCTATCAATCTCAGGACTTACCAATGCTTCGCATCCTCACAGACAGAGGTACTGAGTATTGCGGTAAGGTAGAACAACATGACTATGAGTTGTATCTGGCAGTCAATGATATTGATCACACGAAGACAAAAGCAGCTTCCCCGCAAACAAATGGTATATGTGAGCGTTTCCATAAGACGATTTTGCAGGAGTTCTATCAAATTACGTTTAGGAAGAAGCTTTATAGCTCATTGGAAGAATTGCAAGTTGATCTAGACGATTGGCTGAAATTCTATAATACTGAACGGACTCATCAAGGAAAAATGTGCTGTGGTCGTACACCACTTGAAACTTTACTTGATGGAAAACGGATTTGGGCTGAGAAGAATTTAGCTCAAATTTAACCTGACAGGCACAATAAAAAATGGGTAACTGTCAGATCAGGTTTGAGCTAGTATATTTTAATAAAACTCTTTTTTTAAAATCAAGTGTATGAAGATCAGAAATATTCTCTTCTTTTAAACTTTCTAGTTTTTGTTTAATTTGAGGGTTTTCACTAATTAATTCATCAATAAGCTCAATCTCAATCTGTTTTTCATCTATATGCATCTGTATAACGCTAATTTTATTTTTAATCACAGTTATAAAGTTCTCTGCTAAATTTTTTTCATGACACTCAATTGCTTTTTTAGTTGCTGTATATAAGTAAATCCTTGTATTGTTGGGGCTTTTTTTTCGATCCAAATATCCACTTCGTACTAGTGCCTCTAATCCTCTATAAATTTTTGCTTTATTCTTTGTGGTTCTAAAAAATGGATAAAAAATTTTCTCAATAAACATTTTTGCTGGCCAGTCAACAATCTCAGAGTGTTCCAATAACTCAAAGAATTGTGCATAAAAATGTAAAGTTAATTTAGCCAAGAAGTTTTACTCTTATCAGAATTTCAATCAATGAGGATTATAATCCGTGTATATATAGTCCTCAATTGTTGATATTTTTGTTTTTTGAACAGTTAGTTTCAAATGGCAGAGTTATCGTTACAAATTGGAAAGTGAACCGTACCGGGTTCGTCGGAGACTTTTTTTATTTAAGTTAGGCCACCTGACCTAACGGGTTAATCTTATCATAGTACATTGCTTCAAACTCAAAAGGCGATACATAACCCAGTGCACTGTGTACACGCTTTTTATTGAACCAATCTACCCACTTTAGTGTCGCAAGTTGTACATCTGCTGAACCGCGCCAATCTGCTTCCAAATATTCAATCACCTCTGTTTTGTATAAGCCATTCACCGTTTCAGCTAGAGCATTATCGTATGAATCACCAGTCGTACCGACTGATTACAACATCACCTAATGATGTTCCACTTCCCGCCAACACCATAATATTAGGCATCTGAAGAGCTGATTTTAATTTCCCTTTAATATCAGACTCAAAAGTTTCGTTCTCAATTCCGTCATCTTTATCAGCAGAAACCCAAACCTGCTTTAATGAATTATAATATTTATTAGTCATATTATTACCTATTTAATAATCTAAGCCACCGCTTCATTAAACGCTTCAACAACCCCAAATATGTTGTCAGCATCGGCATCACCAAACACACCATCAATCCCTTCATAGTGGATCTGATTAAACGGTGGTTCATATAACTGCGCTGCTTCTAGCACCCCATTTTGAGTTAAATGATCAATTAGCATTTCCACAAAACGAATCTGCTTCTCGTTATAGGTTGACCCTTGCAGATATTTTGAGAATGCTTGTTGTACAGCCTGACGATCCAACCCAACTAAAGATCGAATAAATAACGGTAAGGATTTCTCTGTTCCAAAACATTCTTCAAATTTATCTCGGCTTTCTACTTCTTGCGCTTCAAAAACAAAGCGTTCTAACTCACTTAGATCGGTTGGTGTTAAGGCTAAACCACGCTTTAACTTTGCGATGGTAATATGGTTTTCATTCGCTTTGATGAAACTTTCTACTCGCTTACGGTACTGGGCTAGATTTACGCCACTTGATACCACTGGAATGTCGACTGCTTCCATCTGTCCAATTTCATCATTAAGCATGGAGTAGACAATCGTTGAGGTTGATTTCTCTATGAGTTTGACCAAACCACGAATACGTTTACGCATTGCTTCAAGCATTGGCAAAGTGATGCCTTTCCAATAGTCTAAGGATTGGATTTCTTGAATCAACGTAATCTGTTCTGCAACCACAGGAATATTTTCTTTACCTTCTAATTTAGAAGCAATTTCGATCACTCGATTGGCATAGTTCTCAATTGCCTTATTGTTCTTTTCTAATACGGCAAGTTCTAAGTTGTAGCACAACATATCGAAGAGTTTAGCTTCTAAGGTTTCAGGTTCAAGTTGATTTGGTAGTTTAGAGATGTGTTCTCGTAATGTACCAATCGCAAGGTCATCTAAATTGTTCCAAGCATCATCATTTTTGAAATGTTCAACATGCTCAAGTTCAGATTTCACAATGAAGTTGTCATTGTTCATGGACTTCACTTCAGTCTGTAAACTCTGACGCATATCTTGCTGTACAGCTTTTAATTCTTCGGTGGCATCGTCCTTCGCATTCAGTAAACTCAGGATATTTAAACGTGCTTTAAACAAGCGTTGTCCGAGTGGCTCTGTGGTCGATACAGGTGCACCATCAGGGTTTTCATTGAAGTATTCAAAGTTAGAGCAATAGTCGAAAATAAAGAATTCTTTTTTATCTTTTTCAGGGCTAAACAATTCTTTGCAGAGGCGTGTACCACGCCCAATCATCTGCATAAACTTCACTTTAGAACGTACAGCTTTAAAGAATACTAAGTTGACCACTTCAGGTACATCAATGCCTGTATCAAGCATATCCACTGAAATCGCAATCTGTGGCTCAGGTAAATCTTTCTTGCTAAAGTCATCAATTAAGCTTTGTGGATACTTAGTGGCATGGGTAATGACACGGGCAAACTTGCCATCATATTGCGGATAGTTTTCATTGAAGCGATCAGCAATAAACTGGGCATGTTTTTGATTGACGGCAAAGATAATAGTTTTACCCAAACGATCTCCACCTTCAGTTTTAATACCATTTTCCATCAAGTGCTTGAGCATTAAATCAATCGTGCCTGTATTAAACAGCTCTTTATTGATTTTGAATGCTGAAACTTCTTCAGGTGCATCTTCATCGCCCCAATTTAGACTGTCCCAGTGTTGTTTTTCCTCTTCTGAGAGTTCGTCATATTTTACGCCTTCACGCATAAATTTAAGCGGAACAGAATAAGCTTTTGGTGGCACAAGATAGCCATCGGCAATGGCTTGATCGAGGTCGTAGTAATCAGTCGGTACACCGCTTTCTAAGCCAAACAGTGCGTATGTATCACGATCTACTTCATCTCGTGGCGTTGCGGTTAAACCAACAAGCAAACTATCGAAGTATTTAAAAATCTCGCCAAATTTTTGGTAAACGCTGCGGTGTGCTTCATCGACAATAATCAGGTCAAACATGCCTGTACCGAATTTACGTGTGCCATCGGCATTCATTTCATCAATCAAACCCATCATGGTTTGATAGGTCGAGAAATACACTCGACCAACTTGATTTTTATCCTCAAGTAAATTGACGAATGAAGCATCTTTTAAATTGGCTTTAAAGGCATTGTGCGCCTGATTGACCAAAGATGTACGATCAGCAAGGAATAACGCCTTTTGTACCACATTTGCTTTCATTAGCACATCGACCAGTGCAATGGCAGTACGTGTTTTACCTGTGCCTGTTGCCATAATCAGTAAGCCTGCACGTTCTTTACGTTGATAGGCTGCAAGCATGGCTTTGATGGCACGAGTTTGGTAGTAACGCTCGACAATGTCTGCATTGATCGGGAAGCTGCTTAAATCAGGGTTGTTTTTACGTCGTTCAATCAGACGCTTGAGTTCTGCTTGCGTATAAAAGCCGTGAACTAAGCGTGGTGGACCACCTTGCACATCATTCCAAATTCGGGTTTTGTAACCATTGGTATAGAATATGACAGGCCGTTGTCCTGTTTGTTGTTCTAGGCAGTCTGCATAGAGCTTGGCTTGTTGTTGTCCAATATCAGGGTCGGTTGATGTGCGTTTTGCTTCAACCACAGCCAAAGGCAAGCCATTGGCATCATATAGCACATAATCCACTGCACCTTTACCCGATGGGCTCGGCATGCCTGTAACAGCAACTTCCTCTCGAACCGATGTGCCAATTTCCCAACCTGCTTCTTCAAGCATGAGGTCAATTTTAAGTTTTCGAGTTTCGTCTTCTTTATAGTCGGTAGGGTCTTCGATTTTGCTGTTGGCAATCTTGGCTTGTTCGACTTGCTGGCGGATCTGCGCTCGCTCGGCATCGGCTTGAGCGAGTAGCTTTTCACGTTCTTCTAGGTTTGCTGATTGTTCAAACAGGCGTTGTTCTAATTCACGTAGGGCTTTATGTTGTTCTGCAAACTGTTTTTCTTTAGCTTCTGTTTCTTTTTGCAGTTGTTCTTGGTTAGCGGTGATTTGCTGAGTATTGTCAGCATTTGGTATTAGTTTTGGGTTAAATAAAATCGACTGTGAACGGTCTTTTGAAGGTGAACCATAGTTACGTTCAAACCAGACATACATCAGAAATAAATGGCTGATGTGTTTTACAGTTTCTTCGGTGGTGAGCTGCTTGAACTTTTTCCCATGCACGGCACTGTTGCCGACCATGCGGATGTTGTCCATTTTGTCCCAAATATAGGGTGGAATCAGGTCTTTAAATTTGAGGTCGTTGAGTAAGTTATGTAGTGAAGCATCATAAGGCTGAGTCAGTTTTTTGTCGTATTGATACAGCCACAGTACAAGGTTTTCGAGTGATGTACGAGCCGCAGCAAGGGCAAATTGTGGGGAGATATACACGAGCTTTTCGGCTTCTTTGGCAGTGGCTGCTAAACTTTTAAATTCAGGTTCTAAAAACTGAAAATTGCTCATGTATATATTCCCTCATATTTTTAATTAAATTTTATAAACTGCCGTTAAATGCTTGGGTTTGTAATGAACTAAACAACTGATTTTGCATATTTAGTTGTTTATAAAGATTTTGCTTTTGATCTTCAATGCCTAATGCAATTTTAGACCATTTTTCCTGTAATTCATTTGGTGGCAAATAAATTGGGAAACTTTTAACAATATTTAGATTTAAGTTTTCCTGATTTCCACCACGAGCTTGATTCCTTAAATTTTCGTAAGAAAATCTCAGAAAACTAAAAACAAAATAATTACTAATAGGTTCTTTAGGTATTAAAGCAGCACAAGCTTGGTTTAATGTTGCTTCTATTCCTAATAAAGCGGATTTCCCTCTGGTGATACCTTGACCATAAAGAGCTAAAATAATAGAACCTTTAGGATAAATTTTTAAACGAGCACTATTTTTTCCATCTTCACTAATCGTTTCACTGGTATAGGTAATTGTTCCCCAATCAACTTCAGTTGATTTAACCCAAGGAATATTACCCTCAAAGTAATCTGCATTTTGTCTTGATGGGGTTGATCCTGTTCCTACTTCACATTGCTCACCTAATGTTGAAGATACCCAACCTTTAGGATTACTGACAGGATCACCAAACATATCAATAAAGGTCGCTTGTAAAAGCTGATCTAACTTTTCAATCGCTTGCAGACGTTTTTGGCGTAACTCATCCGCTTGATCTAAAATAGACGCAATTCGGCGTTGTTCGGAAAGTGGTGGGAGTGGGATTTTAATTGATAAACAACGATCTAAATCCATATTAGAAATATTCGTCGTTTGTCGTCCACAATTACGAGCCAATAACTGAGTATTAGGTGAATTAAACCAATGATATAAATAACGTTGATCTAATTTTTCCTGATTAGCTCTCAAAATTGAGATAAATCCGCCCGCTGTTGCAGAATATTCAAGCTTTGGAATCCAACAACATTTTCCTACAAGATTCCAACTATTCGCTGTTGAAACAAGAATATCGCCCTCGATTAAAAACTTATCTTTATTTTTAACTAAATTAGCAGGAACAGATAACAGATCATCCTGTTTTAGTTGAACCTGAACATTTGCGGTACGCATACATACAGTTGATCCCTCAGAAAAGTTATCAACTAAATCGTTCGGCTTGTATGTAATACCCCGAATAAAATCCGCAACATCACCTAATTTTTGATATTCCAAACTCACTTAAGCATCTCCTTAAGCGTAGCCATTCCTTTTAAAATATCCTGCTCAAGCACTTCTAAATCCGCCAAAATCTTGCTTGGTGTTCATATTCCACTTGCTCATAGACCACTTCCTTATAGCGGTTAATCGACAAATCATAGCCATTTGCCGCAATATCCGCTTTATCTACCATAAAACTTTGTTCAGTCGCTTTACGCTCAACTTCCGCATCTAAATTTTTAAAACGCGCAATGATGTCAGGAATGTTGTTATTTTCATGCTTAGATGCATCTAGCTCGTTACGCTTATCATCAAGCGAATAACCATCCGCCTGCATATCATAAAACCAAACTTTGTCCGTACCGCCCGACATGGTTTTGGTGAAAATCATAATCGCAGTCGAAACCCCTGCATAAGGCTTAAACACACCAGACGGCATGGAAATAATTGCTTCAAGTTTTTGCTCTTCCACAATCTTTTGACGCAAATCTTTATGCGCTTTAGATGAACCAAATAACACACCATCAGGCACAATCACCGCAGCACGACCACCTGTTTTTAACAACCGTAAGAACAAGGCTAAAAACAGTAATTCAGTCTTTTTAGTTTTAACAATCGCTTGAAGGTTTTTAGCACAACTTTCATTATCCAAACTGCCTGCAAATGGCGGATTGGCTAAAATCAAACTGTATTTTTCAGCAATATGTGAATGTGCTTCACTCAAAGAATCACGGTTTTCAATACGTGGGTTTTCTACACCATGCAGCATCATGTTCATCGAACCAATACGAAGCATAGTGCTATCAAAATCATAACCAAAGAAAGTTTCTTCACTAAAACGCTTAGCCGCTTCAGGATTGGCAAAAATTTCAGTGCTGTAATGATCATTTAAATATTCACTTGCAGCAACAAGGAAGCCAGCTGTACCACACGCAGGGTCACAAATGGTATCTGTTGGCTTAGGTTGCATCAGCTCCACAATCATCTTGATGATATGGCGAGGCGTACGGAACTGACCATTTTGACCTGCTGAGGCAATCTTACCGAGCATGTATTCGTAAATATCGCCTTTGGTGTCTTTATCATCCATTGGCACATCGGCAACCAAATCCACCACTTTGGTTAAAAGCGCAGGCGTAGGAATGGTAAAACGCGCATCCTTCATGTGATGGCTGTAGGTGGTTTCGTCTTCTGCACCTAAGTTTTTAATGAAAGGAAAAACTTCATTGGCAACAGTATTATATAAAGTTGCAGCATCGCCTAAAGTAATAAACTTTGACCAACGAAGATGGTCTTGCTCAGGCGTAAAAATTGGATGTTCTACAGCAGTTTTTAAGCGGTTAGCTTTCTTTTCTTTCGTAATCTGAATTTCATCGAGTCGGCGAATAAATAGCAAATAAGTCATTTGCTCCATGACTTCTAAAGGATTGGAAATACCGCCACTCCAAAATGCATTCCAAATCTGGTCAATTTTGCTTTTAATTTCGCCTGTAATCACGTAGATGACTCTCAAATTTCTTTGAGAGTATTGTGTTGAATTTTAGATGAAAAAGCTATGATAAATTAGAAAGATGAGACAACTTGTGTCGCAAAAAATTGCCTATATTTTGAGATATTGGCATCAAATCATTTTATTTTGCATCAATCCAAGCGTGATAAACTTCGTAGCCAAGATCCTTAAGTTCCGTATAAATATCTTCAAAGTAAGTCTCTGTATCTTTGAAGTACTCTTGTTGTTCCTGATCCAATAAATCAAAGTCCATGATGTAGGTATCCGGTTCTTGATCTAAGATTTCCTTCAGCTGATTGGCAAAGTCTAGTTTTTCATCATCAAAAAATAGGTGAAGTTTTTCAGAATTATCCTGAATGTCATTTATTTTCTTTTCAAAATAACTAATGCACTTTTTACTATCTTGAACCCAATGCAAAATATTTTTTGCTAGGTTCAATTTACCTAAAACGTCTTCATATTTTTTTGCTTCTGCTAAAAAAATGCGATTTTCTTTAATATAGGATTTGAAATAGATCGGCAATTGCTCTAATTCAGTTGTAATAAAAAATAATCGATTATTTCTTCGTGAGCCTCTTGCAAAAGACGCGTCTAAATTTCGTTTTTTCCTAGTTTCTTCCATTCTGTTTTGAATCGCTGGTGAAGAAAAATCACTTTGCTCAAGCAAGCCCTCGAAGTCAAAAACTTGGGCTTTGTATTTAATCGTACCAAACACATCAAGCTCACCATACTCATGATCAAACTTTAATTGCTTAAAAATAATGGTGTTCCCATCATCGTCACCAGATGATCCGTGATACTTTTTTCCAATGACATTTTCAGCGATGAAGATACCTTCCTTTTTTACTGCAATACCGTCAAAAAGCCAAATATCAGAATTCCCAGAGGCATATGACCATTTCATTGAAAAAGCGATTTCCTCTTCTCTTAGAATGAGTTCAGAAACGATAAGCTTTTGGCGTACATCATCTAAGTCTGGAAAATCTAAATCCCCACTAAATTTTGTATTCATTTTAGAATTCTCTATATTTTGTAGAGAAAATTTATCTTAAATTTCCAGATAAACATATAGAAATTTAATAATTAACGACAAGTAAGGTCGTAAGGGTTTAGGGTAATAATTCTTTTGCATTTATCTCTAAAACGACGGCAATTTCATACAGTTTTTCAACTGTAATGTTTACTTCTCCACGTTCAATGCGCCCCATATAACTACGATCAATACCACACTGTAATGCAAGAGCTTCTTGCGTGATGCTTCTTTGTGTTCTTCTATTGCGAATTAATTGACCAATTACGTTGGATAATTCTGACATTTGAAACTAACTGCTCAAAAAACAGAAATATCACCAATTGAGGACTATATATCCACGGACTATAATCCTCTTTTACAGGCTTTGTTGCACAAAGATTTCATAACTATATGATTTTAAAAGTTTTGATTATTTTTTGATCCAAAATTAAATTCATATAAATCAGATGCTTACATATTTATGCAACAAAGCCGTTCAATAAAAAGCGTGTACACAGTGCATTGGGTTACAAGTCGCCTTTTGAGTTTGAAGCAATTTACTATGATAAGATTAACCCGTTAGGTCAGGTGGCCTAACTTAAATAAAAAGTCTCCGACAAACCCGGTACGGTTCACTCTATGTGATCGCTAAAGTTTAGACATTCCTGTAAAAGAATTATTGCCTTAATGGTATATAGCTTTCTATTGACGACTTACTTTTGATTTTATGAATAGAAGCTTGTGTGACAGTCCAGTAAAACATTGGTGTGAATTTGAGTTCATATCCAAAACAGTTAAAAATCCTAATATCCATATTAAAGGTAATTATAGTTACTATAGTGCTTATTGGGATTCTGGCTTTGAGCGTTGTGTTGTTCGATATCTGCATGACAAGCCTGCTACACCAGAAAAGCCTATTGACCAGCTTTATATCGGTAATTTCGTCTGTTTTGGCGCAGAGTGCGTGATTATGATGGGTGGTAACCAGTTACATCGTACCGACTGGATTTCATCGTTTCCGTTTGATACACGCAGTTTTGTACCTGCTGGCGATACAGTCATTGGAGATGGTTGCTGGATTGGCTCTCGTGCAATGATTATGCAAGGTGTCACACTTGGTGAAGGTGCTGTGGTTGCAACAGGTGCTGTTGTTACTAAAGATGTGCCTCCGTATACAATAGTTGGGGGAGTGCCTGCTAAAATTATAAAAACTCGATTTTCTCCAGAGCAAATCGATAGATTATTAAGATTAAATATTTATGCCTTGGATGAAAAAAAATTATTAAGCTTACGTCATTTGTTTCAATCAAATGATATTGATGCTTTAGAAAAATACTTTCTAGAAGAGCCTGTAAATAATTTGGTAAAGTGATTTTTTGCTTATCTAACAACCTTTGACTAATTACTTATTGGTGTTTTATTCTCATCGCCTTTTTTTTCCTAATGAGGGTAATCCACCACTAACTTCATTAAAACTATTTTTGCAATATGCTCCTGAATATTCAGCATATTTATCTAAAGGAATTTCTTTCTTTTTGTATGTTCTAAATTGATATATTTCCCCATCAGTCGGTAATCGGCCATGTATGATTTGGTAATGTTCACCTAAGACAATGAGATTGCCTAGCAGTGCTTCTTTGCATGTAGGACAAATAGAAGTTTGTGATATACAACGGAATTTACCTTTGGGCTTCCTCATAGGTTCTCCATCTCTATAAATTTTATTGATTTCATAAAAAACTCCTTACTATGAGATTTACTCATTGAGTTTGAACTTTATGGATTTCTCTATAAAAATGCCCAAACAATTTGCGAAATTAAATAGTAGCCTATTCTTTTATTTTACTAAAAAAATCTGGCTCTTTTGAATTTATTCCATATGTGCCATGTCTCCATTTAGCCTGCGGCAAACCGAACTTACCAAAACTTCCATTCTTATAATATTCTTGTAAATATTTTCGATTACTTTCAGACCTTCTAGCATCAACTTCTTTAAATGCCTCTAAGATTTCTAAGGCTGTATCCACATCAATCTTATTTGTATTCTTAGAGCGGTTAAGATATTTTTTCCATGCTGAATGATTTTTGGATTCACTGCTGTCTTTATATTTCTCAATTACATCTTGTTGCTTAGTGCAATTGGATAAATTTTGATCAATATGTTGTTCATTTAGGCGATTAATTTTGGGTTTATGCCTACTAGATTCTTGCTTAAATCTTACTAAATAATTCTTATAATCTTCTTTGTGTCGATCCTCCTGATGCTGCAAGTGCATGCTTAGGGTATTTTTCTGCTTTAAATACTTAATACGTTCATAATTTCCCGCAACTTGGATAGTTTCTTTATTACTTACAACATAAACCTTTTTTTTACGTAATGGCGCTGTATAAAAGGCAATCTGAGCTATGAAAATGTTTTTTACTTTCAATATTTTAATATGTGGTTCATAATAAGAATATATATGTTTTTTATAAAGATCAGGACTAATAAACTCTACATTTGAACAATGTGGGAAAGGTAAGGATATTTTATTGTTTTTTAAAATTTTGCATGGTTTATCAATTTTTAAGTAGGCAGATCCTATATCTTCTTCAAACCATTGTGCTATAGCAATATTAAGCAAATGATAAACTACGGCTTTATTTTTTCCTCCTATAATGCTATCGATTTTTGGCTTTAAACTTAGTAAGAAAAAATTAATATTTTGAATATTATTATTTTTCGTAATTTCAGAATAAATATAATTTAAAGCATCAAAAAAATATTCCAACAATTCTTTTGCTTTGGTATCTAGCTTTAAGACTATACTCTCATGAGTGAGAGTATAGTCTTTTAGGTCTTTATTCTTATCGATATTTTTCATAATTCAATGTTCTTAAATTAAGATATATTATTGCATTTATCCTTCAGCATTTGAGATTATCCAAATACGCTTTAATGGTAATTCAGCTTTGATGTCATCATTCAATTTTTCATAATTAAGAAAAATTTGGTTTAACAAATTATTTTGTGTCCAAAGCCTCACTCTAAAGAAACTGGAGGCTAATTTTTATTTTACATTAGATTTAAAGCCACCCCAAGCAACAAATAAACCTTGCTTAGTATTAAATTTTGTCATCGCACCAATTAACCTATCTACAGTTGGTCGATCTACTTGACTATCTCCAGATTTTACTTCTACACAAATTTGCTGTTGCCCAAACCCCATAGGGCCATCACCAGCAAAGATGTCTACACCACCATCTGCTCCCTCAGGGCTTTGCCAGCAAGTATATCCTTGGGCTTCTAGTACGGCTTAGACTAATAAGGTTAATCTGTGACCTTTAAATTTTGATTCTATTACTTTTCTAATTTGATCCTGCTCTATAAATTCCAGATCGACTGAACTAGATTCGTCCGAGGCATCTTCAATTTCGATATCTTTTTGAACTCCTTTTAGTTTAATTACCTGATGTAAATTTTCCGGTTTCCATGAGTTTTTTCCATTTCAAGTAAACGTTCTTCAGCATTATTTCGCTGTATTTTGCAAATAGTCATGAAAGCCCCAAAGCTATAAAGAATATCCTGTGAAAAATGAGATCTTGGAATACCAGTAGCTAACCACTTCACTGAACGTGAATGTTTGAAAGGATCAATAGCTTTGGGTCATAGGAATATTCAGAAGTAATGGAACCTATATAAATAACAGGCTGTAGTTTTGAAGGTAGAACAATCCGATCGCCAATCTTCATCGTATGAATAAATGGCCAAATTTGGCTGGCATGATTTGAAAGCTTTCTAGGCTTAGCATCTGCATCATCACTAAACACACCATCAATCCCATTCATAATATTGGGTTGAACGGTGGTACATAAAGTTGTGATATTTCTAAAGTGCCCCGAATAGTCAGATGCTCAATAAACATTTCTTTGATGCCTTTGCTTTCAATTTGCCTGTGACTTTCGTTTAAAGTGATGATTGGGTGTACAAATTATATGCATATCTGAGCTAATTTTATGAGTGATCGCATACACTGACTTTAACTGTACTGAGACATTAGTAATAGCCACATATAACTGAAACAGGGAGGCTTGCTCTGAAATAGACTGATTAATAGCACTTAACTTTTTACGTTTATCAACATCTGAATGAAAAAAGTCAGAATTAAACCAAAGATTAATTATGTCTCGATTACTTACAGAATGTCCCATTTGATTACTGATGTGACAACTATTCATAAGGTCATTGTATTGCTTACGGACTAAATCAAGATAATTACATGCCCATTCATCTTTTGCTTTTCTTCTTAAAAGATTGATAATCGATTCAAGCTTTGTCGGTTCTTTGTCTGCATAAAAGAAACGAAATTTCAGGGCGATGTTTTGAATATGATCAATATCTGGTGTATTGGCTTCAAATGTTGCTTTTCTTACTTCTATATCATCAGATATTGCATGCTTAGATATAGCCATAATATGGTAACGCTTCATTGTTTTGTCATAGCTTTCAATCCTTCGTCTAAATTCATATATCTGAGATAACTCTTTTTCAGAAAGTGGGTCAATTTCACTTTCCCGACTTATCAAATGACTAGGAATTTTCATCTTGCTCTTTGAAATAACATAATTCTAATGTTTGGGTGAAATCTTACAGCATCAGCTTTCTATATGCTATTTAAAAAGATATGTGGGACATTTGAAAAAAAATAGAATTTGTATTGTTTTATAACGAGGAATCGTTACCACTAGGCCTAAATTTCAATTGATAAATGTCATATTTAGACCTAATGGTATCTAGGCTCTATTAGCGATACTATTTAAATTACAAAGACTTCATTCTTGGCGCCATTATTTCGAATCTGAAGTCTTGGAACCATTGAATTATTTAAGTAATCATAAACAACCATTTCAGGATGATTTAAATCAAAAGCCTGACCAAACCATATACATGCTGCATTTGAAGCACATGGTAATACGTGTATTTTTTCTACGCCCTTACCCTTTAGCTCATGTAATAACTTATGAATATCTTGCATAAAGCTTAATCCTCTTTCAGGATTTCTTATAGCGCCATTTCCAAGATATTCAGGTTTAGCAGTGATATTAATAATTGGAAAATTTAATTCTTCTGCTTTAATTTTCGATGGTTCAGGTTCAGCAGTTAAATTTAATCTAATAGTAACTTGGGTTGAGCTGTTCACCTCTTTAATACTATCGATTTCATAGGTTTTTTCAGTACATTGAGGATTCGGCCACATCCAGCAACTACCATCCCTGTACATTAGCATTGGTATAAATTTCCCTTTATTTCCTAATTTGCTTCCTAAGGCTATCAAGCAAGGCATAGGTCCAAAGCCGAAAATTGCTATTTTCTTATCATGAGATTTAGCCTGTCTAAGTAATTGAGAGGTCTGACATTCAAAATCCTCTAAGAAATGATATTTATAAAAATCATCAGGAGTAGCTCTTAATTGGGCTTGTGATGCCTCATGAATTAAATCTTTGTCTTTATATAGGATTGCTTTTAAAGGGCGAAGACAATTGGCTACATCAAGTTTAGAAGGCGATTGAGGAATATTTTGGTTTACAGGCCAAAAAAATAGATAAACTGGCATTGGGCTAAAACTAAGAGAATCTAGTAGCTCTTCACATTCGGCTATAAAATTTTGGCGCATCTGAGAAAGTTTAGATGCTGTATATTCTGCCCCAGCAACTTTATCAATTAATCGATGGTGTTTTTCACACAATAATAAAATATTGGTTGGATCATTTGAAAGCTGATACGAAAAAAAGGGGATACCACGAGTAGAGCTTTCAGATGCTGCTACATTATGTGCTAAAACACCATATGTTCCCTGTGTACCTGTTATTTCATCTATATTTAGTTTCGCCCCACATCCTTGAAACATACATCTTCCATGACTTGTATTTAGAACTTGATTCTTACTTTTAGTATCTAAATCATCACCTCTTCCTTTCAATAATTGAAAATCAAAAATTCTATCTATAAAATTTTCTAATTGATTTATAGGTTGTGCCTCTTTTTTAGGGACAAAATTTTCATCTTTAATTTCACTTTCTTGATCAGATGTTAGATTCCATATTTCTTGTAATTTATTAAAATCAGAGAGAGTATCAAGATCAATATTAGAACCTTCAAGAGGATGTCCATAAAAAGATAAATTTCTAGAAAGCAAATCACGAATAAGAATTAATGTATCATTTTGATTTAGATTAATGCGGAAAAAAGCTACTGGCACTTTAGTATTTAAAAGAAGAAAAATTCTATTTTTACATTTTTCATCGACAATGATACCTAATGCATCAACTGAGATTAAACCTAAAATTTCCTCAATATATTTTTGAGCATTTACCAAATCATCTATTGCAGGTAGACAAGTTTGTAAGCTAAGGGATGGATCTAGTTGCATTTTATTTCTCTATATTGATGTAGCCTAAGTGCATAATTTTATGATTTTTAAAACTAATCCATATTCCAAGTTTTATTCTGCCTAATATCAAATATAAAACTGGATCTTCAAGGTCGGAGATGGAATTTATAACATTACTTATGTCTATTAAATCTGTGGGGGAAGGGGAGGGAGTATCTTCAGGATGTGTATGCCATAAACCTTGAAAATTGAAAGATTGTTCAGATTCAATCCAAATTCTTTTTAAAGCATGTTGATGTGATTTTGATCTATAAAATGTAGTACGTGTTTGTCGATCACCTTCCATTGGCTGTGTAAAAGTTTCTATAATTTTACTTTTTGTATTTATATCGGTTCTACCAATTAAAATTCCACCTGACTCAGGAGAAGATGATTTTAATTGCATGAAATATTTCAAGTTGTTTAAAACGCTTGCTTGAATAATAAAAATCTGACCGGTAGGAGATTCACATTTTAGCCGACCATTAGTTATGTATTGCAGCATGGACATACTTCTTCATATATTTCACTTAAACTTAAAATCTTAAATCCATTTGAAATACTTACATCATTATAGAACTGAGTAGTAGATACCCCATTTTTTTTTGAATTAATATCATCACCGGATAGAGAAACAAAACCAGTTAGATTACTTAATGTATATTCGCCAACATAGCTTGCTAGTTTCACACAATTTAATGAGCTAAAAGGAGTAAAAGCACCAGCACAACCAGTTATATTTTTAGCTAATAACTGACCTGAAGTTACATATTTATATTTTGGCAAGAGACTTTTATTTGATTTTTCATCAAAGTATAAACAATTCAAACAACCTAATTGCTTATTATTAAATGATATAAAGTGTCCCCCTAGGTTGTAAGGTTCAACCCAAGCTACTATCACATGAAAATTTTTATTTAAACCATAAATATACCTTACTAAGGAAATCTCAGTAGGAGTATGACCTATAGCTATAATTATAGTGTCTACATCTTCTATATTGGATGTCTTAATCCACTCTTCTGCATTATTGCAAAAGGGAAAAATAGCTAAGCCTGGTCGTTCTAATTTTAGTTTTTCTGCTAAAGCTATAGATTTAGCATTATTTACTTTTGGTAGACCTAAAGAATGCCGATAAATATTATCTGTTGTTAATTTATCGGGATCTATAAATGAAAACTTACTTATACCAGTCTGAGCTAAAATTTCAGCTATCTTTGAACCTAAAGCACCACAGCCAAGAATTGCTACATGTCTTTCGATTTTTTCTTGACCAGTTCTATTTAATAAGTAAGCTTGCCAAGCTCTTTGAGTTAATGAAATTTTAAAATTTTGAAATAAAATTTGTTTATTAAATTTATACCAAATAGAATAAGTGAATAATAAATATGCAAATCCATGCTCATTAGGAATTCCTATTAACACATTATGATTGCCTGTTTTGAGTAAGTCTTTATTGATATAAGAAGGAAGGCTTTCAATAACTTTTAAAAAATCATTTTCTGTAAAGTCTGTATCAATCTTTGGAATTGGGAAAATTGAAGAATCATCAAGTAGAACTCTCTTTATCTGAACTTTGGTTAAATGAGCTCGATTTATATAAGCATTTTTACCATCATCAATATGTTCTACAGAAGGATTTTGTTTTCCTGTTTTTCGAATCCATCCATACATTTCTGTTGTTGATACCGGATCACAATGTAAGATCACGTTAGAAGTCACACTTGAAATATTGTTTAAATAGCCTTCTAGTTCATTATATAAACTAATGCGATTATTTGATGCTAAATTTGAAAAAGATTGGTCTAATATTTCGATTGTCTTTTTTAAAAAGAATGCAATTAACTCTTCATGGTTATTGCCATTAAAGTTTTCACCCTGATGGTCCGTAGTACAAATTAGACCATTATGGCCGACATGATCTAATGCAGGTAAAGGTCTAGTCAAGATAGTGAAACTTGGAGGGCTGGTCCACAAGAAATTATTTTGGAAAGCTAAACCTAAACATACTTGGGTTTTATCTAAAGAAATGTCAAATTTTAAACTAACCGTATTTTTAGATGTGCTTATGAGATGGATATTATTAGCACCATATCCATTTAGTACTTGTTTAATTTTTTCTAACTTTTCTTCGTCAAAAAACATCTATTATTCCTATGCAGATTTGCCATCTTGAATATAAAAAGGTTGAGGTGTTGCCTCTGAAACTTCTTGTATTTCAGGAATAGGGAATTGACTACCAAAAGTTTTATTTAAAATTTTGCAAGCTTCTACTGTATCTGTTTCTTCATTTACTGCTTCTAAAGAAGACTTCAAATCTTTAAGTTTTGATTTTAAGTTATCTATTTGATTTCTATTTAATTTTTCTAACAAGTCTACTCCTTCATGTGCAGGTAAATTAATTACAAGTCTGAAATAAGGTTCGGTAGTTTCTGGATCAATACTAAAGGTAGTGAATTGACCTAATACTTTATTTACTACAGAAAGTAATGTTTTATTATCATTCTCATAATCTTCAGCTGTTATATGCTCATATACAGCTGTAGTGATAGCAACACTCTTGAAAAAATCTAGACTCTTCTCATTTCTCCATTGTTTCAAGTAACGAGTACATCGTCTAAACTGATGACGTAAATTTGAATCATCTTCAAATTTGCCCAAAATTGTATCGGTAAGTTCAGTAGGATTTGAAATCTCCCAAGTCTTAAGGTCTTCAGAGGAGAATTCCTTACCTCGAGCTAGATACATATTGCCTTTGTCATCTTCAGTATAAATGGGAAGATCTACATGATAATCGGGAGTTCCATTTTTAAGATAAGTAACAGTTACACAAGGTCGTTTAATTGTTACAGTTCTATTTGTATGAGTTAAAGCATCTCTAACAATTTTTTTAATTTCTACTGAACCATATTCTTCTTTATCACAATCTAATAAAACTCCTACATCAATATCATAATCTCCATTTTTAGGCTTTATCCCTGTGCCTAAAGCATAACTACCTTGATTAAAGTATTCTACAAATTGAGGACCATTTGAGTCTTTTTTAAGTTCATCTTTTAAGGTGCTAATCAAAAGGTCACGCTTGTCACGCAATGTACTTTCTTCTTCATAACGTCCCAAGCGGATATTTGAATGGAATGTTTGATATTGTTTCTGGGGGTTAGTCATTGTTGTATTCCTGTTTTGTTTTTGTAGTTATTGGGTTTGCTACAAAGAAATACAAGTCAAAGCCTTTAAAAAAATATGGAATTTTATGGAAAAATATTTAATCTTAAAAAATTATTAAAAAACATTGTGTTGTAAAAATTCCATATTTTTAGGTAATGTTTACTTTTTTGAATAATAAGAGTAATTGCCTTTGATGTGGATGTTGGGGTTTTTCACAGTTTTGGAGATGAACTCAAATTCGCACCAGTGTTTAACAGGGGAATTAATCAGCGTTTCGGACATGGTGTATGTGTAAAAAATTAATGAAATAGAATTATATATGAGTTACTTTTGATTTCTTATAATATTCATCCTGACAGAAGCTTGGTGGGCAGAGAAGTTAATGTTTGTCTAAAATGAGTTTGAGGAAAAAATAGCAGATGAAATAAAAAGAATCATTCATACCTTTACTTTGGTAATCCCCCCTAAAAAAATAATAGGATTTAAAAGTAGAATTTTCCCTTAAGATACAAGCTAGAGATTCTGCATGAAAACACCTGTATTTAGGGGTTACATGGATCAAATTTCAGGTGTTGTGAATTATGTGAATCAAACATTTAGTTTGTTTGCTGATGTGGAGGAAGTGCAGCCAAAAAAAATTGCTCAAATAAATTTTAAGGATAATCGTAACTTATGAGTGCTTTTAACACTAACCGTTACACACTAGCGCTTACGGCTATTATTGTTTACGCCTGTGGGATGCTGTACTGGGTTTTTGCCGATGCCAATTTTGATGGCATGAAATGGTTAACCATTTGGTTCTTTAGCAGTACTTTATTTTTTGGTTTTTGGTCTGGACATGTGCTTAGTACGACACCAATAGAAGAGCTTAAGGCTGAAAAGAAGGGCTATCTTTGGGGACATATCCAATTAGGTGTCATATTGGTTATGGTCATTGCCATGTCAACAGGTTTAAATAAAAAGGTCGCTATTCTTTTTTTGGATATAGAGGGTTATGTCAGTGAACTCAAACAAGCAAAAGTGATTATGAAGGGGGGAGTAAAAGCTAATTTAAATAGGTTTTCAGGAACTGGTGTTTTCCCAGTAATGGATGTTAATAATGCTGATATAGAGGCAACCCCTGTTTGTAATCTAATCTTAAAAGATAAATGCCAATACGGTTATATGATGGATCAAGGTTTTGATATTCAATATATTGATGATTTGAAATATCCATTGAAATATAGATATTTGATCTTCAAAATCAAATCACCCGACTTTTATAGAGGAATTGATTATCACGTTGCATTATATAAAACCAATCAACGCTATGTGTGGTATCTGATCTTTTTTACTATTATACCTGCATTAATCTTTGTATTTTTAATTCCATATCTTCTGTTTTTAAATCAACACCGTAAAATCAATTGACTAACGTTTAGTCAGTCTAGATAGTTCAACCACCAAAAGGCAACTTTAATTGATAAATAATAATTCTTCAAAAGAGGTTGCTTTAGTGATTTAAAGCTTAAAGTATCTATCTTAAAAAATTCCACAAATACATAAAAACATTTTTAACACTGTTTGGAAATAAGAATCCCCAAATAGCAAAAAAGAGTGATGATGCCAATACGATACTGACAGGACTGGTTTGTGTATTGATAAAGAGTCCCCAGACTGGAATTAAAATCAGTCCTAACACAGCCCCAGAAAGCGCATAAACAAATGCATGAATGATGCGATTTTCCATCTTATTTTCCTCTATTTTTATCGCAGTATAATCTATAAGCTCGGCTGTATGATTTATAGGCAATAAAAAACCCCTCAAAGAGGGGCATCGCGTGTAGTCATCTTTATTAAAACTTAAAGATATTCTACATTCACAATTTCATATTCCACTTCGCCTTGCGGAGTGACAATTTTGGCTTCATCGCCTTCATTTTTGCCCAACAAACCGCGTGCAATAGGCGAATTCACTGAAATTTTATTGATTTTAAAATCAGCTTCATCATCACCTACAATTTTGTAGGTTTTTTGCTCTTCGGTGTCTAGGTTTTCAATGGTCACAGTCACACCAAAAACCACACGTCCGTTTTGTTCCAATTCTTTAACATCAATTACTTGGCAAGCGCCTAATTTACCTTCGATGTCTTGGATACGACCTTCGCAGAAACCTTGCTGTTCACGTGCGGCATGGTATTCAGCATTTTCTTTTAAATCGCCATGTTCACGCGCTTCTGCAATCGCTGCAGTAATACGTGGACGTTCAACCGATTTAAGTTGTTGTAATTCTTGCTCTAAAGCGTGTTTACCTTCAGGCGTCATAGGATAACGTTGCATGTTGTCCCTCTTTAAAAATATTGAAGTCTATAAATGAAAAAAGCCCGCCACCCGAAAGGTGACGGGACTTTATTGAAATGTATTAACCTACAGTAAGATCTTGCAGGCGATATACATCCATTGGTAATTTAATCGCTAAGGCTTGGCATACAGCATCTGCGCCATTCAAGGTCGTGGTGTAATACACTTTACCTTGCAGTGCAGAACGACGGATTGAGAATGAATCCTGCTGAGCTTGTTTGCCTTCAGAAGTATTGATGATGAGGTGAATCTCACCATTTTTCAAGCGGTCTACAATGTGTGGGCGACCTTCAGTCACTTTATTCACACGTTCACACTCAATACCTGCATCGGTGATGACTTTATGCGTACCACCCGTTGCAACAAGTTTGAAGCCAAAATCAGCCAATTGTTTTGCAATACGCGCCACATGCGGTTTATCTGACTCACGTACAGATAAGAATGCATGTTTCACTTCGCCTTCAGTTGGGATTCCTGGTAAGCGATCATTCGAGCCTAACACAGCTTTATAGAATGCTTCACCAAAAGTTTTACCTACGCCCATGACTTCACCTGTAGATTTCATCTCAGGCCCAAGCACTGGGTCTACACCAGGGAACTTGTTGAATGGGAACACAGCTTCTTTCACAGAGAAGTGTTGCGGAATAATTTCTTTAGTAAAGCCTTGAGCTTCTAAAGATTGACCCGCCATACAACGTGCTGCAACTTTAGCCAATGATTCGCCAATACACTTAGAAACAAATGGAACAGTACGTGATGCACGTGGGTTCACTTCCAAGATATAAACGTCATTGCCTTTCACTGCAAACTGTACGTTCATTAGACCAATAACGCCCAACTCTTTTGCCATGGCAACAGTTTGACGACGCATTTCGTCCTGTACTTCATCTGACAATGAATAAGGTGGAATTGAACATGCTGAGTCGCCAGAGTGAATACCTGCTTGTTCGATGTGCTGCATAATACCGCCAATCACCACATCTTTACCGTCAGATACGCAGTCTACGTCAACTTCAATCGCATCATCCAAGAAACGGTCTAACAGTACAGGTGCATCGTTAGATGCTTGAACTGCATCACGCAAGTAGCGTTTCAATTCTTCTTCGTTATACACGATTTCCATTGCACGACCACCCAATACATAAGATGGACGAACAACGAGCGGGTAACCCACTTTCGCTGCTTCTGCGATACCTTCTTCAGCAGATTTTACAATGCTGTTGTTTGGCTGACGCAATTGCAGACGTTGAATCATTTGCTGGAAACGCTCACGGTCTTCTGCGCGGTCAATTGCATCTGGTGATGTACCAATAATTGGCGCACCTGCTTCTTCTAAAGCGCGTGCCAATTTAAGTGGAGTTTGACCACCGTACTGTACGATAATGCCTTTTGGCTTTTCAGTACGTACGATTTCAAGCACATCTTCCAAAGTAATTGGTTCAAAGTACAAACGGTCTGAAGTGTCGTAATCGGTAGATACTGTTTCAGGGTTACAGTTCACCATGATGGTCTCAAAACCATCTTCACGCATTGCAAGCGCAGCGTGTACACAGCAGTAATCGAATTCGATACCTTGACCAATACGGTTTGGACCACCGCCAATCACCATGATCTTGTCTTTCGCTGAAGGATTTGATTCACACTCTTCATCGTAAGTTGAATACATATATGCTGTGTCAGATTCAAACTCTGCAGCACAGGTATCCACACGTTTGTAAACTGGGGTTACGCCCAAGTTCCAACGGTGTTTACGGAATTGCTTTTGTGAAATTCCCATCAAGTTCGCAATACGCAAGTCAGATAAACCTTTACGTTTGAACGAACGGATGTTGTCAGCGTTTAGATCGCCAAAACCTAAAGTTTTGATTTCGTTTTCAGTGTTCACGATGTCTTGAATTTGAATCAAGAACCAACGGTCAATTTTGGTCGCTTCAAAAACTTCGTCCAAGCTAAAGCCGTGACGGAATGCGTCTGCCACGTACCAAATACGTTCAGGGCCTGGAACTTTTAATTCAACTAAAATTTTGTCGCGTGCGCCTTCAGCACCCACTTCAATTTGTTCGTCAAAACCACACGCACCAGTTTCTAAACCACGAAGCGCTTTATTTACAGACTCTTGGAAATTACGGCCAATTGCCATGACTTCACCTACAGATTTCATCTGTGTGGTTAAAGTCGCGTCTGCTTGCGGGAACTTTTCAAAGTTGAAACGTGGAACTTTAGTGACAACGTAGTCAATTGATGGTTCAAATGCCGCAGGAGTGGTACCGCCTGTGATGTCATTTTTCAGTTCATCAAGGGTATAACCCACAGCCAATTTCGCTGCAACTTTTGCAATTGGGAAACCAGTGGCTTTAGATGCAAGTGCAGATGAACGAGATACACGTGGGTTCATCTCAATCACAACCATACGACCAGTATTCGGGCAAATACCGAACTGAACGTTAGAACCACCTGTTTCTACACCAATTTCACGAAGTACCGCTAAAGATGCATTACGCATCAATTGGTATTCTTTGTCCGTCAAAGTTTGCGCAGGAGCAACGGTGATTGAGTCACCAGTGTGCACGCCCATTGGGTCAAAGTTTTCGATTGAACATACGATGATACAGTTGTCGTTTTTATCACGTACAACTTCCATCTCATATTCTTTCCAACCAATAAGTGATTCATCAATCAATAATTGTTTGGTTGGAGAAAGATCGAAACCGCGTTCACAGATTTCAAGGAATTCTTCTTTGTTATATGCGATACCGCCACCAGAACCACCCATGGTGAATGATGGACGAATAATCACAGGGAAGCCAAAGCGAGATTGAATCTCAAGTGCTTCTTCCATAGATTCAGCAATTGCTGCTTTTGGACACTCAAGACCAATTTTGCGCATTGCTTCATCAAACAATTTACGGTCTTCGGCTTTTTCAATCGCGTCTTTGGTTGCACCAATTAATTCAACATTGTATTTGGCTAAAATACCGTTGGCATCTAATGCAAGCGCACAGTTCAATGCAGTTTGACCACCCATGGTCGGAAGTACTGCATCTGGACGTTCTTTTTCAATGATTGCTGCAACAGTCTGCCAAGTGATTGGCTCGATATAAGTTGCATCTGCCATTGCAGGGTCAGTCATGATGGTCGCAGGGTTCGAGTTTACCAAAATAACGCGGTAACCTTCTTCACGCAGCGCTTTACATGCTTGAGCACCAGAATAGTCAAACTCACAAGCCTGACCAATAACAATAGGACCAGCACCAATAATTAAGATGCTTTTAATATCCGTACGTTTAGGCATTATTTCGCTCCTTAATTACTTCTTAGCGGCTTCAATAAGTTCGATGAAATGATCGAACAAGAGTGCGCAGTCATGTGGACCTGAACTTGCTTCTGGGTGACCTTGGAAGCTAAATGCAGGCTTGTCTGTACGATGAATACCTTGGTTTGTGCCATCGAACAATGAACGATGCGTTGAACATACATTGCTTGGTAAGGTGCTTTCATCTACCGCGAAGCCGTGGTTCTGAGAAGTAATCATCACTGTACCAGTTTCTAAGTTCTGTACAGGATGGTTTGCGCCGTGGTGACCGTGCGGCATTTTCATTGTTTTTGCACCTGATGCAAGTGCAAGAATTTGGTGACCTAAACAGATACCAAATACAGGAGTATTCGTGGTTTCTACAATTGTTTTTACAGCTTCAATTGCGTAGTCACATGCAGCAGGATCGCCAGGGCCATTTGACAAGAAAATGCCATCTGGGTTTAACGCAAGGACTTTTTCAGCAGGGGTTTGTGCAGGAACAACGGTTAATTTGCAACCGCGGTCTGCGAGCATACGCAGGATGTTGGTTTTGACACCGTAATCGTATGCAACCACATGATATTTAAGTTCAGGTTGAGTAAAGCCTTTGCCAAGTTCCCATGAACCTTCAGTCCATTCAAAACCTTCAGGGTCGCAGCATACTTTTGCAAGATCTAAGCCGTTTAAGCCGCCAAATGCACGTGCTTTCGCAATTGCTTCTTCTTCAGTGATATTTTCACCAGCAAGAATACAGCCGTTTTGCGCACCTTTGGCACGTAAAATACGGGTCAATTTACGGGTATCAATATCTGCAATCGCAACCACGTTGTGTGCTTGCAAATATTCTGCTAAAGATTGATTAGAACGGAAGTTACTGTGTAGTAAAGGCAAATCACGGATAATTAAACCGTTTGCCCATACTTTATGAATACGACCAGACTCGACATCTTCATCATTACAACCTGTGTTCCCAATGTGCGGGTAAGTTAAAGTCACAAGTTGCTGTGCATAACTCGGGTCGGTCAAAATTTCTTGATAGCCAGTCATGGCAGTGTTAAAAACGACTTCACCAGTCGTACTTCCCGTTGCACCGATAGACGTACCTTTAAAGATTGTACCGTCGGCAAGGGCTAAAATGGCGGGGGTGCTCAAACCAAAGCTCCTGAACTAAAACCACAAAAATAGGGCTGTAAAAAAGCGAGTAGACGAAAAAAAAGGAAGGTCAATGTTTAAACCTACCCTCCTATGTCTGCTCGCTTGAACTTAACATTGCATTATACGCATGAGCTCGCCAAAAGTCCATTGTGAATCTGACGAATATGTAAGATAAAAGACTTGCTTTTTTTGCTAGGTTTATGTTTTAGCGTGTAGTCCAAATGTAAGCAATCTACGATTGTTAGACAATCCAAAACCCATTTTAGTCTAAATTGCCTTATGCTTAATTTATAAACAACAACGACCTTGGGTAAAAGCGAATGACTGAACAAGATAAATCAGCCACTGAACCACAAAACAGTGCAATCAAAGCAGTAAGTGAAGGCGCTGAAAAGCTTGAAAAAGTAACGCATGATGCCAAAGAGCAGGTGCTTGATGTGGTTGCAGAAACACAAGAAAAACTTCAAGCCGAAGCGAAACAACTCAATGCTAGCGTGCAAGAGCAATTGGGTCAATTAAAGCAAGATGTATTGCAAAAAATTGAAGCATTGAAAGCACAGTTTGGTGGTTCACCTAAAGACTTAGGTGAGTTAAAAGAATTTGTGAAAACTGAATTTAGCGCAATTATTGATGACCTTTCTAAACTAGGTAAAGAGTTGAAAGAAGATGTCAGCAGTATTTCAGTGAAACATAAAGACCAATTGGTTGAAACGTTTCAGCGTTCTAAAGAGCACACTTTAGAAGCTTGGAAAAAAGTTAATCCACAAAAAACAGAAACGAATGACGAAACTGATCAAGCTTAATCTAATCAGCCATAAAAAAAGTGAGGTTCGGCCTCACTTTTTTTATTCAAATTTCTGCTCAAGTACAAAATGAAAATCTGATTACGCATTTTGAAACTAGACAAGATTAGAACTGATGTAACCAATCTCGTTTATTATGAAAATCGGCTGCAGGACTGCTGTGTTGCATGGCATAAAACTGTTCGCCCTGACTGGTTTTTAGCACTGCCGTCAGACCTATAAACAAATCCGTCCATTTTAGTTTATGTTTCAGCATAAATTCGGTTAAATCCAGACTCACATTCAAACCATAATGTGTGCGTTTCAGCTGATTCAGTTCAATATCGTAAGCAGCCACGGGCGGCATTTGCTCAGGATAACGATATTCTTCAAAGGCGTAGGCTTGCCAAGCTTGAGAAGGGGATAAATTGATTTCACGATAAAAATCTTCGCCCTGAACCCCAATGAAAATTTCAAAGCAGGTGTGTTCCCACAAAAAATCCTGACGTGGATGTGACGCTACCAAAGCAGGCCATTCGACCCACTGATTTGGATCGCGCAGCCAAAAGCCCACATTTAACGTAAATGGGCTTTGTTGTTCAATTGCACCGACCAAAGAAATGGCCTGAAATTGACGATTAAAAGCACTGAGTTCGTAACTTGCCATTGAGGGAGATTAGTTAGACAAGTGAGCGTGGCGAACTAAATTAGATAATTTAGCATTTTGTTTGGCTGCTTTTTTGTAGAGTAAGACAATTTTACCAATGCTTTGTACCACTTCAGAACCTGTTGCTGCTGCAATTTCAGTAATCACAGCTGCACGTACCTCACGGTCTTCACCGCCAATTTTGACTTTAATCAATTCGTGATCGTTTAAAGCACGGTTGGTTTCTTCAATCACATTTTCAGTCAAACCTTGACCGCCAATCATCACTACAGGGTTGAGTGCATGACCAATTTGACGTAAACGCTTGCGTTCCTGAATAGATAGAGCCGCCATAAAGATAACCTAATTTTAAAAACGGCTTAGTATAACAAAAGCCAGTTTGAAACGCTGTAAATTCTATGCAAATAATCTGTGATCTTGCTGCCTTGTAAAAATATTGAATCTGAATACTTGCTGATATTTATCTGTAACAGTCAAAGTGACTTTTTTAAGCCTCAGTACAGAAATAAGCGATGGATTTAATAGAAAAAATAGGTTAGTTCTTGCTATTTAGATACAGATGTCTACTGCAAGCTTGCTAATTTTCACGTACAATCGCAATTTAGATGGCTATTCGTTACTAAGAGAGTTATGGCAACACGCATTACCAACCAAAAGTTATCCAAAAGTAGTCGTGCGTGGATGAGAGAGCACCTAGATGATCCCTTTGTGAAAAGAGCGCAAAAAGAAGGGTATCGTGCACGTGCTGCATACAAACTACTTGAGATTCAAGAAAAATATAAACTGATCAAACCCGGTATGACGGTGGTGGACTTAGGTGCAGCACCGGGTAGTTGGTCGCAAATCGCAGGGAAACTTGTCGGCGACAAAGGTTTGGTGATCGCTTCCGATATTTTGGAAATGGACGCACTACCAGATGTGACCTTTTTACAAGGTGACTTCCGCGAAGAAGAAGTTTTCGAAAAATTGTTAAATATTTTAAACGGACGCACGGTAGACGTTGTAATTTCCGATATGGCCCCCAATACATCAGGTAATAAAGCTGTAGATCAACCGCGTCAAATTTACTTATGCGAGTTGGCGCTCGATTTTGCCAACCGTGTATTGGGACCCAATGGCCAGTTTGTGGTCAAAGTGTTCCAAGGTTCGGGGTTTGACGAATTTCGTAAACAGGTTGTGGACAGTTTTGATGTTCTAAAGACAGCAAAACCCGCTGCTTCACGGGCGCGTTCCAAAGAAGTATTCCTTATTGGACAAGGACGTAAAAAAGCGTCTAAATAAAGTTTACTTGCCAAGCCGTTAAAAATTGTGCATTTTGTACGTTTTTAATGAATTGTCTAGCTGATCTTCAGCTTTTTGAATGAAAGGTCACCCAGTAACGGGCATGATCAAATTAGATTGATATGGGAATAAAGCTTTGAGCGATCTCTTCAAGAATGCCGTATTGTGGCTGATTATACTTGGTGTGCTGATTCTAATTTTCAGCAACATCAATAACAGTGAAAAGCCAACTGCAATGAACTATTCAGAGTTCGTTACAGCGGTGAATGCTGGTCAAATTAAGCAAGTCACAATTGATGGCGAAAGAATTAGTGGCGAAAAAGTCAACGGCTCGTCCTTTGAAAGCATTCGTCCAGCAGTTCAAGACCCTGAACTGATGCCGAATCTGATTAAAAACAACGTTGTTGTTGAAGGTACTGCACCTCAACGTCAAGGTTTGTTAATGCAACTATTGATCGCAAGTTTCCCTGTACTTTTAATCATTTTGTTATTCATGTTCTTTATGCGCAACATGGGTGGCGGTGCAGGTGGTAAAAACGGCCCGATGAGCTTTGGTAAATCTAAAGCCAAAATGTTGTCTGAAGACCAAATTAAAGTCACATTTGCCGATGTAGCAGGTTGTGACGAAGCAAAACAAGAAGTGGTTGAAATTGTAGATTTCTTAAAAGACCCTGCTAAATTCAAGCGTTTAGGTGCAACTATTCCTAAAGGTGTGTTGATGGTAGGTCCACCGGGTACAGGTAAAACCTTATTGGCCAAAGCCATTGCAGGCGAAGCCAAAGTTCCATTCTTCAGCATTTCTGGTTCTGACTTCGTTGAAATGTTCGTGGGTGTAGGTGCTTCTCGTGTTCGTGATATGTTTGAGCAAGCTAAACGCCATGCACCATGTATCATCTTTATTGATGAGATTGATGCGGTAGGTCGTCACCGTGGTTCAGGTACAGGTGGTGGTCACGATGAACGTGAGCAAACACTTAACCAAATGCTTGTTGAAATGGATGGTTTTGAAGGCAATGAAGGCATTATTGTCATCGCTGCGACAAACCGTGCCGATGTACTGGATAAAGCTTTATTGCGTCCAGGTCGTTTTGACCGTCAAGTAATGGTTGGCTTGCCAGACATTAAAGGTCGTGAGCAAATTCTGAATGTTCACTTGAAAAAACTGCCTTCAGTTACAGGTGTAGATGTCAAAGTCTTGGCACGTGGTACACCAGGCTTCTCTGGTGCGCAATTGGCGAACCTTGTGAATGAAGCTGCATTGTTTGCTGCCCGTCGTAATAAAAATACGGTGGATATGCACGACTTTGAAGATGCTAAAGATAAGTTGTATATGGGCCCTGAACGTAAGTCGATGGTGCTGCGTGAAGAAGAACGTCGTGCAACGGCTTATCATGAAGCAGGTCATGCGATTGTTGCTGAAATGCTGCCGGGTACAGACCCTGTGCATAAAGTGACGATTATGCCGCGTGGTTGGGCATTGGGTGTGACATGGCAATTGCCTGAACATGACCAAACTAGCCATTATAAAGACAAAATGCTGAACGACTTGTCTATCTTGTTTGGTGGTCGTATTGCAGAAGAAGTCTTTATTAATCAAATGTCAACAGGTGCATCGAATGACTTTGAGCGTGCGACTAAATTAGCACGTGCGATGGTGACCAAATACGGTATGTCTGACAAGTTAGGCGTAATGGTCTATGAAGACGATACACAACAATCATTCATGGGTAGTTTAGGCAGCCGTACGATTTCTGAAGCCACCCAGCAACAAGTGGATGCTGAAGTTCGTCGTATTATTGATGAGCAATATAAAGTTGCCCGCGATATTTTGGAAAATAACCAAGACATTGCCCACGCAATGGTAAAAGCATTGTTGGAATGGGAAACCATTGATCGTGACCAAATCCGTGACATTATGGAAGGTCGTGAGCCACAGCCACCGAAGGTGTATATTGCAGACAATCCTGTGATTGATGTAACACCAACCGATGGTCCAAGCACACCGCCACCATTACCAGCGAGCTAATCAGCTCACATGATGTTAAAAAAGAGTCTTTGTATAAAGGCTCTTTTTTTTATTCGTGTGGTTTATGTGCAGTTGTGACCGGAATATTGAGGTCTGTTGACGCTCATCGAAAAGAATTCCACATCTTTAAAATTAGCCTTGTTAAAATAAGCTTTTCAAATTGAAAGGAAGACCAGCATGCAGCTAATGCCATTACCCAAACGTGTATTGCAATGTGGACGTTTGCGTTTAGATTTATCTCAGCCGCATGTGATGGGAATTCTAAATGTGACACCAGACTCGTTTAGTGATGGTGGGCGACATAATGAAAAAGATGCTGCTGTGGCGCGTGCTTTGGAAATGATAGCCGAAGGTGCAACCGTGATTGATATTGGCGGTGAGTCTACACGTCCGGGGGCAAGTCCTGTGAGTGTAGAAGAAGAAATTCGTCGTGTGGTTCCTGTGGCGGAAGCCTTATCTACTTATGATGTAGTGCTTTCGATTGATACGTCACAGCCTGAAGTGATTCGTGCTGCCGTAGCTGCGGGGGCGCATATCTGGAATGATGTACGTGCGCTGACCCGTCCAAATGCGTTGCAAACAGCTGCTGAGTTAAATATCCCCGTGATTATTATGCACATGCGTGGTGAACCGACCACCATGAACAATTTAGATCAATATGATGATGTCACTGCAGATGTGATTGCAGAATTGCAGCAACGTGTCGCTGATGCTTTGGCGGTAGGGGTCAAGCCTGAAAATATCATGATTGATCCGGGTTTTGGTTTTGCGAAAAATGCACAACAGAATCTGAAATTGTTAAATGAGTTGCATCAACTTAATGGTATGGGGTATCCAATTTTATCGGCATTGTCCCGTAAACGCTTTATTGGTGAAGCTTTGGGTGGGGCAGAGCCAACACAGCGTGCAGTTGGTTCTGTAGCGGCACATTTACTCAGTATTCAGCAAGGTGCTTGTATGGTGCGTGCGCATGATGTGAAAGCCATGTCTGACGCCATTAAAGTCTGGCAAGCAATGCAGTTGGCAAATTAATCGCAGTATGCAAATTGGGGCGAAGCTAGAATTAAAGCCTTGCTTATGCTATATAGGCACGCTTGAATCTCTGTATTTTTGAGTGCTTGTATGTTTGCAGATTTACTTCTCCCGATGTTTGATGATGAGTTTTATCCTGATATTTTAGTTGCTGAGTTAAAACAACTGATTCAACAGTTTGCAAAACACGTGTCTAAATCCAATTTATCTGAAACGGATATTTATCATTTTGCTGATCAGACCGTGCAAGCCATTAATAAAATGAAACCACAATTTGAAGATTTGGATTCAGATTTGGACGATACCGCAGCAGATTATATTGCTGAGGCGATGATGATGGTGCTGCAAGATCAAGGCTATTTCGAGATTGAAATGGAAGAGTTGATTGCAACGAGAGAGTGGTGATAGGTCACTCTCTTTCAGCTTTAATTTATGGGTGATTCAATAAATCATCTAAAACATCATCCAAATGGCAACTTTGCTGTGTATGTAGTTCTGCAATTTCCCGAACATTCAACGTATATAGCCCATTATGTTCAT
Organism: Acinetobacter sp. YH12058; assembly: GCF_013419805.1. Taxonomy (NCBI): domain Bacteria; kingdom Pseudomonadati; phylum Pseudomonadota; class Gammaproteobacteria; order Moraxellales; family Moraxellaceae; genus Acinetobacter; species Acinetobacter sp. YH12058. The sequence continues at coordinate 36,978 of NZ_VOZL01000002.1, forward strand.
TCGGCTGTGCAATTAAATTGACCCAAAACTTTGTATTTTGTTGCAGCAAAGTTTTGAGTTGCTTTTCTTCTTCAGGATTTTGGAAATTTAATAAATATAAATTGTTGCCTAAGCTGCAACGACGTAATTGTAATTCTTGATTTTTATATTGCACTGTTCCTGCAAAAACATCATAAAATTCTGCATCAGTTTCAATTGGGTTTACGGATTCGGTTGCTGACTCAAGGCTGGGATTTTGTGCATGGCTTGCAAAACTGAGCAAGCAGCATAAACAGATCATCCATTTGAAAGAGAAGATAAAGCGTTGTAGAGACATTTCAAATCATCGGCACATAAGTGTTATCGTTTTCAATATTATATTTTTTAGGCATAAAAAAACCAGCTTAATGCTGGAGTTCTTTATTTGCACCATTTGAATGATTTGATTCATTAAAATGGTGCCCGAGGCCAGACTCGAACTGGCACGCTTTGAGGGCGGGGGATTTTAAATCCCCTGTGTCTACCGATTTCACCACTCGGGCATGTGCGCAATAATAGAGGACGAAATAAATCTTGGCAAGTAAATTTATTTACAATTGCTTTCTTTTCAATCAATTCAACTTATTAGCTTGAAAAAAGTTCGGTTTGCAGTATATTTCTGCTGTTTGTCATCAATATTTCATGAGTTTGAGATCAAAGCGAAATCATAAATTTCTATGTTGAGCGCTCAAGAAAAATAAAAGGAATATTCATGAACATTCGCTTAACTCGCCGAGAGCTGATTCAAAAAAGTTTGGCTGGTTTTGGGGCGTTGTCATTGCCAGTCGCATTAACTGCATGTGGTGATGACAATGAAAATACAGCAGAAAATGCATTAAAGGTGCAGTTTTTGCATGGTGTCGCCAGTGGTGATCCGCTGCATGATCGTATCATTTTATGGACACGTGTAACGCCAAGTGACATGGCAGCATGCATTGAAGTGGTTTGGGAAATTGCCAGCGATGAGGCGTTTAAGCAATTGGTAAATACTGGCAAAGTACAAACCAGCGCAGCGCAAGATTTTACTGTTAAAGTGGACGCAGATCGTTTACAGGCAGGGACTAAATATTATTACCGTTTCCGCTTTGGTAATACGGTTTCTGCTATAGGACAGACCAAAACCTTGCCACAACGCAGCGATCAAGTGAAATTTGCGGTCTGTTCTTGCTCGAACTATCCCGCAGGTTATTTTCATGTGTATAAAGAAATGGCACAGGAAAACAATCTGGATGTGATTATTCACTTGGGTGATTATATTTATGAATATGGACAAGGTGGCTACGCGACTGACGATGCAAAACAGTTAGGACGTACCTTTGCTGCAGACAATGATAAAGAAATTATCAAGTTAGATGATTATCGTAAACGTTATGCTTTATATCGTACCGATGCTGATTTGCAGACTGCTCACCAACGCCATCCATTTATTGTCATTTGGGATGACCATGAACTCAGTAATGATACTTGGGAAGCGGGTGCAGATAATCATCAAGAAGGTGAAGGCAGCTTTATAGAACGTAAAATTGCGGCATTACAGGCTTATTTCGAGTGGATGCCAATTCGTCCAGTTGCAGAAAATGATCATTTGAATATTTATCGCCAGTTTGATTTTGGTGGTTTGGTGAATTTGATGATGCTGGATACGCGTATTTTGGCGCGTCATAAGCAATTAGATTATGCTAACTATATGACGGCAGAAGGTATTGATGCTGCTAAATTTCAGGCAGATTTATTTAGTGATCAACGCACATTGATGGGTGGAGTTCAACGAGAATGGTTGCAAAAGCAGTTGGGGCAGTCTAAGGCTACTTGGAATGTTTTGGCTCAACAAGTGTTGATGGCGAAAATGCTGATTCCACAAGAACTGTTATTGCCTTTAGCGAAAATCACCAATGGTGATCAGCAACCTGAAACACTTGCACAAATGAAGCAGAAAATTACAGAATTGGTCACGCTGAAATTGCGTTTAAAAGCGAATGATCCAACTTTGACAGCAGTAGATAAGGCACGTTTGTATGCGGTTGCACCTTATAACCTCGATGCTTGGGATGGTTATGCCTACGAGCGAGAAGTTGTGTATGGGACATTGCAGCAACTTGGGAAAAAAGCAGTGGTGTTGGCAGGTGATACTCACAATGCTTGGGCTGCAACCTTGCATACACATGAAACAAATCATGAGGTTGGGTTGGAATTCGCGACCAGCTCGGTATCATCGCCCGGAATTGAGTATTACTTAAATGTGCCTGCAGACGAAATGGCAGCGTTGGAATATGCCTTTCAAGAACTGATTGATGAACTGGATTATTGCAACTTAAATCAACGTGGTTATTTAACGGTGACTTTTGATCGTGCGCAAGTGGTTGCAGATTGGAAGTTTATAGATACGGTTAAGGCACGTGAATACAAACTCGATGATACGCGTGGTCATCAACAGAAGTATGGTGTAGACTTAAAACCAATCATTGATGTCGCTAAAACTGCTTAAAATTGGTGTGATATTTACAGAAAACCGAGTCTAAGTTGCTCGGTTTTTTTTGATGATTAAGCGGAGGTTTTTAATCGAGTTTATCTTGAATATAACTGTCTAAATCTATGTATTTAATGCTTTTACATAAATTGTGTTCAACCTGCATCAGTTGTTGATGTAACTGAATTGCATGTTGATATTGCTGATTCAATTGGGCAAAACGAGGGCTATTTTTATTGGAAAAATACATCCGATATTGAATTTTAGCAGCTTGACGATATGACCAATACGCAGCACGGCGAAATTGCGTTAAGCAATATTTTTGTTCAAGGCTTATGTGGTCACGGAACATATTCTCTTTATAGAAACGTACAAAACCAAAACTGATGCAGAAAAAGAATAAAATCCCTTGCAGAATTGCACTCTGAAAATAGGCGAAATTTACCGCTTGTAGCAGAATCAATACTGCTATTTTTATGGTGGCATGTTGCTGTAGTTGATACCACGATGCCGAACTGTGTTTAATTTGATACAACACATAAGGTAGAAGCAGCATAAAACCTAACATGATGGCTAAAATCGCCAATGCCTTGGCTTGAAAGGCATCGTATTGCGGTGCAAAGTTTTGAATCCCGTGCGCCAGACTGATTGAAATAGGAATAAAAATCAGGCAGGCCAAGACCCATGGAATCATTTCTTTCCAATCATCCAGCATGCCTTTGCTTTGAATAAAACCATAAAACAAAATATTTCTTTTAAATGCAGCAGGGTATTGTTGTTGCAATTGCTGCAAATCAAGAAGCGCTTGTTTAGGGTTCATAGAGGCATCATTGAATATTGAATAAAGAGGGGAAAACCTAAAATTTAGGCATAAAAAAACCAGCTTAATGCTGGGTTCTTTATTTGCACCATTTTAATCTATTTTAAAATGGTGCCCGAGGCCAGACTCGAACTGGCACGCTTTGAGGGCGGGGGATTTTAAATCCCCTGTGTCTACCGATTTCACCACTCGGGCATAGTTTTACAAGATTGGAGGCGGAGGTCGGAATCGAACCGGCGTCCACGGAGTTGCAGTCCGCTGCATGACCACTCTGCCACCCCGCCGCGTCTTGTGATGCGTATATTAGCAAGCTCTGAAAAAAAAACAATACTATTAAATGAGCAGATGCACATTAATTCGACATATAGAATAAAATAGTCTAAATAATCATGTATTATTTGCAAAATTGATTCATATCAACATTTGGAGATGTGCCGTGGCATTAATTTTAGACGGTCGTGCATTGGCAAAACAAATTGAAGCTGATCTGTTAACACGTGTAGAAGCGTTAAAAGCAAAATCAGGTCGTACCCCAATTCTAGCGACTATTTTGGTCGGTGATGACGGTGCATCTGCAACTTATGTACGCATGAAGGGCAATGCTTGCCGTCGTGTGGGCATGGATTCTTTAAAAGTAGAATTGCCAACAGAAACCACCACAGAACAATTATTGGCAGAAATTGAAAAATTGAATGCCAATCCTGATGTGCATGGTATTTTGTTGCAACACCCAGTTCCTGCGCAAATTGATGAGCGTGCTTGTTTTGATGCGATTTCACTTGCAAAAGACGTAGATGGTGTGACCTGTTTAGGTTATGGTCGTATGGCAATGGGCGAAGCTGCATATGGTTCTGCAACACCTGCAGGCATTATGACCATTCTTAAAGAAAAAAACATTGAAATTGCAGGCAAACATGCCGTTGTTGTGGGGCGTTCGGCAATTTTAGGTAAACCAATGGCTGCGATGCTTCTTGAAGCCAATGCAACAGTAACCATTTGCCATTCACGTACCCAAGATCTTGCAAGTTTTGTGAAACAAGCGGACATTATTGTTGGTGCGGTTGGTAAAGCTGAATTGATTCAAAAAGACTGGATCAAACCAGGCGCTGTGGTTGTTGATGCAGGCTTCCATCCACGTGATGGCGGTGGTGTTGGAGATATCCAATTGCAAGGCATTGAAGAGATTGCTTCTGCATATACGCCTGTACCAGGTGGCGTTGGCCCAATGACGATTACAACTTTGATTCGTCAAACGGTTGAAGCGGCTGAGAAAGCGTTAGGTTGATGAAGACCTCTCCCTAACCCTCTCTTGCGCTTCAATTTAAAAGCAGTGCTTTAAATTTTGCTCAGGAGAGGGGAAATTCATTGTGAAAATAATGGATGCTCCTTCTCTTGCGCCGTATACGGCTCAGGGAGAAGGCTGGGATGAGGGCTTAAAAATTCTCTCCCTAACTCTCCTAAAAAAGAGTGGGGAATTCATTGTAAAAATAATGAATGCTCCCTCTCCTTTAAAAAAGCAGAGGGAACTTTTTAAATTAGAACGAATAAAAATCCAATGAGCTGTACCTTTCAATTTCCTAAAGCCCCTGAACATCTTTTAGATGCTTTACATGATGTAATTCCAAATTGTGAATTACTGGCACAGCAATTGCCTGAAACGCCTATTTCACTTTGGCTTATTCCACCAGTATTTCCTACCGACAAGCTAGATGATGAAGTGATTCGTCGTATTTGGAATGATACGCCGTACTGGATTTTCTGTTGGGCTTCAGGACTTGCAATGGCGCAATGGTTATTGGCAGAACCGCAGCAAGTAAAAGATAAGGTTGTTTTAGACTTCGGTGCGGGTTCAGGCGTGGTGGCGATTGCTGCAAAAATGGCAGGTGCCAAACGGGTAATTTGTTGTGATATTGATCCTATTAGCCTTGCAGCCTGTCGTGCCAATGCTGAATTGAATGATGTAGCGCTTGAATATTTAGATGATCTATACAAGGCAGAACAAGTGGATGTATTGCTGGCTGCCGATGTACTTTATGATCAATGCAATCGCTTCTTTTTAGATGAGTTCTTAAAGTTTGCCCCAGAGGTTTGGGTGGCAGACAGCCGAGTGAAAAACTTTAGTCATCCACAATATATAAAAATAGATGAACGCAGCGCGACCACATGGCCAGATTTGGATGAAGCCAAAGAGTTCCGTAATGTGAGTTTTTATAAGACGCGATAACTCATCACGTCTTATAGGAAGCCAGTTTTGTGGCGCGAATTAATTGCAGCTATAACGCACAATGCGCAGTGTGCTTGGGCGAGCATCTAAGGCCTGACGTGTAGCATAGTTTTCACTGCTATGTAGCTCAGGTGTGTTCGATAAGCCAATAGAGGTGCGGCTTTGCCCAAGTTGGCGACCATACGGGTCTTGTTGGTTGGCTGCAGGATTCACCACTTCATTAATACTTAAAATCCGCAATTGATAAGTTTTATGCGCACCAAGTTCTTTTTGGCAGGCACGCTGTAATTTACTTTCATCGCGCTGTTGGTTTTGACGTCCTGCAAGAGTGTAGGCTAATACTGCGTTGCGATCAGTTTTGCTTTCGACTTTATAGCCAATAAAACTATTCTCGTTTTGCTCAGGCAAACTTTGACAAGCGGATAAACCTAACCCAAGTCCCGTCATAGCCAAAATAATCATTGTATTCTTCATGGTTTTATTCATGATCATGTCTCATGTTTTGATGTCATTTCATTCTTGTTTTAAGTATGCCATAGCTGAGTGGACAAAGCATGGCTTTGTTGGTGATGTGGTAGGCTGTCTATATTTGAGCTGATAAGCGTGTGCTTGTGATGTCATGTTTTTACCTTGAATCTTCGTATTATTTAGTATTTACACATCAGGTGGGATTGTTGAAGAGCGGATTTCGGTGCTTTTAACACATAAAATATTAGGGCAATAAAAAAAGGTCACCGAAGTGACCTTTTCTTAGCAATCAGCGTTGAATTACGCAGATTTAACCGCTTCAAGTAAAGCAGCTTGACGTGCTTTCAATGCAGCAGGTAGGCGCTCACCAAGTTTGTTGAATAACTCAGTGTGGCTTTCTAACTCTTTGATCCATTGTTCTTTGTCTTGCGCTGTTACAGTTTCAAATTGCTCTTTAGAGAAATCTAAACCAGTCCAGTTCAATTGCTCATACGTTGGAACAAAACCAATTGGAGTTTCAACAGCTTCTGCACGACCTTCGCAACGATCAATGATCCACTCAAGTACACGCATGTTTTGACCAAAACCAGGCCATACGAAGTTGCCTTCTGCATCACGACGGAACCAGTTTACGTTGTAAATACCTGGTAATTTGTTGCCTGCAGCTTTTGCTTTTTCGCCAACTTTCTCACCCATTTCTAACCAGTGAGAGAAGTAGTCTGCCATGTTGTAACCAGCAAATGGAAGCATTGCAAATGGGTCGCGGCGTACAATACCTTGTTGACCAACGGCTGCTGCAGTAGTTTCAGAACCCATCGTTGCTGCTTTATATACGCCATCTACCCAGTCAAATGCTTCTGAAATTAGAGGCACTGTGTCTGCACGACGACCACCGAAGATGAACGCTGAAATTGGAACACCTGCTGGATTTTCCCAGTCAGCATCGATAGAAGGGCATTGACCTGCTGCAACAGTGAAGCGCGCATTTGGATGAGCTGCTTTTTCTGCGCCAGTATGTGGTTGACCTTTCCAGTTGGTTAAGTTTGCAGGAACTTCTTTAGATAGACCTTCCCACCATACTTCGCCGTTGTCAGTCACAGCAACGTTGGTATAAATCACGTCTTTGTGCAGAGTTGCCATACAGTTCGGGTTAGTCTTGGTGTTTGTACCAGGAGCAACACCGAAGAAACCAGCTTCAGGGTTAATTGCATATAAGCGACCATCTTCACCTGGTTTGATCCAAGCAATATCGTCACCTACAGTTTCAATTTTCCAGCCTTCATAACCTGCAGGTGGAATTAACATCGCAAAGTTGGTTTTACCACATGCAGAAGGGAATGCTGCTGCGATGTAGTGTTTTTCGCCTTGTGGGTTGGTCACGCCTAAAATTAGCATGTGTTCTGCTAACCAGCCTTGTTCACGACCCATTGCAGAAGCAATACGAAGCGCTAAGCATTTTTTACCCAATAATGCGTTACCGCCGTAACCAGAACCATACGACCAGATTTCACGAGTTTCTGGATAATGTACAATGTATTTTTCTTTGTTACATGGCCAAGCAACGTCTTTTTCGCCTTCAGCCAATGGTGCGCCCACAGTGTGTACGCAAGGAACAAATTCGCCATCTGTGCCCAATACGTCATAAACAGCTTTACCCATACGAGCCATTTTAGACATGCTGACAGCAACATAAGGAGAGTCAGTTAATTCAATACCGATGTGAGCAATGTGGCTACCTAATGGGCCCATAGAGAATGGAACCACATACATGGTACGACCAGCCATTGAACCGTCGAATAAACCGTTTAATTTAGCGCGCATTTCAGCTGGCGCTTCCCAGTTGTTCGTCGCACCAGCATCTTCTTTGTTTTCAGAGCAGATGTAAGTACGGTCTTCAACACGAGCAACGTCAGAAGGATCTGAATTTGCAAGGTACGAACCAGGGTGTTTTTCTTGGTTTAATGCTTGCATGGTGCCGTTAGCGATCATCAAGTCGATTAGACGTTGATATTCTTCTGCGCTACCGTCACACCATTCAATTTTTGCTGGTTTCGTTAACTTTGCAATTTCTTCAACCCATGCAATAAGCTTAGGGTGACGAACGAATTCTGGTGCGTTCACTTGGGTCATGGTGAGGCCTATCTTAAATGTGTACAAGTCGTGTACAAAGTACAATCTGAACGATGGGGTACATGGTTCAGATGAAATATGAAAAAAAAGTGGCTGTATTAAAGCACAAAAACATAAAAAAAATAAGACATAGGCTTGATTTAGCTTTATGTGAAAAATACCCATATAAATAATGAATAACATATATGAAACATGGGCTTACAACTTTTTTGTGTTCTATTTATCATTATTTAAAAAAAATATGGGCATTATTTATTTTAATTATTTTTAATTAAAACATATATTTATAGCTTAAATTTTATAAAGAATGATTATTGATTTAATGAATGGTCATCATTCGATTTTTACATAAAGCTGCTTTTCATTCTGCATCAATTGGTCGAAATTAGAGCAAAAGCTTTAAAATGATTGAAGAAAATGTCGACAACATTACAGCCTTTATCGCTTATTTATAATCAAAAATCTGGATTTCATGCCACACAGCAAGAAGGTGTCTATGAAGAACTGTTGCATGTTTTGTCACAGCATGGTTTTGAAATCCAATTGTTTGAAATGGGTGAAATCGCCAATTTTGATCAACTGATGCAACAGGTGTTAGCACGGCATCAAGCAGCGCAGTTAAGCGGTGTTGTGGTTGCAGCGGGTGGAGATGGTACTTTAAATGCGGTTGCTGCAAAGTTAAAAGGGACATCTATCCCCATGGGTATTTTGCCTTTGGGCACGTTTAATTATGTGGCGCGCTTACTGAATATTCCGCTAGATTTAATTGAAGCAGCGCATGTCATCGCAACTGGCAGTACGCGTGCTGTGCATGTGGCACAAATCAATCAACATATTTATTTAAACAATGCCAGTTTGGGTTTGTACCCTTTATTTATTCAAAAACGCGAGCGTTATAACCAATATTTAGGGCGTTTGCCTTTACATGCCTATACTTCAGGTTTGGATGTGCTGATTCGTGACCGTAAAGAATTAAAATTAGAAATAGAGGTCGATACAAAGCGCTATCCGCTGAAAACGCCGCTCATTTTCTTTGGGAATAATCAATTACAACTGTCTGAAATGAATTTACGTATTGCCAAAGCTGCTGCAGCAGGCAAAGTCGCAGGTGTTGCAGTGGCAAAGTCCGATAAATTGACTTTATTTAAAATTCTGTGGCAATTAATTCAGGGGAAGGCTGAGCAAGCCAATGATATGTACAGTTTTGCAGCAGAGCAGGTGGTCATTCATAGTAAACGCCAACAACTGACCGTGGCGCTTGATGGAGAAATTGTCAAAATGCGCCCACCACTGCGTATTTCTGTATTGAAAAATGCATTGAAGATTAAGGTGCCGCATGCTGCTGCATCTGTCTGATTTGCACTTTGGCACTGAAAATGTGGCTTGTATGCAGGCAGTACAACAACTGTGTGCAAGTATGCGACCGGAAGCGGTTGTGGTCAGTGGTGATTTAACCCAACGTGCACGCTATGCACAGTTTTATGCTTGTAAGCATTTTTTAGACAGTTTGAATTTACCGTATTTGGTTGTGCCAGGAAATCACGATATTCCGCTATATCATCTTTGGAATCGTTTTTTTAGTCCGTTTGCGCGGTATCAGTTGTTTTTTGGGCGTATGGAAACAATTTTGGAAACCGCCCATTTTTATGTGATAGGGGTGAACAGTATTCGGCGACGTTTTCATACTCGTGGGCATATTTCTTTGAATCAAATTCAGGAAATAGATACTTTGCTGCAAGCTGCGCCCACAAATAAGTTAAAAATTTTGGTGGCGCATCAACCATTTTATACACCACCAGATGATCGTCACGGTATTAAAGATTGCCCAGTGTTGGGACGAATTGCTTTAGAGCAGTGGAGCAAAAATGGTTTGTATGCCTTGCTGCATGGGCATTTACATCAACCAGCCGTGTATGACTTAAATCAAATTTATGCCTTAGGTGTAGCGCATCCTGTGCTGGATATTCATGCAGGTACTGCAATTTCGTATCGTTTGCATCAGGGCATACCCAATAGCTTAAATATATTGAGTAACCATGGGGATGTGCAGCATTACCTGTTCGATGCCGCACAAAAGCAATTTGTGTTGTGGCAACAAAATGCAGAATAAATCACCGATCTAGCCAACTTGTCTAAAAAAACAACAAAAATTGAAAAATTTTTAGCTTTTCCCCTTGAAGCGTTTTTTTCCATCCCCACAACTGTGTCATCTAAAATTTATTTTGATGATGACCAAAGGAATAATTAAGTCGTCATCAGGAATCTATACATTGACTTAGTCTAATGGAGTTATTTATGAGCAACATTCGTCCATTACATGACCGCGTAGTTATTCGTCGTGTTGAAGAAGAAACAAAAACAGCTGGCGGTATCTTGCTTCCAGGTTCTGCTGCAGAAAAACCAGCCCAAGGTGAAGTGATTGCAGTAGGTAATGGTCAAATTACAGACAATGGCGTACGCGCTTTAGACGTAAAAGTGGGCGACAAAGTCTTGTTTGGTACTTATGCAGGCACCACAGTTAAAGTAGACGGTGAAGAACTTCTAATTATGAAAGAGTCTGATATTTTAGCGGTACTTGAAGGCTAAGTTCAGAACTCATATTCAAAGCAAATTTGAACATTATTTAAAAATATTTGGAGTTAAACATGTCAGCTAAAGACGTAAAATTTGGTGATTCAGCTCGCACAAAAATGATCGCAGGTGTAAACGTACTTGCAGACGCAGTTAAAGTAACTTTAGGCCCTAAAGGTCGTAACGTAGTGATTGACCGTTCTTTCGGTGCGCCGCACATCACTAAAGATGGTGTATCTGTTGCGAAAGAAATCACCTTGAAAGACAAGTTCGAGAACATGGGTGCTCAGCTTGTACGTGAAGTGTCTAGCAAAACCAATGATATCGCAGGTGACGGTACGACCACTGCAACAGTACTTGCACAAGCCATTTTAAATGAAGGCATCAAATCTGTAACTGCGGGCATGAACCCAATGGATTTGAAACGTGGTATCGACCTTGCTGTAAAGGCAGTCGTTGCAGACATTAGAGCAACGGCTAAACCTGCTTCTGACACGAAAGCGATTGAGCAAGTAGGTTCTATTTCTGCAAACTCGGACACGACTGTGGGCAAGTTAATTGCAGAAGCAATGGAACGCGTTGGTAAAGAAGGCGTAATCACTGTTGAAGAAGGTTCAGGCTTTGAAGACGCGCTTGACGTTGTAGAAGGTATGCAGTTTGACCGCGGTTATATCTCACCATACTTCGCGAACAAACAAGATACTTTGACTGCAGAACTTGAAAACCCGTTCATTCTTCTTGTTGATAAAAAAATCAGCAACATTCGTGAACTGATTACTGTCCTAGAAGCGGTTGCAAAAACAGGTAAGCCTCTTCTGATCATCGCTGAAGATGTTGAAGGCGAAGCGCTGGCAACGCTTGTTGTGAACAACATGCGTGGCATCATCAAAGTATGTGCGGTGAAAGCGCCTGGTTTTGGTGATCGTCGTAAAGCAATGCTTCAAGATATTGCAATCTTGACAGGCGGTACGGTTATTTCTGAAGAAATTGGTATGTCTTTGGAGCAAACATCACTAGAGCATTTGGGTAGCGCGCACAAAGTTACAGTCTCTAAAGAAAACACCGTGATTGTGGATGGTGCTGGTGATGCAAATCAGATTTCTGAGCGTGTTCAGCAAATCCGTGCGCAAATCGAAGAATCTACTTCTGAATATGACAAAGAAAAACTTCAAGAACGTGTTGCTAAATTAGCAGGCGGTGTAGCAGTCATCAAAATTGGTGCTGCAACTGAAGTTGAAATGAAAGAGAAGAAAGACCGTGTGGATGATGCGCTTCACGCAACTCGCGCTGCAGTTGAAGAAGGTGTTGTTGCAGGTGGTGGTGTTGCACTGGTGCGTGCTGCATCTGCACTTGATGGTCTGACTGGTGCTAACGATGACCAAAACGTAGGTATCAACATTCTTCGTCGTGCAATTGAAGCTCCGCTTCGTCAAATCGTAGCCAATGCTGGTGATGAGCCATCTGTAGTAATCAATGCTGTGAAGAACGGTGAAGGTAACTATGGTTATAACGCTGCGACTGGTGAATATGGCGACATGTTGGAAATGGGTATTCTTGACCCTGCAAAAGTAACTCGTTCTGCACTTGAGCATGCGGCATCTGTTGCGGGCTTAATGCTAACCACTGAATGTATGATTACTGAAATTCCAGAAGACAAGCCAGCAATGCCAGATATGGGTGGCATGGGTGGTATGGGCGGCATGATGTAATCATCAGCGTACCCAAACTTCAAAAACCTCGTATCGTCAGATACGGGGTTTTTTTATGGCGTGGTTTTTATAATTCAGAGTTTGCACACATGAAAAAGCAAAACTGCCTAGCCATTTTCATTTATTAAATGCGTGATATGTATTTAAACTGCTTTTTTTTGTGAATAAAACCCACTATGCTACTTGGAATAATAAGAAAAACAAATGATTAAATAAGTGTAATGCAGATTGGAGTAGGCATAAAGGGGATAAAAATGGATAACCGAGAACACGAAATTATAGGCAGTATTTATGATGCCGCTGTAGATGTGAATTTATGGCCGCAAGTAATTGAAAAAATTGTTCAATATACAGACAGTAAAACCGCCATTTTTACTGCCTTAGATCAATTTAGTCCAAGTTACGATTTTTTATTTAGTCACAATATTCCAGATGAAGCTTTGCATGCCTATCGTGATGAGCGGATTCGTGTGATTGACATGCAGTTACACCGAGTATTGTGGGAAAATTTAGGTGTGGGCCAAGTAGCGAGCTCGGATTTATCGCATTATGGGGAAAACCCTGAAAGTGATGAATATATCTTTTATGAACGGTGTTTGAATCCGACGGGAATTAGTTATATCTCGGCTGTTTTGCTCGATCAGGGTTCACATCGCTGGGCGGTTTTGGGATTACACCGTGCGCCAGATGTAGCGCCGTATCAACAAAAAGAGTTGGATTTTTTAAAGCATTTGGGTGTGCATTTGCGCCGTGCCTTACAAATCCATCGTCAATTTAGTTTGGTTAAACAAGAAAATTTAAGTTTGTATAGTGTGCTCGATCATTTAAAAACAGGTGTAATTTTGCTTGATCATCAGCTGAGTTTGATTTATTCAAACCCTTTAGCTCAAAGCATGCTGGAACACGATTCATGTTTAGATTTGGACTTGTATAATCGTTTAAAAACCCATGCTTATGATCAAATTCGTTTAGATCAATTATTACATTCAGCGTTGTTGGGACAGTCGGCATTAAACGCAGATGTAGGCGGTGTATTGTCTTTGTCAGATGCGAAAGGACAACAATTAATGCTGACTATCGTACCTTGTTCTAAATTAAAAAATATGCAGCATCAAAATGCAAGACAACATCAAATTGCGGTATTTCTGACCGATATGCATCAGCACTATGCCTTGTCACAAGCCTATTTGCAGCAAGCTTATCAATTGTCTAAACGCGAGTTTGAGCTGTGTGAGTTGTTGTTGAATGGTTATAAGTTAGAAGAAATTGCGGAACATTGCGGGATTACCCTCAGTTCCGTGCGCACTTATTTTAAAAATATTTATGAAAAAACCCAATGCAACTCGCAAATTGAACTCATGCATTTATTAATGAGCTGTACCATTCATTTTGAGCATATTGGTTAAAGCTGCCTAAATTTTGCTTAGGCAGCTTTAAAATATGTTTAGTTACTACGTTGTAGGGTAATAGTGTCTTCGCCTTGTGGATGCAAGGTTAGACTTGTTCCGGAGATGCTATAAGTTGCATTAACTTTAGCGCTATCCGAAGTGTCATGTAATCCACCGCAACCGTTGGTGTCATATAACACTTCTGTTACGGCAAGTGTATTGGATGTTATTGAATATTTACCATATTCAATTCCTGGGTTATCGCAATCACCTTCGGTGTCTAACAAGAAATAGAATCCTGTGTCAAAGAAAGCAAACAAGTGAGTTTGATTAAATTGCCAAGTGCCAACTAGACCTGATGATTGTTTTACTTTAGTTAAAATATAGGTGCTATTACTTCCTACATCAGTCAGCACTAGATCTGTGCCATTATAACTTAGGCGGTGGTGACCATCATTGTCAGGATGTGAAAGCCCGTAGTCACCGTTTGTATCTATGGAAATTACAGGGTTCAGCGCTGAGGTTAAAGCATTCCAATTTAATTGTCCGATTTCAATACCAGGCTTCCCTGTTTCATCAGCTACATCTGCTTCACCCAGAGCATAACGTCCATCGGGTAAAATATGTAATAAAACAGCAGATGCATTGGTACGTCCAATTTCCCAAGTTCCAGCAATATCTTTATAGAATTGGCTTGCGCTACTTGTGGTAGTACCTTCTGTATTGGGTCTTGTGAGTATAAATGTACCTTCATTTGGTTCGTGGAGTGTAAGTGATGTCGAATTAACCGTGACTGGTAGACCTGAGCTTGAGTTTGCACTATTGTCAGATAAGCCTGCACAGCCATTTGTATCGATCAGGATATTATCTACGAATAACTTTCCATCTTGAACACGATATTTACCATATTCGATACCTGGTCCACCACAAGGCATTTCTCCAACTTCCACTTGATCGTCCCCAACAGCATCAACCATGATATAGGTATTATTATCCGGATTGAAAACAAATAGTTGCTTGCCTGAACTTGAGTTCCAAGCACCGGCAATGCTCGAATTGTTTTGAGGGACTTTAGTAAATGTTGCACTTTCATTAGGGTTTTGAGCTTCAGAAATTTTTAACTGCGTACCATCAAATGATATTTTCATATCACGTGTTTTTCCAGAATCAGTTAAGCCCCAATCTTCATTTGTATCAATTGAAGATTGCGCCCATAAATCTCCAGCAACAGCATTTACCGATAATTCACCATACTCCATGCCATTTGCACTATCAGATGGTGAGCTAACAATAGGTTCGCCAATCAGGTATTTCCCGTCTGAGGTTACTTGAAGTACGATTTCTGAGTCAGCATTTTTCGCATACCAAACCCCAACGATATCTTTGAGTAGTGTTTGGTTAAAGTTAGCTTGTGCTTCTGTTGCGCTAACTACGACTTTATCTTTAAAATCTTCTATTGTTTGTAGAACAGGTTGAAAGCTTGTAATAAATTCAGTTGTTGGTTTAGAGAGGTCAATTGAGTTTGCAGGGAGTTGACTCACTGAGTCAGGGATTTGAATACCATCGTCATGCCCCCCCTGAGAATCTAAAGATTGTAAAAAAATAAGTAAATTTGTTCGTGTTGTTACATCATCAGCTAACTCCACAGGGGTAATACGATCAGCACCAATCACTGTGCCAATTTCAATATTTCCGATGGAGAAAGTGATTTCATCACCCTCTTGATATTCAAACTCCCCTTGAGCATTTGTACGTTTAGAGACACCATTAATTGTATAAGTTGCACCACTCACAGGCCCATCGGTCAGTACGCCAGTTTTTGTGGTGTTTGATGGTGGGGGAGCAGAACTACCAGAATCATTGTCTGAACCACCACATGCACTGAGTAAGCCTGCTAAAGTTAAGCATAATAAGGTTTTTTTCATCATGAATTCCTTGTCATCCAAATTGTTATGTCAGAAGTATAGAAATAAGATGAATCTAGGAGCTATCCCAAAATTGGGAGGTCAAATACAAAATCTGTGAGAAAAAATGAAGACCAATCAATATTTTTGTGACAAAACTAGATTTTTTGATATGCAGTCATCGAAGTTCTATTTTGCTGTGTTAATTTGAAAAACGGTTTCAAGTTTTTTTGATGATCTTCATCCACTTGATTCATTTCATATTTAAATATCAACATTGCCATCTATAAGTGATCCAGTTTTATGTTGTCTAAATTTTTTATTGAACGTCCTATTTTTGCAGGTGTGCTCGCCATTGTGGTGATGGCACTCGGGATTTTTTCAGTATTAAATTTACCTGTAGAACGCTACCCAGACATTGCACCACCTCGTATCACCGTCAGCGCAACGTATACAGGAGCTTCGGCAGAAACTGTTGAAGAAAGCGTCACACAGGTTTTGGAACAGCAAATTAAAGGCTTAGATCACTTACTGTATTTCAGTTCTAGCAGTGATTCTTCAGGACGAAGTCGCATCAGCATTAGCTTTGAAAATGGTACCAACCCCGATACCGCACAAGTCCAGGTACAAAATGCGATTAATGGCGCAATTAACCGCTTACCTGAAGATGTGCAGCGTCAGGGGGTAAATGTCTTTAAATCATTGGGTGATACCCACATGGTCATTGGGCTGTACGATGCCACAGCCAAAAGCAGCAATATTGCCTTGTCTGACTATATGATGAGTCATTTAGAGCAAGAGTTGGCACGCATTGAAGGTGTGGGTGAGGTCGATGTTTTTGGTGCACAATATGCAATGCGGATTTGGCTGAATCCGTTAAAGTTAAAACAATACGCACTCATGCCAAGTGATGTACGTGCTGCAGTATTGGCACAAAATACCCAAGTCGCAGCAGGCGCAATTGGTGAATTACCCACAGCACAAGAACAATATCTCAATGCCAAAGTCACCTCAGGTTCACGCTTAAAAACGGTAGAAGAATTTGAAAATATTATTTTAAAAGCAGATCAGGCAGGTGGCTTTGTTTATTTAAAAGATGTGGCACGTATTGAACTTGGTGCAGAAAATTATCAAAGCTTTAATACCATTAATGGTTTTCCATCGGCAGGGATGGGGATTTCATTATCTTCTGGTGCCAATGCGTTACAAACTTCAGCCTTAATTCAAAAACAAATTGAGCATTTAAAACAACAATTGCCCGAAGGTTACCAAATTGTCTATCCACGAGATAACACGCCTTTCGTGCAGGAATCAATTAATGAAGTGGTGAAAACTTTAATTGAAGCGGTGATTTTAGTTGTCATCGTGATGTTCTTGTTTTTACAAAACTGGCGCGCGACGCTCATTCCTACCGTAACCGTGCCTGTGGTGATTTTAGGCACTATGGCCGTGTTGCAACTCTTTGGCCTAAGTATTAACACGCTGACCTTATTCGCTTTGGTTTTAGCGATTGGTTTGTTGGTGGATGATGCGATTGTCGTGGTCGAAAACGTCGAGCGTTTAATGCACGAACAGCAGCTCTCGGCTAAACAGGCATCTATCGCATCTATGCAGGAAATTAGCGGTGCTTTGGTCGGCATTACCTTAGTTTTGACCGCAGTATTTATTCCTATGGCATTTTTTGGTGGTTCGACTGGGGTGATTTATCGCCAGTTTTCCATCACCTTAGTGACTGCGATGGTGCTGTCTTTAGGTGTGGCCTTAATTTTAACGCCTGCCTTGTGTGCCTTGATTTTAAAACCCAATCCACAACCAGCCCAATGGGCCATCTGGTTTAATCAAAAACTGGAACGCTTAAAACAACACTATCTCAAATTATCAGGCTGGACGATTCAGCATAAAGCGGTGTGTCTGGTTATTTTTGCAGGTTTATTGACGGTGTTTGCCTTGTTTTACCGTGCCTTACCTACCAGTTTTATCCCGAATGAAGATCAGGGCATGTTGTCGGTGCAATTTAAATTACAGGAAGGTGCGCCGTTGTCTAAAAGTCGTGAAGTGGGCGAAAGCATACGTGAATACTTTATGCAGCATGAAGCCCACAATGTTGATTTGGTGATGATTCGTTATGGACGTAATTTTTCGGGAACAGGGCAGAATTTAGGGCAGGGTTTTATTGCGCTAAAACATTGGGATGAGCGTCAAGGGCAACAGCATACCGCACAAGCTATTCGTGAACGTGCCATGCAGCATTTTCGACAGCATCCCAATGCACAAATTACCATTGGCATGCCCGCAGCAGTTCGTGGTTTGGGGCAAACCGATGGCTTAGAGTTCTGGATGCGCGATGTGAATGGTACAGGACGCGATTTTTTAATTCAGCAATTTCAAAATTTACAGCAGCAAGCCGCTCAATATCAAAGCTTTAAAAATTTAGATCAACGTGCCAATCCTGAAAAAGCGGAGTTAAACGTCACGATTGATCAGAAACAGGCGATGGCAGCAGGTTTAAATCAAACGGCTATTAACAGTACCTTAGCGGCAGCTTGGGGCGGTAGTTATATCAACGACTTTATTGACCGTGGTCGAATTAAACGTGTGATTATGCAGGGTGATGCCGAATTTCGTGGTAAACCTGAAGATTTGAATCAATGGTCGGTACGCAGTCAGCAAAATCAAATGGTACCTTTTAGCCAGTTTGCTCAACTCAGTTGGAGCGGTGGGCCAGAAGTCGTCAATCGTTTTATGGGGTATAGCGCCGTGCAAATGGAAGCCGATACTGCCGAAGGATATAGCTCAGGGCAGGCGATGCGTGATTTAGAACAGATGGTGGCACAGCAGCAGGGCATTGACTTGGCATGGAGTGGGTTGTCTTTTGAAGAAAATCAGTCCAGCAATCAGGCTTTGTTACTGTATTTGGTTTCCATCGGGTTTATTTTCTTATGCCTTGCTGCCTTGTATGAAAGTTGGAGTATTCCAACAGCCGTGATGAGTGCCATTCCTTTAGGAATTGGTGGAAATATTATTTTCAGCTATTTGGCAGGTTTCCCGAACGACATTTATTTCCAAATTGCCTTGCTTACCACCATTGGTTTGTCATGTAAAAATGCCATTTTAATTGTGGAGTTTGCTTCGGCTGCGCAGCAACAAGGCAAACAGGTGATTCAAGCCGCTTTAGAAGGTGCAAGCTTACGGCTCAGACCTATTTTAATGACCTCATTGGCATTTGGTGCAGGTATTTTGCCGCTAGTATTTGCCTTTGGTGCAGGTGCAGCAAGCCGTCAGGAAATTGGGGTGAGTGTTTTAGGTGGAGTTATTTTTGGCACAATTTTAGTGCTTGTTTTTATTCCGTTTATGTATGTGCTGGTTCGTTCTATATTTCAAGTGAATCGTTCATCACCCATAAACTAAAGATGTTTTTTATTAGGCACTTAGCAAAATTATAGGCTATGATATGAAACGCTAAAAATCTTGTATAAATCTACAGATTTTCGGGTTTTTAAGGGTTGGTTTGGGCTGAGAAACTTTGCCCATTCTTCATTTTACGTTTTGGAATGATGGAGTGGGTGAGATTAATGACCAATCTGCACGCTGAACAGTTAGAACAAGCCTTGCAATTACATCAGTCAAGTACAGTGCGCAGCTTGATCGATGGTATCAACCCTGCCGATTTAGCCGACTTAATGCAGCACTTGAGTCTGAAAGCACAGCTGAGTTTAATTGAACAAATTGACAGTGCTGCCTTGGTGATGGAGTTTTTACCACTGCATTCGCAACATCAAATTGCAGAGGCGATGGCACCGCAGCAATTGGTCAAACTGATTTCAGCCATGCATTCAGATGACCGCACCGACTTATTTAAGTTACTTTCTCCGCATTTACAGCGTTTTGTCAGCTTACACATTACGGAAGAAAAACGCGCACAGATTCAGACTTTAGCGCGATATCCTGAAGAATCTGCGGGCGCGATTATGAGTTCGGATTTCGTGGTGCTCTCACCAGAACTGAACATGCAGCAAGCCATAGATGAATTACGCAGAATGACCACAGATCGGGAAACTTTGTACCTGATTTATATTGTCGATGAACTGATGAAACTATTGGGGGTGATTTCTTTAAGAGAAATAATTCAAAACCCGCCTGAACAGAAAATTAAAAATGTGATGCGCACAGATTTAGTCACTGGTTTAGTGACAGAAGATCAGGAAAGTATCGCGCAAAAACTCAGCCATTATGATTTTTTGGCCTTACCGATTGTAGATGATGCACAGCATTTACTGGGGATTGTCACCTATGATGATGCGATGGACGTGGTACAGGCAGAAACTACAGAAGACTTTTTAAAATCAAGTGCGGTAGCGTCTTCACCTGGCATGAGTATAAAAACTGCGCCAATTTTATTTTTATATCGCAAACGTGTGTTTTGGTTGGTGATTTTGGTATTTGGCAGTTTATTGTCTGGAATTGGCATTGCGCATTATGAAGACACTATTGCAGCACATATTGTACTGGTTTTTTTCTTGCCGCTTTTGGTCGGTAGTGGTGGTAATGCGGGTTCTCAGTCTGCGACCTTAATGGTACGGGCACTGGCTACAGGTGATGTGCAATTTAAAGATTGGCTGCATTTACTCGGACGTGAAAGTTTGGTGGCGCTATGTTTGGGTGGAACTATGG
The DNA here is from genome assembly GCF_013419805.1 of Acinetobacter sp. YH12058. Classification (NCBI taxonomy): domain Bacteria; kingdom Pseudomonadati; phylum Pseudomonadota; class Gammaproteobacteria; order Moraxellales; family Moraxellaceae; genus Acinetobacter; species Acinetobacter sp. YH12058. Next base: position 57,348 of record NZ_VOZL01000002.1, read on the forward strand.
CTTTTGCGGTTTCAATTTTAGGCTATTACCGTGGCGATATGATGGTGTCTGTGGTATTGGCACTGAGTATGCTGGGCATTGTGCTGATGGGCTGTTTAATTGGCATGAGTTTGCCTTTTATTTTGCATCGCCTGAAACTAGACCCTGCCAGTGCCTCTGCGCCTTTGGTAACCTCGATTTGTGATGCAACGGGCGTGGTGGTGTACTTATTTATTGCTTCACAGTTGTTACTTTAAACACTGTCGGTGATGATGACTTATTCAAGACCTCATCTTAAACTTTTTGCATTGATCAAAATTCTGTTTATAAAATCATAACAGACCTGAGTAAAAAACTGCTTTATTCTCAAGTAGATTGCATTTACCCAACGATACGTTTTCTATGCCAGAACCTGCATCTTCAAAAAAACTTAGCCAGCAAGAGGTGATTCGCTTAGAGCGCGATTTAGCCAAGTTTGCCAATATGATGGATTCTGTGGTGCGTATTCCATTTACCAAGCAGGGCGTGGGAGCAGATGCCGCATTAGGCACTGTACCTGTCGCGGGGGATGTCGCAGGTTTTGCACTGACCTGTTATGCGATTTATAAAGCCAAACAAATTGGTGTACCACAAACCAAACTCACTCCCGTGATTAAACTTGCTGTGATGGATGCAGTAGTTGGTTTTGTGCCAATTGTCGGCACAGTATTTGATGTATTTATTCGTCCAAGCCGTAAAGCTTTAGATGTAGTACATACGCATATCCGTGAAGAATATCAGATTCACAGTGAGCATCATGTGGTACATCCTTTTTTACATGAGCGATTGGAACGTAAACAGCAGCAGTCAGCATTTTGGCGTAATCCTGTAGTGGCATGGCTGTGGCTACATTTGCCTGATTTGCTTGGTGTGATTTTTCTTATTTTCTTTATTTGGGCAGCATGGCTCGGTGCAAGTTGGTTGTGGCACTGGTCACAAAGTTTTGCTGTTTAAATGAACCTGTTTAAAGTACAAAACCATCTGGCAGATCTAATTTACAGACATGAAAAAAGCTTCCCTGAGGAAGCTTTTTGGTGTCGCTGTTACAATATCTTGCTAGCAGTATTAAGGTAAATTTAATTGCTGTAAAGCTGCAACACGTTGTTCAATGCTTGGGTGAGTTTGGAATAACGCTGCCAAGCTAAAACCTTCTTCTTTACCTGCAGAAATCGCAAAAGCTTTCATTTCTTTTGGCATTGCATCAGGCATTTCAGATTCTGCCTGTAAACGTAATAATGCAGAAATCATGGCTTGCTTACCTGCCAAACGTGCACCTGCTTCATCGGCACGGTATTCACGTTGACGCGAGAACCACATCACGATTGAAGAGGCCAAAATACCAAATACGATATCCAGTACAATGGTAATTGCAAAATAAGCCAAGCCTGGTGCTTCGCCATCTTCACGACCAAATACGTTACGGTCAATGAAGTCACCTGCAACACGGGCAAAGAACATGACGAATGCGTTGACCACACCTTGAATCAGTGCCAAGGTCACCATGTCACCATTGGCAACGTGACCAATTTCGTGTGCCAAAACTGCACGTAATTCATCTTTGTTCATACGCTCAAGCAGCCCTGTAGATACAGCGACTAAAGCATCGTTTTTATTCCAACCTGTTGCAAAAGCATTCGATTGGTAAGAAGGGAAAATACCCACTTCTGGCATTTTGATACCAGCACGTTGCGACAATTGCGCAACTTCATTTAATAACCACGCTTCAGCTTGGTTACGAGGGGCATTCGGGTCAATTAATTCAGTCCCAGTTGTTTTTTTCGCCATCCATTTAGACATGAATAGTGAAATTAAAGAGCCAACCATACCAAAGACAAAACAGATGACCAACAGGTTGCCTAGGTTTAAGCCACCCGCGCCATGGTAACTACCGACACCGAAGAGTGACAAAATTATGCCAGCTACAACCAGTACCGCGAGGTTGGTTAGCAAGAACAAACCAATCCGCATCATTGAGTAAATCCTCTTATATTAAAAATGTAATCTGATTTATTAATAAACCATGCCGTAAATATGCGGTGTATGTATTAAAAATTCAAGAAAAATAATAAAACTGTACTAAAAATATTTTGAGCTGATACTGCAATCAGCACTTCATTTGAGCTTGCGGCAACGCAAGCTCAAATGAAGTGCTGTAGCTTTTATTCTGAAATAAAAATACGTGCCGAAGCCGTGGCATTCCCTGTCGCGTAAGAACCTGCAGGTGCATCGGTAAAGCGACCATCGGCAGCCATAATAATTTGACGTTGTGGACGTTTGTTTGCCGCCACTTGATGATTACTGGCAGTGTAATTGTCTGACTGCGCAATCACTTGTGCATTTTGACTCTGAGTATTGCTATTGTTATTTGCCGTAATCGCGTTACTGCCAGAACTTGCACTAACGCCGCTAGCATATAGGTTGCTATAGCGACTGGTCACACGACGTACATAATCCTGTGTTTCACGAAAAGGCGGTACGCCGCCGTATTTTGCAACATTGCCTTCGCCTGCGTTATAGCCCGCCAAAGCTAAAGTGGTGTTGCCATTAAAGCGTTTGAGTAACCAAGCCAAGTATTTTGCACCCGCCATAATGTTTTCATGCGGGTCATAAGCGTTGCTGACATTAAAACGTCGTGCTGTCGCAGGCATGAGCTGCATTAGACCTTGTGCACCGACAGGCGAGCGGGCGTTGACATTAAAACCTGATTCGGTATGCATCACTGCTTTAATTAGACCTTCTGAAACACCGTGTTGTTGTGCTGCTTGCTGAATAATGTGGTCAAAGGCGTTTTTATTGCGGCTATAACTTGGCAATACCGACGCTTCGGAATTGCCCCAGTTGCGATAACTGTGAATATTGCTGTCTGGATAATATGTGACTTTTACTTTTGTCAGTGAACGATCTGCACTTTTACGGTTGGTCAGCAAGGTACTGCCATTGCTGTCCTTATACATATAAATTTGACCTGCGTGCGTTGTCGTTGCCAAAGGCATGATGCTGGCAGTCCCCAAAATATACAGTAAAAAGGCATTAATTTTATTGTTCATGCTGTGAATACACTAAAAGCTGTCCCCAAACAGTTATGAGGAGTTTAACAAAAATCTCACAGATGAAAAGGCTTTGTACAAATTCATTTACAGTAGTGTCGAAAAAAATCAAGCTTAATTGCTGACAGAGTAATCAAAAAAAATATTTATTTTTTTTTAATTGGATCAGCTTGACACACTTAAGTGTATGATTTTAAATTAAAATAAAATCGATCAAAAAGTGATCAATTTAAAGAGAAGCCTTAGAATAACGGCAAGAGGCGTTGTCAAGTTGTTTTAAATCCACAAAGTTATCCACAGCTTTTGTGGAAAACTGTGGAAAAGTCCAAAAGATAAGCATCTTGGCGAAAAAGTGAACCTGAGGGTTCAAACTTGCCGCAGAAAAAACGATCTGCGCAGACAAAAATAAAGTGTGCAAACAGAAATGAACGCGCAGTCAGAAATTAAGTTCTCTGACGAAAAGGAAGATTGCGATGAAATTACATTCTTTTGATGCGGGATTGGTCTGAATCGGCTAAAATTGCGCGGTAATTTTTTTCATGGGTTAATCGCGTCTATGTTCTCACCAGTTGAGTCCGATCAAGGCTTTAATTTCAAACCAGAACTTCCAACCAGCTCTGCGTATTATCGTTTGTTGAAAAAGCTGCGTCGTCAAGTCGGGCATGCGATTCGTGACTTCAACATGATTGAAGATGGCGATAAAGTCATGGTGTGTATTTCTGGTGGTAAAGACAGTTATACCTTGTTGGACATTATGTTGCAGTTCAAGCGCATCGCACCCATCAATTTTGATGTGGTGGCTGTGAACTTAGACCAAAAGCAACCAGGCTTCCCTGAAGATGTATTGCCGCGTTATTTAGAAGAAAATAACATCCCATATTACATATTAGAAAAAGACACCTATAGCATCACCAAGCGTTTAACGCCTGAAGGTAAAACTTACTGTGCAGTGTGTTCGCGTTTGCGTCGTGGTTCTTTGTATGGCTTTGCGCAGGAAATAGGGGCAACCAAAGTGGCGCTTGGGCATCACCGTGATGATATTTTGGCGACTTTTTTCTTAAACTTGTTCCATGGCGGTAGCTTAAAAGCCATGCCACCGAAGTTGTTGTCATCAGACAAGAAAAATATGCTGATTCGTCCACTGGCTTATGTGGAAGAAAAAGACATCATTAAATATGCAGAAATGCGTAAATTCCCAATTATTCCGTGTAACTTGTGTGGTTCACAGGAAAACTTACAGCGTGCCATTATTAACGACATGTTACGTGAGTGGGATAAAGCACATCCTAAGCGTTTGCACAGTATTTTTGGCGCATTACAGAATGTATCGCCATCGCAGTTGGCAGACCGTGAATTATTCGACTTTGAAGCGTTAGACAGCCAGCGCGTATTTGATTTTGCCGATCAGGCCGAACAAAACGCAGCAGAGCAAAACAAACGCATCAATATGGTCAATTTAGGCTACGCTGCAGACTAAGCGATAACAGCCTGTCAATCCCTTTAAAATGTAATCAACACCAAGCCAGAGCTTGGTGTTTTTTTATGAATTTGATTTATTTGAGAAAGTCGTCATTTCGACTAAAAATACAAAAACTGAACGTCCCGTACAAAATTTCTTAGCCTTTCACGAAAGGTTCATGCTATAACAATCAGCAAGCAAAACAGCTTAATAATGATGGTGTCTGGATAGACAACACACATGCACAAATATATTGAGGAAAAATCATGCCTGCTTTTTTAACTGATGATTGGTTTGCAACTGTAGAAAATTTAACGGCTCAAGCTGGTGATTTAAACCTACCTCCAGCACTTGCAAATCTGGCAATTAACTTAGTGGTGACTGATGCTGCAGGCAACACAGAATTGTCTTTAGATGGCGGTAAAATCCAAAAAGGTTTGGCGGACAACGCAAAAACAACATTAAATATGGATGCGGAAACTTTACGTAAAGTATTCCTAGAGTTTGACATGGCGGCTGCTATGCAAGCCTTTATGACAGGTAAAATCAAAGTACAGGGCGATATGTCACAATTAATGGCATTACAAACTGCAAAACCAAGCCAAGAACAAAAAGACTTATTTAAGAAGATTCTTGAGCAATCTGCTTAATTCAAGCGATTTACGCTGTAGCAGGCGAATTTCCCGCTATAGTACAAAAAAGCCTAGCTGAAGTATCAACTAGGCTTTTTTATGCACTGCAGCTTTAACAGCGCATTATTCATGTTTGAATTGCAGCTGATATACACTGCAACTCAATCACGCGAGGTAAATTTTAGATATTCACCAATTGCGGTGTGGTCTTAATATGCTCAAGGTAGGCGCGAATACGAGTCACATATTGCACTGCTTGACGATAACGACCGTTGCTCGCTTTGTTACGGTCTAAATACGCATATAGGTTAACCCAATTGTTCGGGTTTTTGCCTTGTGAGCGAATACGCTTCTGAATTTGACTGACTGCACCAGGACCCATGTTATAAGCGACTAGGGCATACCAGTTACGATCAGGAAATGGAATATGCTCATAACGGCTCAGCATTTGGTCATAATACTTAGCACCACCCTGAATACTTTGTGCAGGATCGGTACGGTTGCTTACGCCCATCGCTTTGGCTGTATTATTGGTCAGCATCATAATACCGCGCACACCTGTTGGCGAAACCGAGTTGGGTTTGAGGTAAGATTCCTGATAACCAATTGCCGCCAAAAGATGCCAGTCTAAATCGTACTGCGTGGCAGTCTTTTTAAAGTTGGCCTTATATAAAGGTAAACGATTACGCAAATCCCGCTGGATCACATCCCACGATTCTTGTTTGACCACATTACGATTATAAAATGAAGCCAATTGGGTAATTGAGCCGTTTTGCTTGCCACGACAAACAAAGTTGTTTGCGGTTTGGCTAAGAGGATCATCTGCGTGTTTAAACACCCAGTTCAGCTCACTATTTAAACCATTACGCTTTAAAGTATTTAAATCGCCACAACTGGCAGAAAATGCCGTGAGTTGCTGCTTTTCGATGCTTTGGATACTCGACGTGGTCATGGCAAAGTTCGCTTTACCAGAAGACACCCATTTTAAAGCGGTCGCATTGTCGCTTACCGTTTTAAATTCGAGTTTCACATTCATGCTGTCGGCATAGTTACGCACAAGGTCATAACCAAAGCCATGTAAATGTTGTCCATCTTTAAACACTGTGGTTGGATTTTCCACAGACACAACGGTCAATTTGTTCTGATTGACGACGCTGTCAAATTGATGAACGGCTTTGCCTGCGTTAATACTGTGGAATGGGAGAAGAACAGTACTGAAAGCGAGGACTTTGAATGGGAGGCGATTAAAAAATGAGTGAAGGCTAAGCCTAGACCCAGACGTTGAACTACTGTGCATGTTGGCTCCGCTACAAGTAATTTATGCCCTAAAAAGCAAAGGCAACACACCTTAAACTTTTTCAAGTTTGATAAATTCAATAAGGGTTGGGCAGTCATGACGTCATTCAAAATGACTTGGGATTAAAGGGAAAATGTGTAAAATTTATACACAGGTTAAAAAGTGATCAAAACTAAAAGATGTGCGAATAATAAAGATGAAAATTTTGGATGTCAAATTTTGTACATAAATTTTTTGAAAAATGTAACATAAGATATTCATTTCATTGAGAAATAAATTTTATAAATTTTTATTGTGTATAAAAATGCAATAAAATATAGGATTGATGTTAACCAAATGTAAAAAACCGGCTGCAAAAACACCATGAAATCTAACTTAATTACACGTTCTGGACACGATAAACTCGTGGCAGAGTTACAGCATTTGTGGCATGAAGAACGCCCTGAAATCACCAAAAAAGTAAACTGGGCGGCAAGTCTCGGCGATCGCTCTGAAAACGCAGATTACCAATATAACAAACAGCTTTTGCGTAAAATTGACCGTCGGGTACGTTATTTGGGCAAGCGTTTAGAAGAGCTGCGTATTGTCGATTTTGCACCAGAACAAGAGGGTAAAGTATATTTTGGCGCATGGGTCGAAATTGAAAATGAACAAGGCGAGCAAAAGACCTTGAGAATTGTGGGCGTGGATGAAATTTATCATCATCATCCACAACATATTTCGATTGATTCACCTATGGCTAGAGCTTTGTTGTCTAAACAGGTAGATGATGAGGTGGAAGTGCAGACGCCGTTAGGCAAAAAGAGCTGGTTTATTAATTCGATACGCTATGAAAAGCCTGAAATTGCAGAAAATGACTGATTTTTGATTTTATTTTGAACATTTGGATCATAATTTTTAGAAAATATTTGCCAAGCTGAATTTTTCTTTATATGATAGCCGCCATTGGAAGCGTGGCAGAGCGGTTTAATGCACCGGTCTTGAAAACCGACGAGGGTGTGAGTCCTCCGTGAGTTCGAATCTCACCGCTTCCGCCAAATATTACCAACAAAGCCCTGACATTGTCAGGGTTTTATTGTTTTTGGGGTTTATGCAACGTAAGCCTGTAGTAAGCAAAAAAATAAAACCACATAGCCTTATTGAAATTAAAAATTTTAGCTCTATTAAACTTTAAATATTAGTAAAAAGTTTTGGAATAATGAGCTTAGAATCAGAACAACAAGATTATGAAGAAAGATTAAGGTATAGACTTAAAATTCTTTCAGAACAGTTAAAAGCCGATAAAGTAAAAATCGCTTCACACCTAGCTGAAGGTTTCGAAGAGAGTTTTCGAAATATCAAATATGATGAAAGTGGCGAGATCATTTTAGAGTCTGTTGATGGGCGAATTCGTTCAATGGCTTTGGCTATAGAACATTTCGACACAAGGGAAAAATTAAAAAAAGAAATTTCTTTAGTTGAAATTCAAAAATTATATTTTGACCTGATAGAGCATAATTTTGATTTTATCTATCAACAAATGCTTAAGGCGAACTCTACGCCTCACCATATTGCGGAATTTTTATCAACAAAAGCCGATTTTGTTGACAATATGTTTGAACAAATTCCTGGTTTTATGGATGCAATTATATCATTTTGGAAACAAGTAGGTGATATAGGTTATTGGCATTTAGAAGACAATCACTCAAATCTTACTGGTGTATATGGAGGAGATTTATTTCCTACCCACGATGAAAATATTGCTTCAAAATGTGGTATTTACACGGACACAATTGTTCTACCAGATCCTTATGTACGATCACAGCATATATTTGAATTTTATCCAAAAGAGAAAGCTGTCTTTTTCTTAATAAAGCATGCTATGAATATTCTCAAATATAAAAATTTAGCATGTGTTGAAGATGGAATGCCAGTGGTTGTAATACTCCCTGATTTATCAAATTTGGAAGAGGGTGGTAAAGATTTTATCTATAACTTTTCCCAAAATGATGCATTAATTCATGGTAGTAAATTATTCGGTCAAAATTTTGAGAGTATTGAGGAATTTAATGAGTTTTGTTTAAGCCTTAATACTGTAGAAAAAACAATTCGAGCAATTAAAGATAAGAATAGGGTCTTATTTGATACAAATTGGAAAGGTTCTTTAGAGGAACAAATAAATAGGGCTTTAAATGGAGATGAGCTAAAAGCTCTTAATAGAACAGAGCCAGGTTTGTTACTCCAAATGCAAGCTGTTGGCAGAATGTCGGTGAGTAATGAATTATTACTCAAAGCACGACAGCTTTCAGGAACCCCAATTATTGAAGCTGAAACATCGTGGCAATATTTTAACTGGAAATTAGAATATGATGCCGATAAGGCTCAAGAATATTACGGTTCTGAAAATTTGCACATAATGAAAGGACTAACAGATTTATCTCAAACGGATTTACCTTGGTTAGGCAATATTCCTCCAGAATCATTGTTGGAGCTTAGAAAGCAAGGAGCTTTAGAAGAAATCCGCAATATTTTAGGAAATAATATCAAGGAATTAGTAGAAACTAATCCTACTAATTGTTTTAGAACTAGAGATCAAATATTAGAAAATATTGAGCAAAGTTTTGATAAACATCGTAAAAAACTTGATGAGTTGAAAGCTAAAAATTGGAAATTTGCTGGATTCGATATTGGATCTTGGATTGTTTCTGGAGGAATAGAAATAGGGGCAGCTTTAACTGGAACACCTACATGGGGATTAGCAGTATTAGCAGCTGATCAATTACTTGATGCTCCTAAATTGAGAGAAATACCTGAAAGATTTCGTGATTTGGTTGATCAGAATAAACAAGTTAAGCAATCTCCAGTTGGAATGCTTTTCAAGGTAAGTAAAAAGTTGATTAATTAATTCCTAGTATCGTCAACTAATTGTTGTTGATGTAATACAGCAATCGCTTCCCATTCATCATAAGACAAAATAGGCGGAAAAGCGGCTACTAACAACTAAATAGTAGTCGCTTTGTTCTTTCTATGGGTTTCGTTTAGCTGAATACCTTTCCCATAGAGGTGAGAAAACACCTTTAACAGTCAAATTACTCAACAAATTTAGATTAAGTAACGAACTGTCCCATTAAACAAAAAACCAGTGAATTTTACAATTCACTGGTTTTTGAAATGACATTATGTATAGCGCATGGGCAGATGAACTACCCATGCGGCATAAAGCAATTAATTAATCGAATCATCCAAGTTTGGAGCTAACCAACGCTTCGCTTCATCTAAACTCCAGCCTTTACGCTGTGCGTAATCTTCAAGCTGATCTAACGAGATTTTACCCGCGTTAAAGTACTCAGAAGCAGGGTTGGCATAGTAGAAGCCGCTCACAGATGAAGGCGGCCACATTGCAAAGCTGCTCGTAAGCTGTGTGCCAATCTTTTCAGTTGAACCTAACCAGTTAAACAGTGTCGCTTTTTCAGAGTGTTCAGGGCAAGCAGGGTAGCCTGGTGCAGGACGAATACCCACATATTTCTCTTTAATTAGCTCTTCATTGCTCAGTTGCTCATTCGGCTGATAGCCCCAGAATTCTTTACGAATACGCTCATGCAAATGTTCTGCAAACGCTTCTGCAAAACGGTCACCCAAAGACTGCACCAAAATGGCAGAATAGTCATCGCCTTTGGCTTTAAACTCATTGGCCATTTCTTCCGCACCAAAAATCGACACGGTAAAGCCGCCCAAGTAATCTTGCCCTTGCTCTGTAGTTGCGACAAAGTCTGCCAAAGACAAGTTTGGTTTACCTGTGACTTTGTCTGACTGTTGGCGAATATGATGGAAGGTATGCGTTACTTGATCACGTGCTGCATCATACACCTGTACCGAATCTGCCGCAGAACGGTTAGCAGGATAAATCCCAAATACTGCACGTGCATCAAAGCGATTATTTGCAATAATATCTTTGAGCATAGCTTGCGCTTGGTTATATAAGTCGGTTGCAGCTTCGCCCACGACTTCATCTTCCAGAATTTTGGGGAATTTGCCTGCCAAACTCCAAGAAATAAAGAATGGTGTCCAGTCAAAGTATGGTAACAAGGTTTCAAGTGGGTAATTGGTTAGCACTTGTGTACCAATCAAGTTTGGTACTGCAGGTGTATAGTTGTCCCAATCAATTTTTAAACCATTGTCGATGGCTTCTGCATACGACAATTTCGCGGCTTTCGGTTGCTTGTTGGCAATACGTTCACGAATTTTAGCGTATTCGGCACGATGCTCTGCAACAAAAGCAGGTTTCATTTCAGGGGAGAGTAAGGTTGTTGCAACACCAACGGCACGCGAAGCATCGGCAACATAAATCACTGCATCGTTTGAGAACTGTGGATCAATTTTAACCGCAGTGTGTGCTTTAGATGTAGTTGCGCCACCAATCAACAATGGAATGTTAAAGCCTTTACGCTGCATTTCTTTAGCAACAAAAACCATTTCATCTAAAGATGGGGTAATTAAACCAGACAAGCCAATAATATCGACTTTTTCATCAATGGCGGTTTGCAGGATTTTTTCTGCAGGCACCATCACGCCTAAATCGACAATATCGTAACCATTACAACCCAAGACCACGCCAACAATGTTTTTACCAATGTCGTGTACGTCACCTTTTACCGTTGCCATCAAGACTTTACCTTTAGACTGACCTTCGGTTTTTTCAGCTTCGATGTACGGGTTGAGCCATGCAACGGCTTGTTTCATCACACGGGCAGATTTCACCACTTGTGGCAGGAACATTTTACCTGCACCAAACAAGTCACCGACCACGTTCATGCCATCCATCAACGGGCCTTCAATCACATCTAATGGACGTTTGGCTTTCAGGCGCGCTTCTTCGGTGTCTTCATTAATAAAGGTGGTGATGCCTTTAACTAAAGCGTACTCAAGACGTTTTTCGACAGATTCACTACGCCATTCTAAGTTTTCTTCGGCTTTTTGTGCGCCTGATTGACCACGATATTTTTCTGCCACTTCTAGCAGTTTTTCTGTGGCATCCTGACCGCTTTCACCTTGGTTCTGGTTCAGAATAACGGCTTCAACTGCTTCTTTCAGTTCTTTCGGGATGTCATCGTAAATTGCCAACTGACCTGCGTTGACAATCCCCATGGTCATGCCTTGCTGAATAGCGTGGTACAGGAATACCGCGTGAATGGCTTCACGTACAGGTTCGTTACCACGGAATGAGAAAGATACGTTCGATACACCGCCTGAAATCATGGCATGCGGCAGGTTTTGTTTAATCCAGCCTGTGGCTTCAATAAAATCGACTGCGTAGTTGTTGTGTTCTTCAATACCTGTCGCAACTGCAAACACGTTCGGGTCAAAAATAATGTCTTCGGCAGGGAAGCCAACATCATTGACCAAAACGTCATAAGAGCGTTTACAAATTTCGCGCTTACGTGCCACAGTATCGGCTTGTCCGACTTCGTCAAAGGCCATAACAATGACAGCTGCGCCGTATTGGCGGCAGAGGCGGGCTTTTTCGACAAACTCGTCATAACCTTCTTTTAAGGAAATAGAGTTGACAATGGCTTTACCTTGTACGCATTTCAAGCCTGCTTCAATGATTTCCCATTTAGAGGAGTCAATCATGATAGGTACGCGAGAAATATCAGGCTCAGATGCCACCAAGTTCAGGAAGTGCACCATCGCACCTTCTGAATCGAGCATGCCTTCATCCATGTTGATGTCGATGATTTGCGCACCGCTTTCTACCTGTTGACGAGCAACATCTAAGGCTTCGGCAAAGTTTTCTTCACGAATTAAACGCAGGAATTTTTTAGAACCTGTGACGTTGGTACGTTCGCCCACGTTTACAAATAAAGAGTCATCATAAATGTTAAATGGTTCTAAACCACTTAAACGGCATGCAGGTTTAATCTCTGGAATTTTACGCGGTGGAATGTCTTTTACCGCATTGTAAATCGCGCGGATATGATCAGGCGTTGTACCACAGCAACCGCCTGTAATATTGATCAAGCCGCTTTCAGCAAATTCTTTGAGGAAAGCTGCGGTTTCTTCAGGCGTTTCATCATAACCACCAAATGCGTTGGGTAAGCCCGCGTTCGGGTGTGCAGAAACAAACACATCGGCAACGTCTGAAACGGTTTTAACGTGTGGACGCATGGCATCTGCGCCCAAAGCACAGTTAAAACCAATTGAAAGTAAATCGCCATGACGTACCGAGTTCCAGAAAGCTTCTGCAGTTTGACCCGTTAAGGTACGTCCTGAAGCATCGGTAATGGTACCTGAAATCATCAACGGCAATTCACGCCCGAGCTGTTTAAACACTTCTTTGACCGCAAAAATCGCAGCTTTACAGTTTAAGGTGTCAAATACAGTTTCAATGAGCAGGATATCTGCACCACCTTCAATTAAGGCATGCGCAGCTTCAATATAGTTTTCTTTGAGTGCATCAAAGCTAATGTTACGAAATGCAGGGTCGTTTACATTTGGTGAAATTGAACAGGTACGCGATGTTGGCCCAAGTACACCTGCCACAAAACGTGGTTTGTCTGGTGTTGAATATTTTTCACAGGCAGCTTTGGCTAAACGCGCTGCTTCGCGGTTAATTTCTGGAACCAAATCTTCCATGTGATAGTCAGACATAGAAACGCGTGTGCCGTTAAAGCTGTTGGTTTCAATAATGTCTGCACCCGCATCTAAGTAGGCTTCGTGAATACCCTGAATAATGTGCGGTTGGGTCAGTACCAATAAATCATTGTTGCCTTTGAGGTCATGTGCCCAATCTGCAAAACGCTCACCACGATAATCGGCTTCTTCCAATTGATGGCGTTGAATCATAGTACCCATAGCACCATCGATAATTAAAATTCTTTGGGCAAGAAGCGCTTTCAGGGTGGTAAGCGTGGACATAAAAAACCCTTTATGACTGAATCCGAAATGAGCGCTATTTTAGCAGAGTTCGCACGGCTTTCGTGCACTTGAAGCGACCAGAGAGAGTGGAAGTCGTAAAAATAGTGCATAAAGCAGTATTTTTAGGATTTTGCTGTAGCTTTTGAACCTAAATAAAAGTTGTGATGAGGAACATTCTAATTTTGATTTTACTTTGATGCGTCATCGCTTTGTCATATTGCTCAGGCAAAATTGGCTCACGGTGAATTTTGTCTGACACTTTAGGCAAATATGACAAAGGTGTAACAATCTAAATTTGAGAGAATGGCATAAGAAAAGTAGGTTTATTTATTCTAAGTGTTTAAATTTAAAAGTTAATTTTAATTTTATGCACAAAAAATACAGCTTAAAGTGTGAAAATAAAGTATGAAAGTTGCTTTATATAACAGCTCTTTGTCATATAATTGTCACAATTTAATTGAACAATAAGGGGATTTTAAATCCTCTTTTCTGCTTGCATGAATTCTAATCCAACTCCTGTAGATTCAGCACACAAGTCGACCACTAAATCGACCAATGTTCATGTGCCTACACCGAAATTTTTTATGCCGGTGTTTTTAACGATCATCGTTTCTACCCTTATTTATATTGGTTTCCAATTGTCTGCGGACTTATCCCACGTGCCTGCGCTGAGTATGTACTCGGTGATTTTATTGGCGACCGCTTTATTCATTGCCTTAGGCTTTGAATTTGTGAATGGTTTCCACGACACAGCCAACGCAGTGGCAACGGTCATTTATACTAATGCCTTGTCTGCACCTGTGGCAGTAATGTGGGCGGGTTTCTGTAACTTCCTTGGGGTGATGGTCGCCAGTGGTGCAGTTGCCTACGGTATTATTGCCTTACTTCCAGTCGAACTAATTATGAATGTCGGTTCAGGCGCAGGCTTTGCCATGGTTTTTGCCATGTTGATTGCCGCGATTGTCTGGAACTTGGGAACGTGGTACTTCGGTATTCCTGCTTCAAGTTCGCACACTTTAATCGGTTCGATTTTAGGTGTGGGGATTATGAACTACTTGATTAACTCAGGTGCGGGTGCAAGTGGTGTAGATATGGAACAAGTCATGAAAGTGGGCAAGGCTTTATTGTTCTCGCCACTGATTGGTTTTGCTTTTGCTGCGATTTTGTTCTTCTTGGTGAAAAAAATCTTCAAGAAACAAATGGAGTTGTTCCAGCCACCTGAAGGCAATAAGCCACCACCACCACTGATTCGTGCCATTCTAATTTTTACTTGTACTGGGGTAAGTTTTGCGCATGGTTCAAACGATGGTCAAAAAGGCATGGGTTTAATCATGTTGATTTTGATCGGGATTGTACCGTTGGCGTACTCGTTAAATAAAGAGTTAGACCAAAACCACATTCAATCGTTCCAACAGCTTTCAACGCAAACAGCTGATGTGATTTATGCACAACATGTCGATATGCCAGATGAAAAAGCACGTCAGGTCATCACTAGCTATATTCAGACCAAAGAAATTACCCCTGAAGTCGTGCCTGCTTTGGCAAGCTTAACTGACCATTTGGGTGAGCGTGTGGGTCAATATGGCAACTTGAAAGATGTGCCTGAAGCTGAAGTAGCAGAAATGCGTAATGATATGTATTTAAGCACGACTTCATTCAAGCGTTTAGACAAAGCCAATGCCTTGCCTGAAATGTCGGAAGAACAGAAAAAAGTGGTTAAAAGCTACCGCAGCCATTTAGATTCATTCTTACAATACATTCCAACTTGGGTCAAAGTTGCCGTTGCCTTAGCACTAGGCTTGGGTACGATGGTCGGCTGGAAACGTATTGTGGTGACTGTTGGTGAACGTATCGGTAAGCAGCACATGACTTATGGTCAAGGTATGTCTGCCGAGCTTGTGGCAATGTCAACTATTGCTGCTGCAGATGGTTTGGGGATGCCAGTTTCAACTACACACGTACTGAACAGTGCGGTGGCAGGTACCATGGTGGCAAATAAATCGGGTCTGAATTTCCAAATGGTGCGTACAATTCTTTCGGCTTGGATTTTCACTTTACCTGCGACAATTTGTTTATCGGGTAGCTTGTTCTGGTTGTTCTTAAAAGTGTTTTAATCCATTCTCAACTTTTTTGAGTGGTTGAAAAAAGCGCTGTGATGATACAGCGCTTTTTTTATACCTGCAGATCAGTCTAGAGAAATATTTGCAGGCAAGTTTTTGAATAGATAGATTAGCGGTTTACATTACTTTTTAAATTTTTGGATGACTTTGTCCAGTGGTAATTTATCTGCAGCAAAGCCATAGAGCGCAGCGAAAGGTAGGGCCGTTCGTGCCAAATACGCCACGCGCCACAATCCACCATGGTTCGCACCTTCCATCATCAATTCGAGCGGATGCTCAAGTTTCACTTCAGGATTGGCTGCCGAGTTTGGATTGCGTAAGTCATGAATCCACAATGCCGCCATAATCGCATTGGTGGTTTCAGGGCTAAATGCTTCAACATCAAACAAACTTGCGCCACTAAATGCTGCTTTGAGTAATGGATTTTTGGTCACAGAGTGTGTGGTGGTCGAAGGTGCAATATTGATGCTGACATGCTGTCCTTGATGACGCGCTAAAATTGCACGCCATTGCTGGATGCGTTTTGCTAAAGCATAGTTTGGCCCTTGTTCAACCACCAAACAGTCGGCAATACCATAATGTTGACCATTGTCTGAAGCAATTAAATTATGCAGATTCTTTTGGAAGAAATGACTGCGTGAAATGGTTTCAATACTTTTGGTGAGTAGCTTTTGCCCTTGTGAACGCTGCTGAAACTTCTCTGCCGATGCGCTAATCACTTCTTCAGGAACGGCATAAACATCGGTTGGGGTACACATAAACATAAGGCTGCTATCAGCTTTGTGTTCGCTGACATATTGCATAATGGCATCCATCGCCATCGCAACACGCACGTGTTTTTCACCATCTAAATAGGCAATGGCTGCTAAATCTAGCGTTTCAGGTTTTTGAGCTAACCATTGTGCAATTTCTGGGGTTTGTGTCAGTAGATTTGCACCCAACTGTTCTGTTAAAATATCAAGTGGGGTATCTGCCGCGAGTTGTGTTGTACTGGGTGCATATAAGGTGGCATTGCCTTGTTGCACAGTGCTTAAAATTTTATTCCACACACGGCTATTTGGTAAATCGACTGCAATAATATTGGCTTTCCATTTGGCTAACCATGTGAGTGGCCCTGCTTCTGAAGCTGCACCAAATAGCACCATGTTACGGTCAGACAAATCAAACCATTCAGGATGCGCCATTGCAGCATTTAACGCTTCGGCATGACTTGGTTCAATAATGCCTGCTGCTAGCCAAATTGCAATTTGATCTAGTAGAGCTTGACCTTGTAACTTTTGCCCACGATACGGCACATACCATTCGGGTGCTGCTTGGCTGCTGCCTTGTAATTTAAAGGTATGTAAAGTTTCAGTAGGCAAGAGCATGACATCTTTCAGCACATATTTTTGCTCATGACGATAAAACTCAAAACTTTGATGCGCTTTTCTTAAACCATCTTCTGCAATTTGAATTGCGTTAGCTTGTTCACGAATACCATTGGTCACGAGGGCTTTAAAGTATTTTGGATAGTGTTTACGCCAGTTTTTTTCTGCCAAAGCATCGACTGAGCTTTGATGATCGACTGTGGCTAAGGCTTCGGCAATAATTTGTTTGCCCGTGCTTGAGGTGCTGGGTTTATGATTTTCTGGATGAATTGGAAACTGTAAGCCATCGTAAGAAGTGGACATGCAAAAACTCGCAAACTAAATTGAAATTAATATACAGATGTATACATTATCTATGCCAAGTTGCGATATGGGGTAGCAAAAACTACCAAAATTGAGTGAAATTTGAATAAAAAAACCTTCACGAAGTGTAAAGGTTTTTAATGTGAATGAAATGTTGTTGAGATTTAAAGGTTAGTGTTTAAATGTCTAGGTTCGAATCATAAATGAGTCTGATGCTGTATCAACAATGTTTTATTCACTCAGACCAACAGCTTAACAACGTCCTTTTTTCGCCTGACCTGGAGGACAAAAATCACCATCACCATGCGGATGTTGGTGTGGATAATAGCCTTTCGGGTAGATCGTGCGGTCAGGATCAATCACCACACTGCCTTCAGGGGTATGTACGGCACAGGCGCTTAATCCTAGACTGAGTAACAGGGCGCTTAGAAGTGCAAACTTTTTCATGGCTGACTCCTGATTGCTTGATAGTTTTAGTCTTTATATTCTTAGTATAAGTGCTTGTCGAGTAACTGCATGTTATTTGTTGTGTGCTTTATGCTGTATTGGATCATTCAGATGCTTTCATCAATCAAAAATACTTATCAGCAGTTCATAAAATGACGATTGAAAGTCGTTTTTCCCAATGAGAGAGGCTGAAGATGAGAGGCAATAAATGATGGTGTTAAGCGGATTTATGAAAGCAGTCTATTGACGGATTTGAAAATTCTTTAAAGTAGCAACGACTCAGTGGTAGATGTACCGAGTCGTTATAGTTTCAAAAGTTAAAACGGCAGTTGCGCCAGTTTATTCAGGAAGTGAGGCAAGATGCGTGGTTCAATTAAAATAGTCACAATCACACCATAGGCCGCACCCCATAAATGCGCACTGTGATTAATATTGGAATTGCCGCGTTTACCCGACCAAATGCTATACGCTACATACAGTATTGCAAAAATAATGGCAGGCACTGGAATAAAGAACACGAAAATCAACTTCCACGGCTCAAACAAAATATAGGCAAACAACACCGCAGATACAGCACCAGATGCGCCTAAGCTGGCCCAACGATGGTCATTTTTATGCTTTAAATAACTTGGAATAATCGCGGCGATTAAACCACCCAAATAGAATAAAACAAAGCCTAAATCATAGACGTATTGGCGATAAAAACTTTCAATAATGCTGCCAAAGAAAAACAGGGTAATCATATTGAACAGCAAATGCGCACCATCGGCATGCACAAAACCATGGGTAATGAAGCGGTCATATTGACCACGTTGCATAGCAGGCGGCCAAAAAATCAGACGATTCATTAATTCTTGTTTGGAAAACGCCAACATAGACACAATGACCGTAATAATGATAATGGTCACGGTATGATTAAAAGGTAAATCGAGCATAAACGCCTATTCTTTTACTTGAATTCTGCTGTAATAATGCATCAAAACTGAGTTTGAGTCGAACTTTAGGAATAAATCCGACAATTTTGGTTGATTTTTTTTTATTCCCCCGCATCTTCAGTTAAAATAGCCACTTCAGCTTGAGGAAATTATTGTTATGTCGACTGAGAACAGCAGCACAGCAGTTGTAGATGAAATTCCAAACTTATTGATTACGCCAACTGCTCAAGAGTATTTGAAGGATTTATTGGCAAAGCAAAATACACCGGGTATTGGTGTGCGTGTTTTTGTGGAAAATCCTGGTACACCGCGTGCTGAATGTTGCATGGCTTATAGTGCGCCCGATGAAGTTGTACCTACAGACTACAAACAGGAATATCCAGACTTTCCTGCATTTATTGATACGCCGTCTATTCCGTATTTATTGGATGCCGTAATTGACTACAACAAAGACCGTTTTGGTGGTCAATTGACTTTCCGTGCACCGAACTCAAAAGTGCCACGCGTAGGCCCAGATGCTTCAGTAGAAGAACGCATTACTTATGTTTTACAGTCTGAAATTAACCCAGGTTTAGCAGGGCATGGTGGTAACTGTGCTTTGGTTGAAGTGGTTGAAGATGAAGAACACGGCTTAACTGCAGTATTGAAATTTGGTGGCGGTTGCCAAGGATGTTCAGCGATTGATGTGACTTTAAAGCAAGGTGTTGAAACAACCTTGAAACAACACGTACCTGAATTGATGCGTGTGGTGGATCAGACTGACCACAGTCAATCTGAAGGTGCTTATTTTAAATAAGCTCTAAGCCTCGCTTAAAAATAACCTCCTAAATTTTAGGAGGTTATTTTTTATCTGAAATTGTCAACAGACCCTATTCATTCGTTTGTAGATTTAAAATTTGTTGTGTTTTTTCAGAATAATAAAATTCCTCTAAATAATGGCGCGCACGTTGCTTTAAATAGCCTTCAGCGATCATTTTTTGAATGACTGGATTTAACAGTTGTTGTAATTGATGTTGGACTAGCGCTTCATCAATATTTAAGTCGTGCAATAACAAATCAAAAGGTCGTGCTTGATTGCGTACATACCACGCATACACACCATCATGCACTTGCTGTTTCAAATAGTCACTTTGGCGTAAATGATCCCAAATTTCATGTCCTAAATTGACAGTTTGAGATAGGTCTTGCACTTCAATATAGTTTTTTAAAACGGAAAGTGGCAAATCTTTAATTTTGTGCCATAAATTGGCTTGGAAGTGATACAGTTTTTCCTCATCAAAATGTTGATTAAGCACCGACTCGCTCATTTGAGTCAGCTTCTGCACATTTTTTTGCAAATAATGCTGAATGGTCTGGTCTAAATTGGTATCGGTAACGCTTTCCAAAACCGATTTACCCATTTTCATAAAACGCGATACGCCAGGCACGCTTTTGGCGATCACCGAATTATCCATATAATCCTGAATGGAATGTTGAATGAGTTGGGTAATCATGGCGGCAAAGGCAGGATTATTCACCACGGCTTTAATCAAACGCTGACGATGTCCACTTTTACTTGCAACATATTGTGCAATTTTGTCGATGGTCAGCACAGGTATCACATCGGCAATTTTACTGCTGTCATTAACAGGGTGTACCAGTGCAAAACGAATATGCTCAGCAATTTGTTCCACTAAAAATGAACTGGCAGGTGTATTTAAAATTTGATGTTGAATCAGTTGATGAATGGCTTCAGATGTCCATAAATCTTGTAAGCTTTGTTTGCGAAACCATTGGTAAAACTGCATAAATTCAGTTTGTACCATTTCACTTTGGTTAAATTCTTGATCTAAAAAATCAAGCTGAGCTTCAATTAGTTGCTCAATGATGGGATGTTTCTGCATGAAGGTTTTATATAATAATTAATTTAGAGGAATCAGTTTATCAGCAAGTGGGTTTTTTAGGTTCTGAGTTTTAGCCAGAAACGGCAAATAATATTGTGCGACTTGTTTTTCAGCTTCCAATAACGGCATGTGTCCAACATTATTAAGAATCACAGGTGTTTCGGCGCGTTTGAGTAAAGATTGTAATTCCTTCGCCACTTCAACATTAATAATGCGATCTTGCTTACCCCATAAAATCAGGGTCGGTGCTTCAATTGATCCTGCTAAACGTGCAAATGAGTCTGGAGTATAAATACGGTTGAGTTTGACAATTTGCTCAATTGCTTTACGGGTTTGTTCTGAGCGAGAAATCAGGACTTCTTCTTGCGCATGTTGAATTTGTGAGGTCATGGCAGGCGGGCTTTGCATGATTTGTTTGGCGACGTCGGCTAAATCGCCATGTTTGCTCACAATTAAGTCATTTAAAGATAATGGATTTTTGGTGTAAGGCGTATTAGCAAGTTTATAAATGCCTGCACTATTGAGTAAAAATAAACTTTGCGTATCAAAAGGATATTGCGAGGCATACACGGTTGCAATTGAGCCGCCTAAAGAATGTCCTGCCACGTGTAAGTTTTCTTCACAGTCAATTGCTTCAATAAATTGACGCAGTTGTGAAGTTACATTCGGAACTGAATTATCAAAATTGCTTGGAGTTTTGGTGTCACCGCTATTGGGTAAATCTGGAATAATCACATGATAATGTGGGGTTAAAAATTGCGCGACACGGTTCCAATTATCACGTGTGCCTGCCAAACCATGAATCAATAAAATTGTGGGTTTGCTGTGCGAGCCACCTTCGTTATAGCTCCAGACGACATCTCCAACACGAATGCTTTTAGAGCTTAGTCCTGCTTGTTTGCGCTGTTGCTGAAAATGATTTTGTAATAGTTTAAGTTCAGTTGCGTTGCTGTTACTGGCGTTATTGTTTTTTGTGAAGGTATATGGATTGGGCGCAGCGCTTTGCACAAGGCAAGATGTACTTAGTCCCAAAGCCAATAAAGTCGTATGTAGATAACGTGATCGAATAAATTTCATCATGAAAACGTCTTCCCCTGACGAACCCAAAACAGGCTCCAATAATGATAGGCACTAGCTCTTAGGTCTAATTGCACAAGTGTATTCTGTCTATTGTAGGCGTTTAAAAATGAAAGTCATCCCTTGCTTTTTTGATCAAAGCTTTGAAATTGGTAGAAAATGTGACCTATCTCAATAAAAAGTGAAAAAATTTATAACAAAAATGAATAAAGAAAAGCGCAGCTGCATATTTTTTTGCAAGTGACATTCATAAAAACTGGCTTTAGAATATCGCAACTTCAAAGATCGGTGGTAAATCAAGAATGCTAACAGCTCAAGAAGCTTTAGAACGTCTTAAACAAGGAAACCAACGTTTTGTTTCTGGTGATACCAGACATCCGAAGCAATTGTCGCACCAACAGCGTGCAGAAATGGCAGAAGACCAAAATCCATTTGCCATTATTTTAGGATGTTCAGATTCACGTGTTCCTGCAGAAATGGTATTTGACCAAGGATTGGGTGATCTTTTTGTAATTCGTGTTGCGGGCAACGTGGTTGCGCCATCACAGGTAGGTAGTGTTGAATTTGCGGCAGAGCGTTATGACTGTGCTGTGGTTGTTGTCTTAGGACACAGTCACTGTGGTGCAATTCAAGCGACAATTGATACTTTAATGTGCCCAGACTGTCCACCATCGGCAAATTTAATGTCGATTGTGAACCGTGTTCGCCCTTCAGTTGAAACCTTAATGCAGACTGAACTGAAAAATGATTTGGCGAAATTGTCTAAGCATGCAGTACGTTCCAATGTATTTGCATCGGTAAATCAATTGCGTCATGGTTCAGCAGTTTTAGAAAACCTGATTGAACAAGGTCAGTTGAAAGTAGTCGGTGCAGAATATTCACTGGAAACAGGTGAAGTGGTTTTTTTTGATTTTTAATCCGAACCGCACAGCAATTAGATTTTCCTCAAAGGCGCTTTATAAAGCGCCTTTGATATATGGATAAGCATTATTTAGCAAAATAGGCTGAGCTTTGGCATTTGGATGAATTAAATCTTTTTGCATCAATTGCTTATTGCCCGCAATACCTTCCATAAAAAATGGCAGTAATTTGACTTTATATTGCTGACTCACCACTTTATAGTTATTTTCAAATGCTTTGCTATACGCCGAGCCGTAATTTGGCGGCATTTTCATCCCAAAAATCACCACTTTCGCTTTGGCTTTTTGGCTATGCTGAATTAAGTTCGCTAAATTTTTTTGAATCATTTGTGGTGGTTGTCCACGTAAGCCATCATTCCCGCCTAACTCAATGACTACAACGTCTGGACGATGGGTCTGCAGCAATTTAGGCAGACGCGCCAAAGCACCACTGGTGGTTTCGCCACTGACACTTGCATTGACCACTTTATGCTGTTTCGGATACTGTTGTTCTAAACGTTTTTGCAATAAGTGAACCCAACCTTGTTGTGGTTGTATGCCGTAACCTGCACTTAAGCTGTCACCTACAATCATAATGGTTTTTGCAGATACCACGAATGGGCTGAAACATAGTCCGAGCAGCAACACACGCGGGAAGACACGACTAGTTAGATTGCGATTTTGCATAATGGGAAACGTATGACTCAAAACACTAAAGAATCTAATATCATGCCACAAACGATTATTTCTGCCCAAAATTTGACACAAAAGATACAACTTGCACAAAAACAATTGACCATTTTTGAGAATTTAAACTTCGATATTCAGGAAGGTGAACAAGTGGCCATTACAGGTCGTTCGGGTTCAGGAAAATCGACCTTATTGGGTATTTTGGCAACATTAGATCAGGCCAGCAGTGGAAAATTGGTGGTATGTGGTGAGTCAATTGCAGAATTAAACGAAGAACAACGTGCAGAAGTTCGTTTAAAGCATATTGGTTTTGTGTTCCAGTCATTTCAGTTATTGCCGCATTTGACGGCACTGGAAAATGTGATGTTGCCACTACGTTTGCAGGAAAAATTTAAATATGCAGAGGCAGAACAAAAAGCCCTCAACTTGCTGAAACGTGTGGGTTTAGAACGACAAGCACAGCAAACGCCGAAAGTGCTTTCGGGAGGTGAGCAACAACGTGTCGCCATTGCACGCGCTTTAATTCGTGAACCTAAAATTATTTTTGCCGATGAACCGACAGGAAACTTGGATGGGGAAACTGCAACTGAAATTGAGCAATTGTTATTTGAGTTGAACCGCGAGTTGGGCACAACTTTGGTGTTAGTCACGCATGACCCGAAACTGGCGGCACAATGTCAGCGTCACTATGCCTTAATTGATGGGCAATTGGTTGAGCAATTTGCAGCTAAGCCAACTGCTGCCATAACAGGAGGATGAAATGAACGCATTATTTCATCCGCTGTTAAAGCAGAGTTTTAAAAGCAGTGGTGTATATTTACTGATTATTGCGCTGACTTTAGCGATTAGTGCGACCACGGCCTTAAAGTTTAGCAATGAACAAATTCAAAATGCGGTAGCGTTGCAAGCGGCAGAAATGTTGGCGGGTGATTTAGTCCTGAGCGACAATGAACCCATTGCACAAGACTGGCAGGATCAGGCGACTGCACATCAGTTACAACAGTCGCATGTGACTGTATTTAGTTCGATGGCACATACTCAAGCGCAATTTGTGATGGTGAATGTCAAAGCGATTGAGCACAATTTTCCGTTACGTGGTGAATTGAGGGTGAGTCCTGCAGCGGACAAGATTCAATCTGGTGAAATTTGGCTCAGCCAACGTGCCATGGATTTGCTTCACGTTAAACTTGGTGAAACGGTGAATATTGCCGATGCAGCATTTACCGTGACTGCCAAAATTGAACATGATTCTAATCAGGAACTCGGTTTTTCAGGTTTTTCGCCGACAGTAATTATTTCACAGGCCGATGTGGCACGTACCCACGCGATTCAAGTGGGTAGCCGCATAGATTACCGTTTGTTGTTGGCAGGCAGCGCCAAAGATACACAAAATTTTGAGCAGTATTTTAAAACACATACACAACAGCCTGCACAGGCACAGCAAACGGCCAGCCCTGAACAAAACTTTGAAGAACAAAGTAGTTTAAGACTACGCAATGCCAGTGAAGGCAATACTCGCTTAATGCGCCCCATTGCCAATTTAGATACCTTTTTACAGTTAGCGAATATCCTGACCATTTTATTGTGTGGGATTGCGATTGGTTTGACCAGTCAGCGCTATGTGCAACAAAATCAGGATCATATCGCCTTATTACGTTGTATTGGTGCAAGTAAACGACAAATTTTAGCCGCTTATTTGGCTTTGCTTGCTTTGGTCTTAATTATCGCTATGGGCATTGGCAGTATTTTGGGCGTGACGTTGGGCTATGCTTTGTTGCAAATCATGCTGCAACTGATTCCGCACCTGGAAATTCAATTTTCAGCCATGGCAATGTTGCTTGGGCCATTGCCAATCGCCATGCTGACCAGTGCTGTGGTGTTGTTGGGTTTTGTGCTGCCTAATTTATTGCAATTGCTGAATACCGCACCGATTCGCGTGATTCGCCAACAAGACAAAAGCATGCGCGCTTGGTGGTGGATGTTGCTTACAGGGACGCTAAGTCTAATCGTATTTTGTGTGGTCTTGACCGAAAGTTTAGTGCTTAGTACATGGGTGATTGGTGCGATTATTGCGCTGTGCGTATTGCTGTATGGAGTGGTGTGGAGTTTATTAAAATTATTGCGTCATTCTAAAGGCAGACTCGCAGCGTATATTCGTGCGCCTGCTGTCACGGCATTTCAAATTACTGCATTGGCTTTAGGATTAAGTTTAATTACGGTACTTGCAGTGTTGCGTACCGACCTGCTAGATCGTTGGCAGCAGCAATTGCCCGAAGGAACACCCAATCAGTTTGTTTACGGCTTGCCACCGTTTGATATGCCTGAGTTTCAACAACAATTAACGCAGCAGCAGTGGCACAGCACGCCACTTTATCCAAATATACGCGGGCGTTTGGTCGCCAAAAATGATCAACCTTTTGCCGACGCCTTAATTCAGCAAAGCAATACGTTAAGACGCGAACTCAACCTGACACAGTCTGACCGTTATCCTGCCGATAATATCATTGTAAATGGGCAAGCCAATTTCAGTGCAGTGGGACAAGTGTCAGTAGAAGCAGATACGGCTGCCGAGTTGGGCATTCAAATTGGTGATCGACTCAGTTTTAGTTTGCCTGAAGGCATACTTGAAGCCGAAGTGATTAATCTGCGTACGGTGGAGTGGGAAAGCTTTAGTCCAAATTTTTTCTTTATTTTTTCACCGCACACTATGGATGAAAATGCAGGCAGTTATTTGGGCAGTTTCTATGTGCCTGAAGCAGATAAACCGAAACTAATTCAATTGATTCAGCAATTTGCCAACACAGTGTTTATTGATGTCAGCCTAATTTTGGATGAAATTAAACGCATTGTGAATGTGTTGGTGCAGATCATCACCATTTTAGCCATTTTGGTGAGTGTGTCTGGGCTGTTGGTATTAATCGCGTGTTTAAACTTGCTGATGGATGAGCGCAAACGCGAAGTCGCATTACTGCGTTCTTTTGGTAGTTCTAAACAAAAACTCAAACGTATGTTGAGTCTGGAAATCGGTTTTATGGGCTTTATAGCGGGAATAGTGGCGTGTTTATTTGCCGAAGTCATTAGTGCTGTTGCCAGTTACCGCATGGATTTAATGCTGCAACCACATTGGGAAATCTGGCTGATTTTGCCTGTATTTATGACCGTGCTGTGTGCCTTGATTGGACGTTATCGTTTAAGTTATTTATGCGATATTCCGCCACTGCAAAGTTTAAGGGAGATGAATCAGTCCTGATTCATCTCTAGTTGATGTTGTTTTACTTGCTGTAAAGGTTGATTGTTCAACCCAGACTGCGTTGCATCATGCTAAGCAGTTCTTGCCAAAGGGGTTGAATTGGAGCAAGCAGTTTATGGCAATACCAGTAAAATGCAGCACAACCCAATGGTGCAAGGAGCATCGCAAAACTGTTCACTAAGTTACTGTGTTTGCTGCGTTGTCCAAGGTACCAAATGATTGTCATGGCTGCGCCCATGAGCATGCCGCCAATATGTGCAGCATTATTAATGCCACTGATCATAAAGCCCATACCTAAGTTCAGTGCCATCACCATCACCAAAGTCTTGCCATCCAACAGAAATTTTTGGCGAGGTAATTGGGGCAATAACGCCAATACCGTCAGTGCAGCTCCAAGTCCCATCACTGCACCCGATGCACCTGCACCCACGCTAGGTAACAGCTTTGGATTAGCGACACCTTGTTCGAGCAGGGTATAGCTGTCTTGAATGCTGACATAGCCACTAAGCAGGCTACCCATCAAACCTGCGCAAACATATAACACTATAAAATAGACACGCCCAAACAACTGTTCACTGACGCTGCCAAAAATATACAAGGCCCACATATTTAACATTAAATGTACTAAACCGAAATGAAAAAACATGCTGCTGAACAGGCGAATGGGTTCCGCCAAAAAGGTTAAAGGTGCATAATCAGCACCCCAGCGTATTGCATCTTGCGGGCTAGGATTGCTAATGTTCATGCCGTTGAGCACTTGCCATGCAAACAAAGCCACGTTTATTGCAATCAGGGCTGCGGTAATCCACCACAGGTGAATTTCAACTTTATTGTTGCGCAGGTTTGGGGGATGTTGGGACATATATTTGAATATTGTGTCGTAGTGATCAATCTAAGCTTAACACGAAAAAATAACGCTTCAGGAGCCATGCACCAAGATGAAAGCTTTTTTTATACGAACTTTGTTAATTCTTGTCAGTGTGGTGCTTTTGGTTCAATTATGGATTTTTAGCAGCTTGGTGTGGTGGCGTACGCAGCCTGTGCAATCGACCATGATGATGCGTTTGGATTATTGGGCTGAACCGAGTAAGCCTATACAACATCAATGGCGCGACTATGACCAACTCAGTGATAATTTAAAGCGAGCTGTGGTGACTGCCGAAGATGGCAAATTTATGCAACATCATGGCTTTGACTGGGAAGGTATTCAAACTGCGCTGGAACGGAACAAAGATGAAGGCAAGGTTGTTGCAGGTGGTTCCACAATTTCTCAGCAGCTCGCCAAGAATTTGTTTTTATACAATAAGCGATCTTTTTTGCGTAAAGGGCAAGAAGTTGTGGCGACATGGATGATGGAACGCATGTGGTCAAAGCAGCGTATTTTAGAGGTCTATCTCAACTCGGTAGAATTTGGCGATAATATTTATGGTGCCGAAGCTGCGGCACAGCATTATTTTGGCAAAAGTGCAAAAAGTTTAAGCCGTGATCAAGCAATTTTCTTGGCTGCGATTTTAACCAATCCAAAATATTTTCAGGAACATCGTAATGCGGGGGCATTAAAAGCCCGTAAACAGATGGTGCAGCGCTATATGCGTTATGCGGAAATTCCCTAAATTGAGCGAAAACAAACTATAAAATGTGAAAATATCCACAAAGCCTAATTTTTTAGGCTTTTTTTATGAAAATGTCACAAAATTGAAGCATACTTGTAGCAGTGCCAAACATTTTAAAAAAGCATAGGTGGGTATGAATACGGCAACAGGCGCGACTCCTGCGCAAACAGAATATACATATAATGATCGCTACATTAACCGCGAACTGTCTATTTTAGATTTCCATTTGCGCGTGCTTGAGCAAGCTGTCGATCCGTTGCATCCTTTGTTGGAACGCATGAACTTCCTGCTGATTTTTTCACGTAACTTGGATGAGTTTTTTGAAATTCGTGTTGCGGGCATGATGGAACAATTGGACTTGGGCAATGAAAGCCGTAGTCCAGATGGTTTAACCCCTAAGCAGGTGTTAGATCAAATTTCTAAAACAGCACATGCTGCTATTGAACGCCAGTACCGTATTTTAAATCAGGAAATTTTGCCAAAATTACGTGAAGAAGACATTTGTTTCTTACGTCGTGGTGAATTAACCCCTGCACAATCGGCATGGGTGAAAAAATATTTCCAAGAGCAAGTTGCCCCTGTATTAACCCCAATTAGCCTAGACCCTGCACATCCATTTCCACGTTTGGTCAATAAAAGTCTGAATTTTATTGTGACTTTAGAAGGGAAAGATGCTTTTGGTCGTCAAATTGATTTGGCGGTTGTTCCTGCACCACGTTCATTACCACGTGTAGTTCGTTTACCCGATGAACTTACAGGCGGTAAAGAGCACCACGTCATGCTTTCAGCAATTATTCATGAGCATGTGTCTGACTTATTCCCGGGCATGACTGCGACTGGATGCTATCAATTCCGTGTGACCCGTAATGCAGATTTGGCGTTAAATGAAGATGTAGAAGACTTGGCCAAAGCCCTAAAAGGCGAATTAAACTCACGCCGTTTTGGTCGTGCGGTACGTTTAGAAGTAACGCACAACTGCCCGAAAGCCATTTATGATTATTTGCTAGATGAGTTCGATCTTGAAGAAGAACAACTTTATAAAGTAGATGGCCCAGTGAACTTGGCGCGTTTATTGTCTAATTTTAAACGTCCACATTTACGTTATGATTCACATACACCCGCCATTCCAAAGGTGTTAAAAAAGTCTGAAAATATTTTTTCAGCGATGCAAAAGCAAGACATTTTATTACACCATCCGTTTGAATCTTTTGCACCCGTGATTAACTTGCTGCGTGAAGCTGCACGTGATCCACAAGTCTTGGCAATCAAACAAACTTTATATCGTAGTGGCGCAGATTCTGAAATTGTACAAGTGCTTGCAGAGGCTGCACGAAACGGTAAAGAAGTGACTGCGGTGATTGAACTGCGTGCACGTTTTGATGAAGAATCTAACATTGCTGTGGCTAACGTGTTGCAAGAAGCGGGCGCTGTGGTTGTGTACGGTATTGTGGGGTATAAAACCCACGCCAAAATGATTTTGGTGGTGCGCCGTGAAAATAATAAATTGGTGCGTTATGTACATTTAGGCACAGGTAACTACCACGCAGGCAATGCGCGTATTTATACCGACTATGGTTTACTGACCACAGACAAAGAGCTGTGTGAAGATGTGCATCGTATTTTCCAAGAGCTAACAGGCATGGGTAAAATGGCAAAACTGAAAAAGTTGTTGCATGCACCATTTACCCTGCACGCACAGTTGGTGAATTATATTGATGAAGAAATTGCCAATGCTAAAGCAGGTAAGCCCGCACAAATTATTGTGAAAGTGAATGCACTGACTGAAATGCAATTGATCAATAAATTGTACGAGGCGTCTCAGGCGGGTGTGCAAATTGATCTCATCATCCGTTCAATTTGCTGCTTGCGCCCAGGTTTGCCAGGCTTATCGGAAAATATCCGTGTGCGTTCGATTGTCGGACGTTTCCTTGAACATACCCGTGTCTATTATTTCTCTAATAATGGCAATCCACGTATTTATTGTTCAAGTGCTGACTGGATGGATCGTAACTTATTTAACCGTGTTGAAGCGTGTTTCCCAATTGAAGATCCTGCCTTGAAAAAGCGTATTTATGAGCAAGGTTTATTGACCTACATGCAAGACAATCAACAGGCGTGGTTGTTGCAGGGTGATGGAACTTGGGTGCGTGTAAAAGCAGCTGAGGGTGAAGAGCCACACAATGCGCAGCGTATACTGACCGATAGTATTGTTTAGTTTAAAGCATTTATAACAGGTAAAAAGAGCGATGCCAGACATCGCTCTTTTTTGTTTCTAATATTTATTTAAGACTTATATTTTTGATTGATATTTATTGATCAATAATTTAAGAAAAACAGCACATCGCATCATCCGCATTCATAATTTTGCGATAAATACTTTTCACATAACCATGCACCAGTTGTTCTGAAGCATTCAGGTTGGCAGCAACTTGTTGTGAAGGTAAACCTTGTCCTGAAAGCGCCAATATTTCATGTTCAGTTTTAGAGAGTGCCAAAGAATGACCATGTGCGACAATGGATTGTTCGCAGGCTAAGATTTCATTGGCTAAGTTGCCGTCTAGCGGTGAGCCGCCACGTAAAATGGTGCGAATCTGGTTTTGCATGCCTGTTGCAGATTGGTCGCTAAAGACATAGGCTGAAATGCCTAAATGAATAGCTTGTAGCAATTGTTTTGGCATACTTGAAGGCAGCACCGCCACAATTAAGGTATCTTTACGGAAAAGTTTGAGATTTTGGATAAAATCAATTTGAGCTTTTGACCAAGACTGTAAATTGATAAATACCAAATTAGGCAAATGTTGCTGCACCATCAGCACTGCATTTGCGAGCGATGGGCTGCAAAGTAGAACCTCTTTAGGGTAGCCAAAATTTTGTAAAATGTGGCTTAAATTTTGTGATGCTTCTACCTGATCATCAATCAGCAGAACAGGCACAGGTAAAATGAGATCTCTGTGAATCATGACAAATACTCCTGTGCTGTTCTATAAATAATTTTGATAAATAGATTGTGCGTGATATTGCTGTAACTGAATATCCTTAAATATAGTGATTTTTATATAAAAAGGGTAAATATAAGTAATTGTTGCTGAATATGTTTTTTTGAAATGTGTTGAAAACGTGAGTAATGTAACTCGATACCGTTCTTTCGTTCAGTGGTAAGAGTGAATTGTTGAATTTGTGATAAATCTCACATTTTAAAACTTATTCATATTTATAAGTCACTTAAATCATAGTGAACTGCAAAAACAATACGCATTTTTGAACGAAAAATAAAA
Organism: Acinetobacter sp. YH12058; assembly: GCF_013419805.1. Classification (NCBI taxonomy): domain Bacteria; kingdom Pseudomonadati; phylum Pseudomonadota; class Gammaproteobacteria; order Moraxellales; family Moraxellaceae; genus Acinetobacter; species Acinetobacter sp. YH12058. Next base: position 88,554 of record NZ_VOZL01000002.1, read on the forward strand.
AAGGAGCCATGTTGGCTCCTTAATGAAATGTTGGATCGTGTGTCTAAATTTAGACTGCGTTTTGAGTGATTTTCTGTAAAATCTGCAGCAAAACGTCAAATTCACTTTGTAATGGCGTGCTTTTACGCGTCACTAAAGCCAAAGTACGGCTTGGTGCAGCCTCAATACTTTTGATCTGTAAATCTGGATTCGATTTGATCATGGCATTATGAATTGCAATTTCAGGCAATAGGGTAAAGCCTAAATTTGCAGACACCATTTCAACCAAGGTCGGCAAAGAGCTGGCTTTTAAACGATGATCGTTTTTGCGTTCACCAATCGGGCAAGCACTTAAAGTGTGATCACGTAAGCAATGACCTTCTTCAAGCAGCATTAAACGCGATAAATCCAAATCATCTAAAGAATTGGCCTGCGCCGATTTTTGATCGCCCTTGTGATAAACCAAGAACAAATCTTCTTTAGAAATTTCAGACACTTTCAAACCACGCGTATCGAATGGCAGGGCTAACACCACCATATCTAAATTGCCGTGTTCCAGTTTTTCGACAATTTTTTCACTTTGCGCTTCGTGTAAATGCAATTGAATTTTAGGTAGCTGCTTATGCACTTCATCTAACAGTTGCGCCAAAATAAATGGGGCAATGGTTGGAATCACGCCTAAGTGTAAATCACCTGTGAGAGGCTCACTCATTTCACGGCTTAAACGCATTAAGTCCTGTGCATCTGCTAACAGAACACGGGCGCGTGCTACGACTTGTTCACCCAATGGGGTTAAACGTACATTCTGTCGATCACGTTCTACCAGTACGCCGCCAAGCAGGCGCTCCAGTTCCATGATCCCGCCAGACAAAGTCGACTGAGTTACAAAAGAACGGCGAGCCGCTTCTGTAAAATGTAACGTTTCAGACAGTGTAACGAGGTATGACAGCTGTCTTAAAGATGGTAATGCAGCCATAGTGTCCTAATGATTATGATTTAAAGTGGTGAGCAAACAGTTCGCTAAGATGAGGAATAAAGTGTGGAGGAATATCATGCCCCATTCCTTTGATTAATTCAAACTTAGCGCCCGGAATCGCTTTCGCAACAGCCTTACCATGCCCTGGTGGGAGCAAACGATCTTGCGAACCATGTACCACAAGGGTAGGTTGCTGAATTTGTTTGTCCAGTTGTAGCAACGAGCCTGTACATAATATTGCTAAAAACTGTTGAAGTACACCCGCAGGGTAATAACTTCGCTGATATAATTTGCGTGCAGTTTGCATCGCTTCGAGTTGATTCACATAGCCTGGTGAGCCTATCACCTTAAAGAGTTTTAAACTATGATCAACAATGCCATTTTCATCTTGCGATTTTGGTCTTTCTAGCAAACTGAACAGTTGTTTCGGAAATGGTGGTGGTAAAAAAGGCTGGTTATTACTGGTAAATAATAAGCCTAAATTATTCACGCGATCTGCATATTTGGCAGCCAAAATTTGGGCAATCATGCCGCCCATAGAAGCACCAATCACTTCGGTCTTTTCAATGCCTAAGCGCTCTAATAGCAATGCAGCATCATCCGCCATATCAAATAAGTTATAAGGCGCACCGTGGTTTTGCAGACCTAAGCTAAAACGCCCCATCATTTTATAGGTGTTCAGACGTGGACCTTTGTGGCGAATTTTGGATGACAAACCAATATCGCGGTTGTCATAGCGAATGACACGATAGCCCTGATCAATCAGTGATTTACAAAAGAAATCGGGCCAGTACAACATTTGTGCGCCTAAACCCATAATCAGCAAAATAGGTGGATCTTCAGTTTTGCCGCCCACTTCGACATGCAGCTGAATTCCGTTGCCTAAATCGACTTTGGTTTCGTGCATAAATGCCGTATAGGGCGATGTGGTGAACTGAAGTGCACTATTCATGTTGTGATCCTCATGTCAGGCAAGGGCGAAATCAATCGCCCTTTATTGTTTTTATTTTATTCCGATACAGGCAATAAGTCTGGCACTAATTTGGTCAAACTCAAGCGTTGTTTGGCCGCTGTTGTGCCTAATAGGACAAAGCCACGTAAGGTATCGGTTTGGTCATAGGCTCTGGCAATCATGCCATCGTCAAATTCTTCGGTATGCCAGTTGACATCTACCCCTAGTGGCGCAGGTAAAACGGTCAGTGGTGCAGCAGGTGTTTTCACTGCAACAGGCATGGCAGGGTAGTGTACCTGAGTAGTTTCACCATTTAAGGTTTTGGCTAAGGCACGTGCTTGCTGCATGATTGGCATCACATACGGCAATAAAATACCATTCACTTCCGCACAGTCACCTACTGCATAGATATCAGCTTGGCTGGTTTCAAGTTGCGCATTGGTTAAGACCCCACGACTGGTTTCGATGCCTGCTGTTTTAGCCAAAGCAATGTTTGGTTGTAAACCAATGGCAGACAGTACCACATCGGCAATTAAAGACTGACCACTGGTAATGGTCACTAAATAGTCGTCATTTTTAATTTTCGAAACTTTTTCAACGGTTGTACCCAATACAAAATGGATACCCGTTTCTTCTAGGTTTTGTTTAAAAGCACTGGCTACATAATCCGGCAATAAACGACCTAGTGGTTGTGGTGCAAGGTCAATCACCGTGACTTGGTGTCCTGTTTGCTGCAAGTCATTGGCAAATTCACAACCAATTAAACCTGCACCTAAAATCACCACACGTTTGTCTTGACGTTGTTCAAGCTGTTGGCGAAATGCGGTGTAATCACTTAAATTATTTACCACATGAATGTCATCACTGCCATCGCCCGCAATGGCTAAACGTACAGGATTCGCACCCACTGCCAAAACCAATTTAGAATAAGGTTGTTGGCTGCTTACACCCTCTTTTTCTAATTCAAGTACATGCGCTTCTGCATCAATTGCTTTAACCCAAGTGTGGGTTTCAATACGCATATTGAGTTGGCTTGCCATTTTAGCTGCATCGCCCAATGCAATTTGAGCAGGGGCTTTATTGCCCGCCAATGCGTTAGATAAAGTTGGTTTGGCATAATTGGCAGCATCATCTGCACAAATCATGACTAACTCTTGTTCTGCATTTAGCTTACGAAACTCGCGTGCAACAGTATAACCTGCCATGCCTGAACCAATAATAACGATAGGATGCATAAGGTGAACTCCAAATGAGGGCATAGAAATTGGCGTTAAAAAAAGACCATCGGACATGGTCTTTTCGTGGTCTTAAACTTCAATCATTTCAAAATCAGCTTTTGAAACGCCGCAGTCTGGGCAAGTCCAGTCATCAGGAATATCTTCCCATAATGTACCTGCCACAATACCATCTTGAGGCCAGCCTTCTGCTTCGTCATAAATCCATCCACAAACGATGCATTGATACTTTTTCATTCAATTCTCCATAAACCGATCTTTAAATTTCCAGATCAGCAAAAAACTTATCTACGACTAGTTGTATGATATATCTATTTGATTAAATTTTTACGCAGTTATACGGCTAAAGTAAAGTAAATAAGCGATTTTAATCTGTGCTTTTATAGAATGAATAGCTGCATGGGACATAACCGCGCAGAAAAGACCTCTTTTGATATAGATACGGCATTGTAATGAGAGAATGGCTGCAGGAAAAATCACGTTTTTATGCGTTTAAATGCCATTTAAGACCTTGGTCGTACAGTAAAAGTCTTATATTTTTGCTATTTTATTATGGAATAAATATATATTAATATTTTTAAGTATATTAAAGTTTATAAAAATCAAAACCTTGTAGTGTTTTGATGCGTGATTGATGGCAGTCTTGCCGATTCGATCACTAGCCTTATGTGAAAATAAACGGTAAAATTCAACCATTCTTTAGTCACATTTCTGATCTTCCATGAGCAATTTGTCTACTTTTTTGTGGTCGCATATTCGTACAGTTCCTCATTTTCCAAAACCAGGCGTAGATTTTTATGATTTAACGCCTTTGTTTATGAATAATTTGGATTCATTAACAGATGCTTTAATTGCCAGCATTCCTGCAGAAAAATTAGCTGAAGTTGAAAGCTTTATTGCAGTAGAAGCACGTGGTTTTGTATTGGCGAGCCTTTTGGCACAGCGTACAGGCAAAGGTTTGGTACTTGTGCGTAAAGCAGGTAAATTGCCACCACCAGTTGTGGGTGTGGGTTATAGCTTAGAATACGGTTTAGACCGTTTAGAAATGGCTGCCGATGTGCAAGCGCAAAAAGTCATTATTGTAGATGATGTATTGGCGACAGGTGGCACTTTAAAAGCAGTGAAACAATTGGCTGAAAAATGTAATCATCAAGTTTTAGGTGCAAGCATTTTCCTAGACTTACCAGATTTACACAAAAATTTAGGTTTAGATATTTGGTCCGTATTGGACAATAAATCTAAACCAGAACAAGCAGTGGCTTAATCCTTTTAAGTTATTGTAACTGCTGTAAAAAAGCCTGATCTCCATAGTTGTGATCAGGCTTTTTTAATGGGTGATGTTTAATTGATTATTTTTAATGGATAGCTTTGACTTTATTTGGCAAGATAAGCTTGTTCGATTTGCTGAATACAAGAATTAATATTTTCTGGATGCAATAAGCGATGATGCCCAGACTCAAAAGTAGAGGTCTGCATATAGTTTTCTAAAAATGCTTGCGCGGCATGCATATCCAAAATTTCATCGCCCAATTCTAAATAAGCCAATTGTGGAATATCGTGCTGCAAGTCATCATCTGAAATTGCAGGATAGTCATTGCGAAACGTGGGAGCTAAACTTGGATTTGCCACCACACACGGAATATGGTGCGACAAAGACATTTTGAGTGCCCAATAGCCGCCTAGACTATGTCCCACCAAAATTTCAGGCTTAATTTTTTGAATGATATTGTGATAAAAATCGGCAACAGTTTGATAATTTAAGTTGCGATAATCGACATTGATACAAAATTTTTGTTTTGCATCTATGGCATGGAATTTAGTCGACTCCCGCGAGGAATCTAATCCATGTAAAAACAAGACTTTTAAAGCACATGTATTCATTGCCAGATTCACAAAGTTAAACATCTTGAGTCAAACTGAGCCTAAAGATAAAGTGGATAGAAAATAAAATATTTAGACTGATACATCAGCAGGTTTAAAAACAGCAAAATACGGTCTTTTTCATCTATTTTCTGAACAATATTGTAGTGCGCTTAGCCTGAGAAAGAAGTTAGCTTTTGGTCTAAGTCTACAAAAAATCACAAAAGCAAGTGGCAATTTAAAAAATAAATTGCTCGAGTCAGAGAAGGCATACGAAATCGTGTCTAAATCTGCTATTCTATTGAACTTCTTTTTTTAGTAATTATTCGAGGCAGAGATGACGCAACATAACGCTCAATCGACTTCTGAACCCACTATTTCCGAAAACGATTTAATTGCGCAGCGTCATGCCAAGTTAAAGCAAATTCAAGAACAAGCGCAGGCGAAGGGAACTAGCCCTTGGCCAAATACGTTTAAGCGTGAAAACTACGCAGAAGATTTGCAGGCACAATTCGCAGAAGTTTCTAAAGAAGAAATTGAAGCAGGCGAAAAAGTGTATGTGTCTGTAGCAGGTCGTGTGATGTTGAACCGCGGTTCATTCATCGTAATTCAAGACATGACAGGTCGTATTCAGTTGTATGTGGCGCGTAAAGAACTTAGTGCTGAAACATTAGAGACGATCAAGAGCCTAGATTTGGGCGATATTATCGCAGTGAAAGGCTATATTGGTCGTTCAGGCAAAGGCGATTTATATGTTCATATTCAACATTTTGAATTGTTGACCAAATCTTTACGTCCATTACCAGACAAATATCATGGTTTAAGCGATACCGAAGCGAAATATCGTAAGCGTTATTTAGACTTAATCGTAAATGAAGACACCCGTAAAACCTTTGAAATTCGTGCCAAAGTGGTTTCGGGTATTCGTGCATTTTTAACTGAACAGCGTTTTATGGAAGTTGAAACGCCAATGATGCATGTGATTCCTGGCGGTGCATCGGCACGTCCATTTGAAACGCATCATAATGCTTTAGATATGCCGTTATTCTTGCGTATTGCGCCTGAATTATATTTAAAGCGTTTAGTGGTTGGCGGTTTTGAACGTGTGTTTGAAATTAACCGTAACTTCCGTAATGAAGGGGTGTCTACACGTCATAACCCTGAATTTACCATGATCGAATTCTACCAAGCTTATGCCGACTATAAAGATTTGATGGCATTGACTGAGCAAATGCTAGAAAAACTGGCTTTGGATATTTTGGGTACTACCGATGTGCCGTATGGCGATGAAGTGTATAGCTTCAAAGGCCCATTCAAGAAAATTTCTATGTTTGATGCCATTCTTGAGCATAATCCACAATTCACGCCAGAAAATGTTAATGACCGTGATTTCTTGGCTAAATTTGTGCAGGAAGAATTGAAAGAACAGGTGAAGCCTGGTTTTGGTTTGGGCAAACTACAAACCATCGTGTTTGAAGAAACCGTAGAAACTCAATTACGTCAGCCGACTTTCATTACAGAATATCCTGCAGAAACGTCGCCTTTGGCACGTCGTAATGACGATAACCCACACATTACTGACCGTTTTGAGTTCTTTATTGGTGGTCGTGAATTGGCGAATGGTTTCTCAGAATTAAATGACCCGATTGACCAAGCTGAGCGTTTCCAAGCACAGGTTGCAGAAAAAGACGCAGGCGATGATGAAGCGATGCATTACGATGCAGACTTTGTTGAAGCTTTGGAATACGGCTTACCACCAACTGCAGGTGAGGGCATCGGGATTGACCGTTTGGTAATGTTGTTTGCCAACGCTGCGAGTATCCGTGATGTGATTTTATTCCCACACATGCGTCATAAAAACTAAGTTTTAGCGCATCGTTGACGACATAAAAAACAACCTGCAGAAATGCAGGTTGTTTTTTTGTTGTAACTTAAAGTTAAACACTTGCCACCAATTTTTTGATCATAGGTCGCTGGCGTTGACTGGCAAGCCATAAATCATGCTGCATTTGTAAATTCAACCAAAACTCTGGTGAGGTTTCTAAGGCTTCACTCAAACGAATCGCCATATCTGCAGAAATTCCAGTATGACCATTCAAAATGCGAGATAGGTTTGCACGTGTCACTCCAAGTGCTTGAGCCACTTCAGTCACAGAAGTTTCACCAATATATTCGCGCAACATTTCGCCCGGATGAGGTGCATTAAACATCATATTCATCTTTGTACTCCTGCGCTAGAAGCTATGTGATAATCCAAATAATCTACAATGTAGACATCACCATCTTCAAATTTAAAAATTACACGCCAATTACCATTTACTGTTAGTGACCATTGATCTTGTAGATTTCCACTCAATTTATGTAAACGCCAATTGGGTGGAGTTCGCAAATCATTCACCGTAGATGCAGCATGTAGTGCTGCAAGTATTAAACGTAATTTTGTAGAATGCGCTGCTTGAATACCTGCTGTTGAACCAGTTTGGAAAAAAGCCTGAAGACCTTTATGTTTAAAACTCTTAATCAAGCCTTAGTATTCAAGTGTATTGTGTATATGTACAGTATACGATAATTTCGAGTTTAATCAATCAACCAGTTTTGGCGGGGTTTAAGTGCATCTTGCGTAATCCGCAGAAACTTAAAGTGATGATGCTTATAACAACGCCGTTTGAATCCGTACTTTCATCTCTAAAGCTTGCTGTAAAATATGCGCTTTCATCCAAGTTACTTGTGTACCCATGGGGTTGGTTTTAATAGCAGTGTTTAAGAAATCCAGTTTTTCTTGCGAAAATAATTGCGTTTCAATCGCTTGATGCAGTTCTGCCGTGGTTGCATTTAAAGGCACATCTACCAAATAAAAACCTTTAGGATAATTATAAAATGCATACATTAAGTTAAAGGCTTTTTGTTCGGCCTTTAAATTGCCCGCACCAATTTCATAGCTGCGGTCTTGATTGCTATGCGTCACGCCTATTAAAAAGGAGAGTTGTTGATCACGGCAACGCAAACCAAATTGCAGCCCAATCTGATCTGCACTGAGTTCATGTTGCACAAAAACATTCAGCATTGAAGCATCATCGTTTAAAGGCTCTTGTAGGACGAGTAGCTCAGGGCTGTGCTGATACAAAAAACCAGCCAGCTGCGCCTGTTCAAGTTTGGATTTGATCTGTTCAATCTGTGGCATGGGAGCATCTTAAAAATAAAAAAATATGTTTTTACTTTAAGCATTTTTTGTTCATGCTTGAAGCACTGAATTAGATGAATAATCTATGAAGTTATTCAAAAATGAGCAGCTTGTAAGCGCGATTTGTATGTATCAAACGTAGCGAGAATGACGTTAAATTTCAATATATGATGGAATAAACTATTGATTAAATAAAACTTATACTGCTTATTGGTTTTCTTTTATATGAGCTTTTTGCATATAAATATAATAAAACAAGCAATAGTCTGCATAACTAAGTCACTATAATGAAAATCAAATTCTATCTGTGTTATTCGTACACAAGTTTAAGTACATCTGGTGTGATCAATGTCAATAAATCAGGAAAGACTTACTCATCTTAAACAGCTTGAAGCTGAGAGTATTCATATTATCCGTGAAGTTGCAGCCGAGTTTGAAAATCCAGTCATGTTGTATTCGATTGGTAAAGATTCAGCGGTAATGTTGCATTTGGCTTTAAAAGCATTCTATCCAGCGAAACTGCCATTTCCACTGTTACATGTGGATACAGGCTGGAAATTCAAAGACATGATCACTTTCCGTGACAACATGGCAAAACAGCACGGTTTTGACTTGATTGTTCATCAAAATAAAGAAGGGGTAGATGCCAACATTAACCCATTCGATCATGGCAGTTCTAAATATACTGACATCATGAAAACCCAAGGCTTAAAACAAGCTTTAGATAAATACGGTTTTGATGCGGCATTTGGTGGCGCGCGTCGTGATGAGGAAAAATCACGTGCCAAAGAACGTGTTTATTCTTTCCGTGATGCAAAACATCGTTGGGACCCGAAAAATCAGCGTCCTGAATTGTGGAATTTGTATAATGGCAAGGTCAATAAAGGCGAAAGTATTCGTGTGTTCCCATTGTCTAACTGGACTGAATTGGATATTTGGCAATACATTTACCTCGAAAGTATTCCATTAGTACCGTTGTATTTGGCTGCAGAACGTCCTGTCGTTGAGCGTAGCGGTACTTTAATTATGGTCGATGACGAACGCATGCCGTTGCTAGAAGGTGAAGTTCCACAAATGAAATCGGTACGCTTCCGTACTTTAGGTTGTTATCCACTTACGGGTGCAGTCGAATCAGAAGCGAATACCTTGCCTGAAATTATTCAGGAAATGCTATTGGCAACCAGTTCAGAGCGTCAGGGTCGTATGATTGACCACGATGAAGCTGGCTCGATGGAGAAGAAAAAGCAAGAAGGTTACTTCTAATCTCTCCTGAAAAATCTCCCCAAACCCCTCTTTATAAAGAGGGACTTATAAAAAGCGGAGCAAAGCCTCCCTTTATAAAAGGGAGATTTAGAGGGATTAAAGATTAAAAAACCGATTTCTAAAAAATATGTGGAGCTTTGAGCAATGTCTCATCAATCGAATTTAATTAGCCAAGATATTTTGGCGTATTTAAAACAGCACGAAAACAAAGATCTACTGCGCTTTTTAACTTGCGGTAACGTAGACGATGGTAAATCGACATTAATTGGTCGTTTGTTGTATGACTCAAAATTGATTTATGAAGATCAATTACAAGCCGTGACTCGTGACTCGAAAAAAGTCGGCACTACGGGCGATGCACCTGATTTAGCTTTATTGGTCGATGGTTTGCAAGCCGAGCGTGAGCAGGGCATTACCATTGATGTGGCTTATCGTTATTTTTCTACTGAAAAGCGTAAGTTCATCATTGCCGATACACCTGGGCATGAGCAATATACACGTAACATGGCAACAGGTGCATCGACTTGTGACTTGGCGATTATTTTGATTGATGCGCGTTATGGCGTACAAACTCAGACCCGTCGTCATACTTTTATTTCTAGTTTATTGGGCATTAACAATATTGTGGTTGCTATCAATAAAATGGATTTGGTGGATTATTCAGAAGCACGATTTAACGAAATTCAGACGGAATATGCGAACTTTGTGAATCAACTGGGTGATCGTAAACCATCGAATATTATTTTCACGCCAATTTCTGCCTTAAATGGCGATAACGTGGTGAACAAGTCTGAGCATACCCCTTGGTACACAGGCGATACTTTAATGGGAACATTGGAGTCGGTAGAAATTAACCGTAACTCGGCTCAAAATGATTTCCGTTTCCCTGTGCAGTATGTCAACCGTCCAAACCTTGACTTCCGTGGTTTCTGCGGCACGATTGCTTTGGGCGATATTCATGTGGGTGACCGCATTGTGGCATTGCCATCGGGCAAAAGCTCGACAGTAAAAGAGATTGTGACTTTTGATGGCAATCTTGAACATGCAATTGCAGGTCAAGCAGTTACCCTAACACTGAACGATGAAATTGATATTTCACGTGGTAATGTGTTGGTGCGTGAAGATCAAGTGCGTCCTGAAATTTCACGTGCTGTAAATGCCACTGTGGTGTGGATGGCTGATCAGCCACTATCTATTGGCAAGCTGTATAACTTAAAAGTGGGTACACAAACTGTGCCTGCAAAAGTCACAGCCATTCATTACCGTACCAATGTGAATACTTTGGAACAGGTGCAGGTTGAACAGCTTGAACTGAATGCAATTGCCAATGTCACCATCGAATTTGATGCGCCTGTGGTATTTGACCGTTATCAAGACAGTCGTTATACGGGTTCGTTTATTTTCATTGATCGTTTAAATAACGTGACCATTGGCGCAGGTATGGTTGAAGCTTGCGTAGAATGGACTGCACACAGTACACCTGTAACAGCCGAAGACCGTGCTGCACGTTTGGGTCAAAAACCTGCAGCGGTATGTGTACCAAGCCAAGCACTTGAACAGGCACAAGCACTTGAAAGCTTGCTGATTCAGCAGGGTATTGTTGCCATTGCCAAAGCAGGTTTAGATGCTGCGCAGGTTGCATTACTCCGCGAAACGGGCATTGTGGTCATTAGTGATGTAAACAGTGGTGCAGATGCAGAGTTGACTGCGACAGCTACAGAAGAACTGGCAGAAAAAATTATTGCCCTAGTTCGCTTATAAAATCGAATCCACATCCAATAAAAAACCGCTTTCACCTGAAAGCGGTTTTCTTATGTGCGTTCACTATATTGGAAAGTTTGTTTTTTAAGTGCGATCTAAGGGTTCGCTATTGAGATGTTTGAGCATGGGCGTGAAGTGTCCATAGTTAATTTTTTGAGGTTGTATTTCAAAGCCATTTTTTTCATAAAAACTTAAAGCAGTCTGCGTGCTAAATACACTTATATGCGATACATTTTTGCGCTGTAAATCGCTCATTGCTTCAAATAACAAGGCTTGACCAATACCGCGTTGTTGTACTTCGGGGGCAATGGCATGTTGTAAAATTTGCCCGCGATCACTCATCATAATAAAGCCAACCACCACATGCTGTAAGACATAGACCCAACAATTGTTGTAATGCAGCAGCATTAAAATATTTTCATAGCTTTTATTTTCTAGCCATGCCTGAATTTTGGCTTCATTGCGTTGATGATCTTGAATACAAGAGCGAATACTGGCGTGTAATACCGCAACCAAATTGGCGACATCTTGAATTTGTGCAGCTCTAATCATCTAGGCTTAGGGTGATAGATAAAAACAAGGCTCTATTGGAAGCGAAAAGTGTTTAAAGAAATAGCAGAAAATTGTTGTGTTTTACTGCGTTATACTGCAGCACAAGTCCTATTTTTAAGGCAATCGGTATCATTGTGTAATTGAGCATTGCACTTTTTAGCGATGCATGGATGGAATCATCTGTTAAAGCATAAGCGTTGAAGCGTGCAGCAGCGAATAGACGCTAAGCCCTGAAATGGTTATACTTTATTGAAACGCCTGAAATAAGAGCGAAGACCAAGATGGCAAAACTATTGTTATGGATTTTGTTGTTGATTGCCGTATATGCAGTCTGGAAAGTCTGGTTCAAAATAAAAATTAATCGTACTTTTCAGCAAAGCTGTCAAGATATTGCCAATATTGCCAATATTGTCCAAGACCCGATTACCCACAAAGCACCGCGCCCTGTTCGTGAGGTGGTGGAAGAAGTTGCCGAATACGAACAGCAATTATTTGATGATATCGCAGAAATATTTTTAAGCTTAAAAGTATCTAGTCGTGACCCTGAAGATGCCGAAACTATTCAACAAGAAGTGCTGAATAAAATGCCTGCCAAAGCACATACGCAAATTCGTCAGTTAGACTTGGGGGAGTGGTCAATTTACTGGAGTTTTTACGAGCAATCCCTTGAATATTTTGTCGGCAAATACGGAGTTTTTATTACCCATGTAGACCGCTTTGGGCAAGAGCATAAATACAATAATTCAGAGCAGTTTCAAACAGATTGATTTTCATGCCTGATTTTCTGTTTATGATTTTACAGAGGTTTCTTGAAAATTAATTGCAGCATCTTCTTGTCAGTTAAGTGTTTGGTTAAATGTTGAGTTTTGCGCTATTTTCCCGAAAAGAGGTATCATGCCTTTTTCTTTTACATAGGCAGCATCAATGTCAGTTTTAGAAATCATTGCTGTGTTGATTAGTGTTTTAGGCGTGACCTTAACCATTAAGCGACATATAGCTTGCTGGGTGGTGAATTTTATTGCCTGTTTGCTGTATGCCTATTTGTTCTTTGAATATCAATTGTATGGCGAAACGGTATTACAAACCCTATTTATGGGCATGGCTGTTTATGGTTTTTTCCAGTGGAAAACTGCACAGCAGCAAAAACAACATATCATCATTCAAAGCTTGCCACTCTCTAAAATGTGGCTGCAAATTGCACTGAGTAGCATACTGGGTTTACTGTTTGGGCTAAGTTTAAAGTGGTGGACGCAGGCTTCACTGCCTTTATTGGATGCACAACTGGCAGCTATGAGTCTATTGGCAATCTATTGGACCAGTCGTAAATACTTGGCTACATGGGTGTTATGGATTGTGGTCGATCTGGTGTATATCGGCATGTTTATTTACAAAGAGTTGCTGTTAACGGCTGTGTTATATGCTGGTTTTGTGGTTCTTGCTTATTTGGGCTGGCGTGAATGGCATAAAATCCGACAACAACATGCGGCACATTCTGCGGTGTGATGGCGTGTAGCGATGAGCAATTTAATTGATTTTAAACAGGCGCAGCTTAAACAATTTGATTTATTGGCATTGGATATTTTAGCGTATCCTGAGCGTTATTTACAGTTTGATTCGATTGCAGATTTTTACCAAGCCCAGTGGTTAGATGATTTCCCCAAAGGGACGACATGGTGTTCCACAGGACTAGATGATGGCGCAGAACATTTTTATGCCAAAATTGAATTTTATGGGCATTATTTAACTATTTATAGCCATGAAACCTATGCCGCTGAATTTGGCATCATTCACACAGAATAGACAAAATAGAGTCAATGACAGCAGGCGGAAAAAACATTTTAATAGCCTGAAAATAAAGTTGTATTTAGGATATAAAACAGCTTATACCCGTTGAGCATCAGCCAAATTATATTGCACGATGATGCTAGACCTACTCCATCAATAAACAAAATAAAAGGAACTCAAATGGCTCATCAATTTACTGTAAACGCCACCATTCATGGCGTTTCAATTGACGAATTTAAGCGTTTAGTGGCAGATGTTGCTTTGCATGAAGCAGTCTGCAAGCGTATTCCTGGTGAAAATTTGGAAATTTTAGAATCTAAAAAGAACGGTGATATTTACACTTTACGCCGTGCTTATAATTTAGATGTGAATATTCCAGATATGGCTAAAAAATTATTAAAAGATGCATTTCGTTTAAAACGCAATGATGTGACCCATTTAACGGCGCTTACTTCTACCGTGGAGCTTGGTGCAAACTTGCCTTTAGAAGCTAAAGGCGAGCGTAGTGTGACAGGCAACCATGAAAAAATTGATATTCAATTAAACTGGACAATTAAGGTTAAAGTGCCATTGATTGGCGGCATGTTGGAAAAACATGCAGAAGGGGAAATCCGTCGTTTCAGTGAGTTGGAAATTGGGATTGTGGAAGATGAGCTTAAGAAAAATTTAGCGGCTTAACCCTTCATTTCTACTAGAAAAGATTGCTCTTAAATACATGCTTGGCGCTGCCGTTTTCGGTGGCGCTTTGTTTTTTGGACGTATTGAATTGTGATTGTTGATGCTGGGGTCATTTTACAGTGATCAATTTTTGATTTTTGAAAAAGTTTAGTGCTTGGCTTTATTGCATACAGACTATCGGCTTAATTTATTATTTAAATATAGTATATTTATTATGCTAATATTTTGACCAGATTTAAATTGAGTGTGAGTTCTGCCATGAAATTGATTCAGTTGTTATGTTTATCGGTTTTGCTGACCTTTGCCAGTCTATCTCCAGCAATGGCAGAGAGCAAAAAAGATCCACTTTTTGTCTTGCTTACCAGCAGTGATGCGCACCGCACCAAAATGGCAATTGGCATGAGCAATAACCAATTTGGCAAAGGTCATCCACTGACGATTTATTTGGTCGATCAAGGCGTAATGTTGGCATCTAACCGCTTTGAACATAAATATGCAGAGCATCAGAACATGCTGAAAAGTATTATCGCCAAAGGTGGTGATGTGTATATCTGCAAAATGTGTATGGAGCAGTACGGTGTTGTTGAAGGTGACTTAATGAAAGGTCTGAAATATGCCAATCCAGATGCTATGGGTGAAGCAATTTTCCGTCCAGGCACTCAGACACTGAGCTGGTAATTCGGCTGCTTGAAATGCAAAAGCCTTGTTGAAAAACAGGGCTTTTTTATTGCGGAATTTCTAGCGCATGGCGTATTTTTTTAAACGATAATCCAGTGCAGCGCGGGAAATTCCCAATAAGCGTGCCGCTTCAGATACATTGTGTTTGGCTTTTTGCATCGCGGTGATAATCAGTTGTTGCTCATGCTGTTCTAAATCAAAACCTTCGGTTAAAAGCGTGTCTAAATCTGTGCTGTCTTGTACATCTTCAGCATCGTGTTCATGCTTTTGTGGGAACAACGCATTCAGTTTAATCATTTGTTGATCTTCGGTGAGTAGTACTGCACGCTCCAACAAATTTTCCAGTTCACGAATGTTGCCCGGCCAAGCATAACTTTGCATAAAGGCGGTGGCTTTTTCGCTTACTCCCTGAATTTGTTTGTCGTACATTTTTTCAAAGCGTTTTAAAAAGTGCTCAACTAAAAGGGGGATATCTTCACGGCGTTCACGCAGTGGTGGAATTTGCACAGGAAAAATATTTAAACGGTAATATAAATCGGCACGGAAACGACCTGCTTTAACCGCTTGTTCTAAATCTTCATTGGTTGCAGCAATTACACGAACATCAATATGACGGGTTTGTGAATCCCCAACACGTTCCACTTCACCTTCTTGTAGCACACGCAGTAAAGCCGCTTGAGCGCGTGGTGAAAGCTCAATCACTTCATCTAAAAAAATAGTGCCGCCATGGGCGCGTTCGAATTTACCTAAGCGTGATTGATGTGCACCTGTAAATGCACCTTTTTCAACACCAAACAGTTCAGATTCAATCAGTTCAGGCGGAATTGCCGCACAGTTGACCGCAACAAAAGCATGTTCTTTACGTTGACTGAGTTCATGCACACCACGGGCAAAGGCTTCTTTCCCGACCCCTGTTTCACCTTGCAGCAAAATCGACACTTTTGCACCTGCCGCTTTTTTGAGTAAGTCACACACCCGTTGATAAGCTGCAGATTGTCCGACTGAGCTGAACATGCTGTAGTCATTTTTACTGGTGGTATAAATCGACTTTTTCAGTTCATACAGTTCTGCTTGTAGCGCAATGAGTTCCTGTTCCATCGGTTCAGGCGACATGAATTGAATCAACTCATCGGCATTTTCCCATTCACTGAGTTGTTTACCAATAATGCGGCAATGCTCACGCCCGCAGGCTTTACATTCCACTTCCTGATAAATAATGGTCATGCCTGTGGCAAAACTGCTGTAACCGCAAGCATAGCCTAGTAGCATCCAGCAGGAAGGTTCGTGACTCAGTCCAAATTGCTCAACATGCACATCGGCTTCGAAGGAGTTATGCCAGTTTAAGTCTGCATAAAACTGTTTTTTCTTTTGATTTAAAATCAATTGATTGGCAGAAACTTGCACCATGCCACGAATACCGTGCATTTGCGGCCCTGCCATAAAAGCCTGTTCTTCATTTAAACCTGGGCGCATTTTAGTAGTGACTTCTGCATCTTTCAGACCTGCCTGATAGCCCAAACGAATAAAAAAGCGTTTGGTGCGTTCCATTCCAATCATATTGGCAAGGTCTTTACGCAAATAGCCCATGATGCTGGTATGCATCAGCAACATGCGATATTCATCAAACCAGATTTGTCCACGCTCAGTGTCAAAATGTAGTTTGGAAAGCAGGTCGTGAATTTCCTGAGGATGACCTGCATATTTGCCGCTGCTGTCGTATTTTACTCGTACCATGCGCCGTGTTTAATCCATTAAATTCGAGGCTGTTTAGCCATCTTATGCAAATTCGTGAAAATTCAATAATACCTAAACAGCATCATGCCAAACCTTAAAGGTATTTAGTTGTATCTATATGTTTTTGTTGTTTTTATTCCGTCTTTATCATAAGCGAATTGCATAAAGCCCAAGGGTAAATTTTTGTATCTGTACGGGCTGTATTTCATCAAATCATGAAATCTTAAATTTTTTAAACATCAAAATTCATCAAATCATGAAATCCAAATTCTTATAAAAACACTCAGATTTTTTAAGTTGCTGTTTTTCAATGTTTTTATAAAGTTGGCACGCTTGTTGTAATAGTAAAAGTAAGCAACAGATGCATGAAGCAACTGAAGCAAGTTCTGAATGAATCAGATCTTGTAGGAGAACAATATGAAGGATGCAACAGGCGCATTGCCCTTAACCAAATATATTCGGGTAACGGGCGATATTAATGCCGCATTTGTCGAGTTCGACTTTGCCATTCACGATCCCACTTTATATGTGGAGTTGGTGTTACCGCAGCAAGCATTCCGCGAGTTCTGCGCAACCAATCAAGTGGTGGAAATGAGCGAACAACAGCAAGCCGTGAATGATGCTGAAGAAGACAAATGGCGTTACGGCATTGAACACGACACTTTAGTCGGTGCACAGCGATACAACATTGATCATGAAGATCAACACTGAATGCTTAAGGAGATAAGCGATGACTTTAGAAATTAAAACAGCGGGTATAGAGCCAATTCGTCAAAACTATGCCTATATTGAGCGCCGTTTTGGCAACAAGCCAGCCACCCGTTATCAGGAAGTCAGTTTTGATATTCAGGCGGAAACCAACTTTCACTATCGTCCGCTGTGGAAACCTGAAAAAACCTTAAATGATAAAACCCATACTGCAATTGAAATGCAGGATTGGTATGCATTTAAAGACCCGCGTCAGTTTTATTACGGAACTTATGTGCAGCATCGTGCGCGTTTGCAGGACATTGCCGAAAGTAACTTTAGCTTTTTTGAAAAGCGTCAGTTGGCAGAGCATATTTCTGAAGATGTCAAAGCCAAAGTGATTGCCTTGTTTTTGCCGTTTCGTCATATCGAACAGACTGCCAATTTACACATGATGTCGGGCAGTGCTTATGGTTATGGCACGGTGCTGACCCAAGCCTGTATTTATGCTGCGATGGATCGTTTAGGGATGGCGCAGTACATCTCACGGGTTGGTTTGGCACTCGATGGCAACACGGGCGAATCTTTAATTCCAGCCAAACAAGCATGGATGCAGGATGAAGCATGGCAAGGACTGCGCAAGCTGTGTGAAACCAGTTTGATCGAGCAGGACTATTTCAAACTGTTTTTATTACAAAACTTGGTGATTGACAGCTTTATGAGCGAATTGGTTTACACCCAATTTGATCAATGGTTGGCACAGCATCAAGCACGTGACTTGGCGATGCTGATGGAATTTATGCAGGAAGCCATGGCAGATTTACGCAAATGGTCAGACAGCGTATTTAAAACCGCAGCTGCAGAATCTGCACATAACAAACAATTGTTGAGCCAGTGGTTAGCCGAATATTTACCTGAAGTGAAAGCGGCATTTGCAGCGTGGGCAGCTGAGGCGTTGTCTGCAGATGCAGTCGACATTGCAGAACAAAAACTGCTGGAACGCAGTAAAAAAATTGGCATCGAACTCGAACAAATTTTGCAGGCTTAAGGAGAAGCAGCATGTCTAAGGTTTATCTCGCATTACAGGACAATGACACGTCGCGCTACATCATTGAAGCGATTGAAGAAGACAACCCAGATGCCACGATTCAATATCTGCCAGCCATGATTCGGGTAGAAAGCGAAACAGGTCTGATTGTTAAAGCAGAAACGGTATCTGAAAAACTTGGACAAGATTGGGATATTCAGTCTTTACAACTCAACATGATTACGTTGGGCGGCAACGTCGAAGAAGATGATGACAGTTTCCGTTTGCACTGGAACTAGGAATAAGGATGTGCACTGAGCCAATTTGAGTACAGTGCCGCCAGAACATATTGCTGCATAGATTGCCGCTAAAAAATTTAAGGATGATGAGCATGAATTCACAAGTTAAAACCCCAGCAAAAAAACTGAATGCCAAAGACCGTTATCGCGCACTTACTCGTGACTTGGATTGGGACTTTTCTTATGCAGACCGCAAAGAAGCCTTTCCATACGAAGAATTTGAAGGCATTAAAATTACAGACTGGTCTAAATGGGAAGATCCATTCCGTTTAACCATGGATGCTTACTGGAAGTATCAGGCAGAAAAAGAGAAAAAACTTTACGCCATTTTTGATGCTTTTGCACAAAACAACGGTCAAATGAACGTGACCAATGAGCGTTATTTGAATGCCATCAAACTGTTTTTAACTGCGGTAACTCCGCTTGAATATCAGGCATTCCAAGGTTATGCACATGTAGGGCGTCAGTTCAGTGGTGTAGGCGCACGTATCGCATCACAAATGCAGTCGATTGATGAATTACGTCACGTGCAGACGCAAATTCATGCCATGAGCCATTACAACAAATTCTTTGATGGTTTTCAGGATTGGTCGCACATGCATGACCGCGTTTGGTACTTGTCTGTACCAAAATCTTTCTTTGAAGATGCGCGTTCAGCAGGGCCGTTTGAGTTCTTGTTAGCCATTAGCTTTGCCTTTGAATATGTATTGACCAACTTGTTGTTCGTACCGTTCATGTCAGGTGCAGCACACAATGGCGATATGGCAACGGTCACCTTTGGTTTTAGTGCACAGTCCGATGAAGCACGTCACATGACTTTAGGTCTAGAAATCGTGAAATTCTTGTTAGAACAACACGAAGATAACGTGCCAATCGTACAGGAATGGATTGATAAGTGGTTCTGGCGTGGGACTCGTCTGTTATCTATAGTTGGCATGATGATGGACTACATGCTGCCAAACAAAGTGATGTCGTGGAAAGAAGCGTGGGAAACCTACTTTGAAGAAGCGGGCGGTGCGTTATTTAAAGACTTGAGCCGTTACGGTATTCGTATGCCGAAATATTCAGAAGTAATTACCAAAGAAAAAGAACACGTGTCGCATCAAGCGTGGTGGATTTTCTATAACTTCGGTCATGCAGCAGGTTTCCATACTTGGATTCCAACCGATCAGGAAATGGATTGGTTATCTGAAAAATATCCAGACACCTTTGACAAATACTACCGTCCAAAGTGGGAGTTAGCACGCAAGATGGAAGCAGAAGGCAAGCGTTTCTACAGCGCAGGCTTACCGCAATTGTGCCAAATTTGCCAAGTGCCAATGACTTTCACCGAAATGGATGGCGATCCGACCATGTTTACGTATCGTGAGTCTGTTTATAAAGGCGAGCGTTACCACACCTGTTCAGATGGTTGTCACGATATTTTTGAACGTGAACCTGAAAAATATGTGCAGGCATGGTTGCCAGTGAACCAAATTCTACAAGGCAACTGTGGTGGCTTAGATTTGGAAAACATGCTGCGCGAATATTATCGCTTCAATGTCGGTGCAGATAACTTGGATATTGAAGGTTCACCAGACCAGCAACGCTGGAAAAAATGGAAAGGTGATGCGGCTTAACACGCATTCACTATCTAAAGTAAATATCTAAAATTTAAGTTATTTCAAGATTCAAATTTAAAAGGATTTCGGTTTGAGTCATTTGCGGCTCAAACCACCCCAATACGGAGAATGACCATGTCAGTACGCGCTATTCGCCCAGATTACGACTTTGAACCACGCGACCTACAAAAACACTATGGCGACAACATTTTGGTGTATGTGGGTTGGGATCATCACACTTTATATTGTTCTGCACACGCCATGTTGGTTTCGCCGCAGCAAACCTTTCAGGAATTTTTGGATCAGCAAATGCAGGCGGGTTTCCATCAACATCCTGACTTTGAAAACATTAAATGGGATGAAGTGCAATTTACTTTAAACAAACAGGTAATTCAGCCACGCCCTGAACAGACCTTGGCAGAAATTGGCTTCGATCAAAAATCACTACTGCGTTTTGTGACCCCAGGACTGAATGGGTACAAGGGCGCACACGTTTAAAACAGTAAGATCACAACAAAATAAAGACAGCAAAGCACAGTCAGTAAGTACAAGACAGGAGGTCGCAGATGAGCTATCAAGTCACAATTGAGCCAATTGGCACAACCATTGAGGTTGAAGAAGATCAAACCATTTTAGATGCCGCGTTACGTCAAGGCGTGTGGTTGCCATTTGCTTGTGGGCATGGCACTTGCGGCACTTGTAAAGTCCAAGTCACCGATGGTTATTATGATGTCGGCGAAGCGTCACCTTTCGCGCTGATGGATTTGGAACGTGAAGAACACAAAGTGTTGGCGTGCTGCTGTAAGCCTGAATCAGACATGACCATTGAAGCCGATGTTGATGAAGACCCAGATTTCTTGGGATATTTGGTTCAGGATTATCAGGCCAAAGTCCTTGAGGTAAAGGACTTATCTCCAACCATTAAAGGTGTGCGCTTGCAGTTAGACCGCCCGATGGAGTTTCAGGCAGGGCAATACATTAACGTGCAATTCCCGGGTATTGAAGGCACTCGTGCCTTCTCAATTGCCAATGCACCAAGCGAACTAGGCATTATTGAATTGCATATTCGTCATGTTGTGGGCGGCAGTGCTACGACCTATGTGCATGAGCAGCTTGCGGCAGGCGACGCACTGGAAATTTCAGGGCCATACGGACAATTCTTTGTACGTAAATCGGATGATCAGGATGCGATTTTTATTGCAGGTGGTTCAGGTTTATCTAGCCCGCAATCTATGATTTTAGACTTACTAGAGTCGGGTGATACCCGCACCATTTACCTATTCCAAGGTGCGCGTGATGTTGCGGAATTATATAACCGAGAACTGTTTGAGCAGTTAGTCAAAGACTATCCAAACTTCCGCTACATTCCCGCATTAAATGCACCTAAAGCAGAAGACCATTGGACAGGATTTACAGGCTATGTGCATGAAGCGGTTGCCGATTATTTTGAGCAGCGTTGCGGTGGACACAAAGCCTATTTATGCGGCCCACCAGTCATGATTGATGCAGCAATTTCGACCTTAATGCAAAGCCGTTTGTTTGAACGTGATATTCACACTGAACGCTTCTTGAGTGCTGCCGATGGTGCAAGTGGTCAGTCACGTTCAGCATTGTTTAAACATATTTAAAAGTGGATAGGTGCTGCAATATTGTACTGAGCCTATCGAATTGCAATAGATAAAAAGTTTCCAAGGAAGTCGGTCAGTGTTGAGGCATTTAGCTCAGCACTGACACCATCATCAACACAGTAAGGCAGTGTCAAAAGCCAAAATAGCAATGCGACAACCAGCAAAGCCAAAATAGCCAAGGAGAGTTACATGGACCGTCAACAAATTGATACTTTAGTGAAGGAAATGAACGTAGACACCGCTACACGCCCTGTCGATCAGCGTGTGCAGCAAATAGTGGTGCGTTTAGTGGCAGATTTATTTCAAGCCATTGAAGATTTAGACATTCAGCCTTCAGAAGTGTGGAAAGGTCTGGAATATATTACCGATGCAGGCAAAGCCAATGAACTTGGTTTACTTGCAGCAGGTTTGGGTTTAGAACATTATCTAGATTTACGTGCCGATGAAGCCGATGCCAAAGCAGGCGTAACAGGCGGTACACCACGTACCATTGAAGGGCCACTTTATGTTGCAGGTGCGCCTGAATCAGTCGGTTTTGCGCGTATGGATGATGGTTCAGAATCAGACCATTTAGATACGTTAATTATTGAAGGTACAGTCACTGACACCAATGGCAATATCATTGAAAATGCCAAAGTCGAAGTTTGGCATGCCAACGGTTTAGGTAACTATTCATTCTTTGATAAATCTCAGTCTGACTTTAACTTACGCCGTACTATTTTCAGTGATGCCAATGGTAAATATGTGGCGCAAACGACCATGCCAGTCGGTTATGGCTGCCCACCAGACGGCACGACTCAAGCTTTATTAAACAAACTAGGTCGTCATGGCAACCGTCCATCTCACGTGCATTACTTCATTTCTGCACCAGGTTACCGCAAACTCACTACGCAATTTAACATTGAAGGTGATCAATACCTGTGGGATGACTTCGCATTTGCGACCCGTGAAGGTCTGGTTGCAACAGCGGTAGATGTGACCGATGCTGCAGAAATTCAGCGCCGTGGTTTAGACAAACCATTTAAGCACATCACCTTTAACTTTGAATTAGTCAAAGACACTGCAAATGCACCATCGACTGAAGTTGAACGTCGTCGTGCAAGTGCTTAATCCCACACCTTAAAACACAAAGTTTTAACACGTTCGCCAATACAGCATCAGCAAGTTCTTTGTTGATGCTGCCCTTAAAAGTCGGCTGTTCGCGCATGAATGATTCAGGCGCAGCAGGCAGACTTCATCAAAACTTCTATTGAATAGGATGTTCTATGAATAACAAAATTTGGGCACTCATGCTTTTGGGTGTCATGGCGACACACGTCAATGCAACAGAAAACGGTTTAGATACATTTGGATTAGGCGCAGAAGGCATTGCAGCAGGGGCTTTACCACCAGCTGGGGTATACTTACTCAACTACTATCAGAACTATCATGCCAGTGAGTTTAAAGACGGCCCAGACAATTTCCATGCCGATGTGAATGTCTATATTCCACGTTTGGTATGGATGACCCCCCAATACATTGCAGGCGGTCAGTTGGGTTTATATGCTGCACAGCCTTTGGTCGATTTGCGTTTAAATGTGATGGGCATGTCAGACTCTAACAGTGGTTTGGGCGATTTGATTATTGGCAGCATGTTGGGTTGGCATAAAGGCAATCATCACAGTGTAGCTGCTTTAGAAGGTGTGCTCGCAACAGGCGATTATGAAGATGCCAATCCACAACGTCCTGTAGTTGCCAACTTAGGTAAGAACTACAACACCATTCGTCCTATCTTTGCGTATTCTTATTTGCAGCCGCAAGGTTGGGAGTTTTCCACCAAAATGTCTTATAGCTTCAACAGTGAAAATGACGACACAAATTATCAGTCGGGGGATTATTTCGCTGGAGATTATGCAATCGGTTATCAATTGAATGATCAAGTCAAATTGGCACTCGAAGGTTATGTATTTAAACAAACCACAGATGATGAAGTGAATGGTGTCAGTATTGGCAATAAAGGACAGGCTCTATCTTTTGGTCCCGCGATTCAATACAAACGTGATAATTGGTCTTTGGAAGCAAAGTTTTTGAAAGAAACCGAAGTGGAACATCGTCCTGAAGGACACTCTTCGACTTTGAAATTGGTTTGGGCTTTTTAAAGCCCGAACCTGATTCTGCAGTGTTGCACATCAAGCTATCTTACAAAACAAAGTCAAGTTGAAAGACTTGGCTTTTTTGCAGCATCATTTTTCAAGATGGCTTGCTTCTAATTACGTGCTTCCATAAGTTGAGTTTGGTGGACTGAATTTTTAATCTCTCACGTGTTGCACTTATGCGCTAAGATTAGGCATAGCAACAGGGTGCGTATTGCGAGCAGGAGAGCCATTTTGAATCAAATAATGGATGCCGATGTAATTATTATTGGTGGCGGACAAGCAGCATTGGCCACGGCTTACTTTTTAAAACGGCAAAAAATCAATTTTCTGATCTTGGATAATCAAACGCAGTCGGGCGGTGCGTGGCAACATGCGTGGGATTCTTTACAGCTGTTCTCTCCAAATACATGGAGTTCTTTGTCCGGCTGGTTAATGCCAAAAACCGAACAGGAATATCCGAAACGATTAGAAGTGATTGACTATTTAACAGCGTATGAAACACGCTATCAATTTCCTGTGCTGCGTCCTGTGCAGGTCGAAAAAGTCCTGAAGGAAGGCAATGATTTAATTGTGTGTTCGGCACAGCAAAGCTGGCGAGCCAAAGCCGCTGTGAGTGCTACTGGAACGTGGAGTCAGCCTTTTATTCCTGCTTATACAGGACGCGAACGCTTTTTAGGCACACAAATTCATTCGGCTCATTACCGCAATGCCAATGCTTTTCAGGGCAAAAGAGTCATGATTGTCGGCGGGGGTAACTCAGGCGCACAAATTTTGGCAGAAGTGTCTAAAGTGGCCGAAACTTTTTGGGTTACACAGCAACCGCCAAGTTTTTTAGCCGACGATGTAGATGGACGGGTTTTATTTTTACGTGCCACGGAGCGCTTAAAAGCCCAGCAGGAAGGTCGCAGTATTGAACAACCGATCGGTGGTTTGGGCGATATTGTGATGATTCCAAGTGTCAAAGAAGCACGGCAACGTGATGTATTACATGGTCTGCCGCCATTTGACTATTTAACCGAACATAGTGCAGTTTGGGCAGATGGGCGCGAACAGGAAATTGATGCCATTATTTGGTGCACAGGTTTTAAGGCAGCATTGTCGCATTTACAAAGTTTGAATGTGGTTAATGCACAAGGCACAGTCGATGTGTTAGAAAATCGAGCGTTACAACAGCAAAATTTATGGTTGGTTGGTTATGGCGATTGGACAGGCGCAGCCTCGGCAACTTTAATTGGTGTTTCCCGAACCGCACGGAATGTGGCAGAGCAAATTGCTGCGTATTTGCAGACAACAGCGTAAAGTCATTAACGTGACAAAAACTGTGTTTAAAAAATGAATCATGCAATTTCAGCCATAAAAAAGCCCTCTGTAGAAGAGGGCAAGAGGGTAACTCAAAAAATTAAAGATGCTCAATCATAATAAGGTGACAGTCAGGACTTACTGTTTTGGTAAATCAAACCAAATGAACTGGCTGTCTTCTTTTGCTTCAATCACAGCATTATCAGCAAATAACAAAGCATCGCCCGCTTTAACTGTTTGCTCGCCAATGGTGATTTCACCACGAATTACATGCACATAGTTTACCGCTTGTGTTGCTGTAACTTCTAAACGATGTCCAGTTTCTAAAACAGCTGCTTTTACTTCTGCCTGTTGACGAATGTGCATTGGGGAATTGTCATTCGGGCCGACAATTAAATGCCACTGGTTGGGTGCTGTATTTGGGTCACGTTGAATTTGCTGATACGTCGGCTCTGCATCGCGTACATTCGGCTGAATCCAAATTTGCAGCATGTGTACTTCTTCATCACCATTGTTAATTTCGCTGTGCTGAACGCCTGTACCTGCGCTCATTAACTGCCATTCACCTGCAGTAATATGGCGTTCATTGCCCATGCTGTCGCGGTGGGAAATCGTACCACTTAATACACAAGTCAAAATTTCCATGTTGTCGTGTGGGTGAGTACCAAAACCATTATGTGCGGCAATACGGTCATCGTTAATGACACGTAAGGCACTAACACCCATATATTTCGGGTTATACCAATTACCAAAAGAGAAACTATGTTTGGTGTCTAACCACCCCATTTTCACATGACCACGATCTTCACTACGGTGTAAATAAGCATTCATGATAATGCTCCTATCATTTTTTTAACTTGAACTAATCTTAATCTTTTCACCGCAGCCGACCTAGAGGCGAACTGCAACATGCCGTTCTAAAATTGCAACATGTGTAGATTTTTTGCAGAACCTAGACATTTTAGAGTTTTATCGCGGCATTAAAAAACCCACGTAAAAACGTGGGTCTTTTGCGGTTTAAAGCGATCACTGATTATTCAAGGAATTTTACAGTCACGCCAGAACGTACTTTACGACCTAAATCGTTTGCATCCCAGTTGGTTAAACGGATACAACCATGCGACGCCGTTTTTGAAATGGTCGATGGGTTTGGTGTGCCGTGAATACCGAATGATTTTTTACTTAAACCAATCCAGATATTCCCCACAGGGCCGTTAGGGCCTGGTGGTAAAGACAGCGGTTTTAAGTTTTTGCCCTGAATAAAGTTACTTGGTGAATAGCTGTACCATGGGTTTGGTGCAACACCTGTCACTTTATAAGTACCTGTTGGCGATGGAGTATCTGCACTGCCAATGGTTGCTGGGAATGAGCCGACCATTTGGTTTTGTTTGTTGAACAAATACAGTTGTTTTGCACCTTTGTGCGCCACAATCAGGTGAATGTCTTCAGGTAAGTCATTGCGAACGTTGGTCACCAATAACTTTTCACCCACTTTATTAAATGTTGCATTCGGATTTAATTTCTTTAAGAAATTTTCATCCATGTGGAATTTTTCACCTAACATTTCACTTACGCGGGTGTAGTACAAGCCTTTCATTTTGGCTTGTTCTGCATAGTCATGCGGAATAGATTTCGCATAAGGACCTTTTAAGTCCGCTTCAGTAACCGTGTATTCTACAAATGCAGGACGTGAACCTTGACGTGCAACCAACGCATCCCAAGTTTCTTTGGTTAAAATACCCGTTGGGCTAATGCCATTCATTTGCTGGAATGATGCAATTGCTTTTAGGGTGTTCTTACCACTAGTGCCATCAATTGCACCTGGAGAAGCATGTGAATTGTTCAGCATCACGTGTGCACGTGCATACACAGGGAACTGACCTTTACCAATATTTTCATACCAAGTGGCATTATTTAAACCATCTAAAGTCCATGAAGCTTTTGGTGCTGCTGTGTTGGATGTAGCAGTTTGGCTTGCAGAGCTTTTTGTTGGTGCAGTGCCTACATCGGCAGTGGTATCTTCAGTTTTGTGTAGATCATCTAAGGTTTTTGAAGCCTTATTTAAATCATTTTGTTCTTGTTGCGTAATAGCAGTGTCTGTTGCATTTAGATTATTTTGTGCAGCCGATGCTTCTGTCGCTAAAGGATCAATCGGATCTTCAATAGCGGTATTGCTAATCACTTGTGGATTTAACGGTTGTTCAGCAGTAGATGCAGCAAAAGTAGTCCCTGCAAAAATGCAACTTAAACTCATTGCGAGTATTGTGCGAACCAACATGTAATTCAACCTTGAGAATTATTCATTTACATAGATAAAAACTAGCCAAGTATTGCAGAAAAACTAAGGAGATGCAGTAGTTGTTTTGTGTAAATATGCAAGATAACCCCAATTTTACAGTGACTTTTGTTTGTGTGATGTATTTCACATAAACGTAAGCTGAATTTGAACACTTAGAATAGGCTGAAAAGACGAGCAAGAAATGAAGTTATTAAAACTTCAACCTTTTTGATATGATGGCTGCAAGATTGAAAATGAGTTGGGAAAGTAAATGACGACCTTAAAAAATGATCGTTTTCTTCGTGCCTTATTACGTGAGCCAGTAGATTGCACGCCCGTATGGATGATGCGTCAGGCAGGACGTTATTTACCAGAATATCGTGCTACACGTGCGCAGGCAGGAGATTTTCTTTCTCTATGCAAAAATACTGAATTTGCCTGTGAAGTGACTTTACAGCCTTTGCGTCGTTATGAATTAGATGCTGCGATTTTATTTTCAGATATTTTAACTGTACCCGATGCATTAGGCTTAGGTCTGTATTTTGAAGTAGGCGAAGGGCCAAAGTTTCATAAAACGGTGCGTACCGAGCAAGACGTTGCCAATTTACCTAAATTTAATGCCAAGTCAGACTTAGACTATGTCATGAATGCAGTATCGACCATTCGTTCTGCTTTGGGCGGACAAGTGCCTTTAATTGGTTTTTCAGGTAGTCCATGGACTTTGGCAACGTATATGGTTGAAGGTGGTTCAAGCAAAGATTTCCGTTTCACCAAAAACATGATGTACGCACAGCCTGAAGTTTTACATGCACTATTAGACCGTTTGGCCGATGCAGTGACCGAATACTTAAATGCACAAATTGATGCAGGCGCACAGGCAGTACAAATTTTTGATAGTTGGGGCGGTGCATTGGCCCATCGTGAATATCTTGAATTTTCACTCCACTATATGCAGAAAATTGTGTCAGGTCTGCAACGTGAAAAAGATGGACGTAAAATCCCTGTTATTTTATTTACCAAAGGTGGCGGTCAATGGCTGGAGCCAATGATTGCAACAGGTGCAGATGCTTTTGGTCTGGACTGGACAACACCGTTAAATGTCGCACGTCAAACGGTGAGTGGTCGTGCCGCATTGCAGGGTAACTTAGACCCAGCCACTTTGTACGGTTCACCTGAAGCAATTGCCAAAGCAACACGTGCGATGCTGGATGATGCCTATGCCAATGGTGAAAAAACAGGTTATGTAGCCAACTTAGGGCATGGTATTACCCAGTGGGTAGACCCTGAACGTCCTAAAGTATTTATCGACACGGTACATGAATACAGTGCCAAATATCTATAATCGCACAATGATATAGATGGATCATTTGTAGATGTATAGGTGTAATCTCAGCTTCGGTCAGGTTGTCAGATCATGTGGATAACATGGTTAAAGTCAGGACTTGAGTTTTCGACTAAGGCAGCTTCGGCTGCCTTATTTGGAATTTTATTGCTGATTGCATTTGCACTCACTGCATCAATGGGCAGTCAGGAATATTTCGGATTTTTCCGTTACGACTATTTATTATTCTATGCCTTAATTATTCAAGTTTGTCTTTTATATTTAAAACTGGAATCTTGGGCAGAAGCCAAAGTCATCGCTTTGTTTCATATTTTAGCGATGATCATGGAAATTTTTTTAACTCATCCACAAATTGCATCGTGGCAATATCCTCAACCTGCTGTCTTTAAAATTATGACCGTACCGCTTTTTGCAGGCTTTATGTATTCTGCAGTTGGCAGTTTCTTTGCGCGTTCTTTGCGTTTGTA
The DNA here is from genome assembly GCF_013419805.1 of Acinetobacter sp. YH12058. Taxonomy (NCBI): domain Bacteria; kingdom Pseudomonadati; phylum Pseudomonadota; class Gammaproteobacteria; order Moraxellales; family Moraxellaceae; genus Acinetobacter; species Acinetobacter sp. YH12058. The sequence continues at coordinate 117,951 of NZ_VOZL01000002.1, forward strand.
TCGGGTATCTTTACGGAATTTGCCGACTTTTAGCAATATGATGGCCTTGGCAGTGTTGTCGTACATCAACTTCATGAGCAAGTTTTTTATCCCCGATATTCGTTATGGCTTGTTTGCGTGGAGCGTTGTGATTTTCTGGAAAACCAAAATTCGTTTTCAATTACAACGGTCTCAATTACAACTGCCAATGTTGCCTGTATTGATGCTTTTGGCTTTTATTATTTGGGTCGCAGAAAACATTAGCACCTTTTATCAAATATGGTTGTATCCAAGTCAGGTCGATGCGTGGCACATGGTCGGCTGGGGCAAACTCGGTTCTTGGTATTTATTGCTGTTACTGAGTCTGGTTCTGGTCATGAAAATTTTGGGTTATCGCGATGCAGAAGGGCAGTGGACACTGAAAACTGAGGATCAACAGCAGCTGTAAATCTAAATGCTATCTTCAACACTAAAATCTATTTTCAAATTTAAGACCAATCTTTAAGCTAAAAACCAATCGACGCTACAAAAATGCACAAAAATAATGCCTGATTTTGTGATAAATGTTTTGCCTTCTGAGTGACATCTCGCTATCTTAAAATAGTGTAATAAAAATTACACATAGCAATAAAGAATAACGATTCGAAGCATAATTTTTCGAATAATAAATCTCTGGAGTAAGGCGATGATTAAAAAATTAGCATTGGCTGCTGTCTTGGCAGTGGGTTCTACAGCAGCATTTGCAGACCGTGATGCAGGTTGTGGTATCGGTTCTCAAGTTTGGGCAGGTCAGTCTGGCAAAGTTGCAAAAATTTTAGCAGCAACTACAAACGGTATTTTTGCAAACCAATTGTTTGGTATCACATTTGGTACTTTAGGTTGTAGCGGTACAGGTACAGTAACTGCACAAGTTGTGACATTTACCAATGAAAATGCTGAAACATTGGCACGCGATATGGCAGTTGGTGAAGGCGAAAGCTTGAACGTATTGGCTGAATTATTAAGCATTAAAGCAGAAGATAAAGCACATTTCTTTGCGGTTTCTAAGCAAAACTTTGCATCTATTTATTCTGCAGAAAACCAGACTTCTTTAGAAGTATTGGCATCTTTACAGAGCGTGATGGCGAATGATGACGTTTTAAAAGCATACGTTTAAGTTTGAATAAAGCCCTGCATTATTCGCAGGGCTTTTTTATAGCACAAGAATACGTTTAAGCCTGAATATGTATATAAAATTTATAAAATGTCCATGAAATCCATTATTTTAAGTAGTTTAGTTTTTTTATCTCCTACGGTTTTTGCGTTATCTCCTGAAATATCTCCAATACAGATTCAGCCACTTACAGCCACTTCTACAGTACAAAATACAAATAAATTAGCAATATCTTCCGCACATTATGTGCAAAAAGCCAAAGACCTACACTTGGCAGAACAGGTGACTTGGCAGCGTTTAATGTATGCGCAGCAAGGCAAAAGTGAAGTGCAATATGCAGGCTATTTTGTGTCGGAACAAGGCGGAAGCAATTTAAACCAAGAGTTACTTCGCAATGTGCAGGCATTATTTGAAACAGCGCCTGCCAATCAATCGGTGCAGTGTAAATTTCCTGCACGTAGCCGCTGGTTAATTGAACAATTACAAATTCCTCAACAAGATTTGGCACAGGTGCAATGTCCTGAATTGGACGAATGGATTGGACAAATTAAACCTTATAAAGCAGTGCTGATTTATGCCACAGACTTTATGGGCAATCCAAGTTCTATGTTTGGGCATACTTTATTGCGCTTAGACCCAAAAGATCAAAAACAACTGAATTTAATTTCTTATGCTGTCAATTATGCAGCAACGGTAACGGGCAGCGAAGGTTGGTCTTATGCATGGAAAGGACTTACAGGGCAATATCCGGGTGAATATTCACTGATGCCGTATTACCGCAAAGTAAAAGAATATGGCGATTTAGAAAGCCGAGATTTGTGGGAATATGAACTGGCACTGAATGAGCAGGAAACCACATTTTTAGTGCAGCACATTTGGGAAATGAAGCATGTGCAATTTCCGTATTATTTTATCAGTGATAATTGTGCCTATCGCTTATTGGGTTTAATGGATTTGGTGCGCCCTGAGCTGAATTTACAGCAGCAGTTTAGAGTCGCATCTATTCCAATTGAAACACTAAAAGCTGTAGAGCAGGAAAATTTAGTGGCAGATGTTGTCTATCGTCCTGCTTTGGAAACTCAGTTATTGGCGCAAGCTAGACAACATGGCACAGCGTTGGCAAAAACTGCCCATCAAGTGGCCGAAGCAGAACCTGAAAATGTGGCGGCAGTTTTGCAAAATCACAGCCAAATCGATCAAGCTAAAATTCTGGAAATGGCTTATGACGATTTGTATCTGAAACTGATTGGACGCAAAATTGAAGCCAAAATTGCACAACCGCGACTGAGACAAATTTTAAGTTTAAGAAGTCAGATCAATTTAGAAAAACAACGTCAGGATGTCGCACGCCCTCAGGTCGATCCTGTGCAGGGGCATCATGCACGAAGCTTTGCTGTGCGTACTGGCGAGGTGCAAGGCGAGCATTTTGTAGAGTTGAGTCATCGACAGGCTTACCATGACTTACTTGATCCGCAAGGTGGTTTTCGTACAGGGACGCAACTCAACTTTTTAGAAGCTTCTGTGCAATATCGTGAAGACCGCTTAAAACTGAATCAGTTAGATTTACTCTCGGTGAACTCTTATAACCCAATGACCGCATTTAAAACACCACTTAGTTGGGGCTTTAATTTGGGTTGGCAGCAAGAAGCCCTGAATTCGCACGGGGCTTTTAGCGAAACGGAACAGCATGGTGTTTTAAGTTTAAAAACACAGTTTGGTTATAGCGTGGCTAATCAAGCGCGTGAACATTTGTGTTATGTGCAAATTCAAAATCATGTGCAAGCGGGTAAGGCTTTAGACAAAGGCTGGCGTGTTGGAATTGGCCCAACACTGGGTTGTCAAAATATCTGGTCAGCACGCATGAATAGTTTGGTTCAGCTTGAATTACCGTATTGGGAAGATCGTCACCAATGGCAATTTAAGCTGAACAGCCAGTTGCAATATGTACTCAACCCGCAGCATGTGTTGCGATTGGGTTGGGAATATCAACAACAGGACAAACAGGACTGGAACAAGACCAGTTTAGGCTATGTGCATTTTTTTTAAAGAGCTGTTGAATTTATACTGAATTGTAAAAAACCAGCTAAACAAGTTGAGTTGCTGGTGAAACCCGTTAAAATTTAGCAGTTTCTTTTGGCTGGGTTGTTGTGGATGTATCAAGAGTGTACGCATGAGCTTGCAGAGCAATGGAAGTCAATTTGCGAGCAATTTAAGCCAGAAGATTTGCAAGCGACATTCCAGTTTATTCAAGCACATGCAGAAGATTTTGTGATCGAGTTCTATCAGCAAATGTTGCTTGAAGAACATGCGACAGAATTTTTGTCTGCAGAGATGGTGAAGAATCGCTTAAAAAACTCTTTATATCAGTGGCTAATTTCCAGTTTTGAAGTTCCGTTTCAACACAATTATAACGAGATTGTAGAAAAGCAATTTAAAGTGGGCGATGTGCATGCACGTGTACAAATTCCATCTTGGCTGATTATTCGTGGTGTGCGCGTTATTATAAAAAAGGCTTTTGAGTTTTTTGCAACAGAAGCCAATAGCAACTTAAATCAGTTTAATTATTTAAGCCAAATTTTATGCTTTGCCACAGAAATTATGTGCCGATCTTATGAAATGAAGGTCGAAGTACATAATGATATGAAACATACCTATCGCTTATTTTCTGCCATGCAAGATGTTGCCGTGCACAAAGATCGACAACGCGGAACTTTGCTGGATTGGGAAAATGAACTGATGTTTCAGGTGGTGTCCGATCACACCAAAATGACGCAACCGATTTTATCTAAAACAGAATTTGGTTTATGGTTTATTCATAAAGCGGCTTATGCATTTTCAAGTTCGGAACAAGTACAAACTATTACTGAATTTATTTATCAGGTGGATGAATTAATTCAGAAAATTGGTCAATGTGAAAGTCAGGCACAGGCAATTGAAATGATTCAATCCATTCGTGCCAAGAATCGTGAAATTTTGCATTTAGTCGATCAAATTTTTCAGGTGTCTGAATATATCAATTCAGGCAATGATGCCTTAACTCAACTGCTCAACCGCCGTTATTTAAATACCATCGTGTCCCGTGAAATTAATTTTTCACGAAAAAATAATTCGCCTTTAACATTGTTGGCGATAGATGCCGATCATTTTAAATCAATCAATGACCGTTATGGACATGCAGCAGGAGATGATGCATTACAGTTTTTAGCTGATGTGATTTTGCAATATGCAAAAGGCAGTGACTATGCCTTCCGAATTGGCGGCGAAGAATTTTTACTGTTACAGATTGATACCACCATTGATCGTGCCTTGGTAGTCGCTGAAAATATTCGTAAACGTGTCGAAAAAGCCACATTAAAAACATCAACAGGTGAAGAATTTAACTTTACCATTAGTATAGGTGTGCATGAATATGATGGGCATCCAGACTATCAACGTTTTTTTGAAGAAGTGGATAAAGCCTTGTATATGGCAAAAAATAATGGACGCAACAATGTGTCTGTAGGTTGAATCTGAAGATGTATCAAGCTAATTTTTTAATCTAAAACCCAAAAATCCCGAACATAAATTTCGGGATTTTTTATTTGATTGAGGAACTTAGCCACAATTTAAAAACTCTCAGGCACCGCACTTAAAAATTCACGACGGGCTTCTTTATCTGTTTTAAAGTCACCTACAAAAGATACGGTACGTGTGGTCGATTCCTGTTTGCCTACACCGCGCATCATCATGCACATATGGGCTGAATCAATCACCACAGCAACACCGCGTGCTTTGGTCACTTCAGCCACAGCTTCCGCAATTTGCTGAGTCAGATTTTCCTGAATTTGCAAACGACGTGCAAACATTTCGGTAATACGGGCAAATTTAGACAAGCCTAAAACATTACCTTCAGGTAAATAGGCGATATGCACGCGACCATAAAATGGCAATAAATGATGTTCACACAGTGAGTAGAACTCAATATTTTTCACCAAGACCATTTCACGGTTGTCGGATGGAAATACGGCATTATTGGTCACTTCGGCTAAGGTTTGGCTATAGCCCGAAGTTAAATACGAAAAAGCTTTAGCAGCACGCATCGGCGTATCTTTTAGACCTGGACGATTAAGATCTTCACCAACGGCGGTTAGGATGTTTGCGTAGGATTGCTGCATAGACATAAGACGTGTTCACTTACACTGATATTGAACAAGGTCGGCATTGTAACAGAAAACTATTGCAATGCCTTGTTTAAAAGATGAAACCGATTACTGTTTAAACTTTGGGTTCTTTTCGCTGCGTTTAAGCAACACTAAAACTGCACCAGTGCCACCTTGTTTTTCAGGCGCACTCACAAAAGCCAAAACATCACGATGCTGACGCAGCCAGCCATTTACATAAGTTTTTAAAATGGCTTCAGGGCCTTTGCCATGCACAATTTTAATCACGTTCTGGTTTTCATCTTTAGCCATTTGAATGATTTGCAAAACGGCTACCCGCGCTTCTTCTACCGTACAACCGTGCAAATCAACAGCTTCAAACCAGCGTAAGTTGCCTGCTTTTAAATCTTCAAAGACTTTATGTTGCAAAGTTGCAATGCGATAGCTCAGCGAAGCTTGGCTGCCCACAGGGTTAAGCATGGCTTGCGTATCGGACAGCAAGGTATCATCGGTTTCCATAGGGCCTATGGCTGCTGCGCGTTTGGCCAGCGTTTGGGCATCTGGTTTTTTCTTGGCAGTGTGTTCGATTTTTGCAATATTGCCTGCGTCCATTTTTTGAACGCCTTGCATTTGCTGACGAAACAATGCGAGATCATCTTCCTGTTGTTGCTCAGGCGTCTGAACTTTGGGTTCAGACGGCTTGGCAATGCTTGAAGTATGAGGCTGAGTGATTTGCTTTTTAAAAGATTTTAGTAAATTGTACTGTTCTTTAGAAAGCGAAGAATCATGTTTACTCATGGTATTTCAAATTGGATTATAGATTTTCAGGCTGACCAAACAGTGCCGTAAAGGCATGGTCAGGACGTGCTTGTTTCATAAAACTTTCACCGACCAAGAAACTGTGAATCTCATGGTCTTGCATCATGCGGACATCTTCTGGTGTGGCGATACCACTTTCAGTGACCAATAAACGCGCAGGCGGCAACAAGTTTTTTAAACGCAATGAGGTGTTTAAATCGACTTCAAAGGTTTTTAAATTTCGGTTATTGACCCCTAAAATACAACGCTCTGAAAGATTCAAAGCACGTTCCAATTCATTTTCATCATGCACTTCAACCAACACATCTAAGTGATGTTCAAAAGCCGTTTCCGACATTTCTTCCAACTGTTGGTCAGATAGGCAAGACACAATCAATAACACACAGTCTGCGTGTAAGGCACGTGCTTCTACCACACCATACGGATCAATCAAGAAATCTTTACGCAGAGCAGGCAAGTTACAGTGTGAACGGGCAATCTGAATATTTTCATCTGCACCCTGAAAGAAATCGACATCAGTCAGCACAGATAAACAGGCTGCGCCTGCGGCTTCATATTGCTGTGCAATTTCGGCAGGGTCAAAGTTTTCACGAATAATGCCTTTAGATGGTGATGCTTTTTTAATTTCCGCAATCACCGCTGGGCGTTTGTTATGCAAGGCTTGTGCAAAGCCACGTGCAGGTGTTGCTGCACGTGCCAATTGTTCTAGGTCTGCATAACTGCGTTGTTTTAAACGCTCGGCAAACTCTTCTTTTTTACGTTCTACAATTTTACCTAAAATGGTATTGCTAATATCCACCATGATGCACCTTCCTGATTTGCTTTATGCTTCGTACTGTTTGAGCGTTTTGGTAAATTCAGACAACACGCCCATTTTTTCCAAAGCTTGTCCACCATAAATAATGTCATGTGCCAAAGCGACACCTTGTTTGTAGCTTGTAGTTAGACCCGAAACATAGATACCCGCACCCGCATTGAGTGCAATCATATTGGCCGCTTTTTCGCCTTTATCTGATTTGTTTTTGCCTAAAGCATCTTTAATCAAACTCAAGCTTTCAGCAGAGTTTTCTACAATCAGTCCTGTTAAAGTTTGAGATTCAATTCCCACGCTTTCAGGGGTAAGTTCCCATTCGGTAATTTCACCATCTTTGAGTTCTGCAACATAAGTGCTCGAAGCAAGGCTAATTTCATCTAAACCATCTTTAGAATGCACCACCATGACATGCTCAGCACCGAGCTGTTTCATCACTTCTGCAATCGGGCGGCATAATTCATTGCTAAACACCCCAATGACAAAACGCTTTACACCCGCAGGGTTAGTCAATGGCCCAAGCAAGTTGAAAATACTGCGAATACCCAACTCTTTACGCGGGGTAACCGCATATTTCATGGCTTTGTGATGATTCGGTGCAAACAAGAAACCTACGCCCATTTCACGAATACAGCGTTCAGTTTGTTGCATGTTTAAATCAAGATTAATGCCTGCTTGCTCAAGTAAGTCAGATGAGCCTGATTTGGTTGAAACCCCACGGTTACCGTGTTTGGCAATGGTTGCACCTGCAGCTGCAATGACAAAGGAAGAGGCGGTAGATACGTTAAATAGGTTTTGACCATCGCCACCTGTACCAACAATATCTACGAGGTAAGGAATATCGCTGACATCAATTTTGATGGCAAATTCACGCATTACACGTGCAGCAGCAGTAATTTCATCAATGCTTTCGCCTTTTAAGCGTAAGCCCATCATCAATGCACCAATTTGAGCGTCTGTTGCTTCGCCCGACATAATCGCGCGCATCACATCTTCCATTTGAGGCTGAGTCAGGTGAATTTGTTTTGTAATATGGTTGAGTGCTTGTTGAATATTCATGTGATTTGACTCGCTCATTATGCGTAAATTTCCAAAAAGTTTTTAAAGATTTGATGACCGTGTTGGCTCAGGATCGATTCGGGGTGAAATTGCACGCCTTCAACAGGCAAAGTTTTGTGCTTCACGCCCATAATTTCTTCCATCGAACCATCTGCTTCTTTGGTCCAGCATGTCACTTCCAGACAATCTGGCAAGGTTGCTTGATCAATCACCAAAGAGTGGTAACGGGTTGCAGAAAATGGTGAAGGCAGATTGCTAAAAATACCTGTGTTGCTGTGGTACATATCCGATAAACGACCATGCATCACGGTTTTAGCGCGCACAATGTTTCCACCAAAGGCTTGTCCGATACTTTGGTGTCCTAAACACACACCCAGTAACGGAATTTTGCCTGCAAAATGCTGAATTGCAGGAATAGAAATCCCTGCTTCAGATGGAGAACAAGGGCCTGGGCCAATCACCAAATACTTGGGTTGCCATCGCTCAATATCTTCTAATGTCACGGCATCATTACGAACGACTTTTACTTCCTGATTTAACTCGCCAAAATACTGGACGATGTTGTAGGTAAAAGAGTCATAGTTGTCGATCATTAAAAGCATGAGCTAACCTATTGAAAATTGAACACTTTAAGTGCTAAAGAGTCTGAGATAATTTGCTTTATTCCTGCGCCTATAACGAGAAAGGACTTTATTTTTCTTGTCGAAAAGAAGGTGGAATAAGGAAGCGCTTATCATCATAGCAAAAAATAAGCATTTTCTGCGGACTATTTATATGATAATCCCTGTTAAAGCTTATCAGCGCATTCACCAATTTATAGATTTTCAAAGCTTGCTGCGCAATGTTCAGGTTTGATCTGAAAGAAATGAACACATGATCAAACAGGGTCATTCACCAGTCATATTTTAGCTTCACACTTATAGATAACGTAAAAAATGCGCTAAAAAGTAGCATCATGGCGCATGTTATTAGCGGTTCACGTCAGGTAGTTTGAGTGCAGCGTTTCGATAGAAAATACAAATCTGCAGTATAGATATTTTCAATCAGTTTGATCGAAAATAATACAGGTTTAGGATTTTTAAACGATCTTATTATTTTTGCTCAATAAAAAATAAAGTGTTGTTTAAGATTGGTCGGATAATTTGCATTGCTTAATACAACCATGGCACAGCAAAATGCTTGCATAGATACTGTTTGAGCTATTTTTTGATCTACAATTCAACAGAAATAAAACATAAATGCACTAAAATGGTGCTATGTTTTGCAGTTTTAAATCAAATCAAATGAACAGTGTTTGAATATGGTGCAAATCGTATTTCTGACAGTATAATAGAGACAAAGTAATTTTTTTAAATGATGTATTCTCATACGGAATTCATGGTTTTAGCTTTGCTTTTAAAAGTTGGTACGCTAATTGCTTAATAACTGCCAACTACTAACACGCACTTTCGGGTGCAACAAAAAACATCGGAGCAAAATGAGCATGGCGAACAAGGTCCTTCAACTCATCCAAGAAAGTGGTGCAAAATGGGTCGATTTCCGCTTTACAGATACTAAGGGTAAAGAGCAGCACGTAACTTATCCTGCAGACAGTATCGATGAAGATACCTTTGAAGACGGTAAAATGTTTGATGGTTCTTCAATTGAAGGCTGGAAAGGAATCGAAGCATCAGACATGATCTTACGCCCAGATGCCAACACAGGTTTTATTGACCCGTTCTTTGCAGAACCAACAGTGGTTGTAACATGTGATGTTATCGAACCATCGACAGGTCAAGGCTATGACCGCGATCCACGCTCTATTGCTCGCCGTGCTGAAGAATATTTAAAATCGACAGGTATTGGTGATACTGCTTTCTTTGGCCCAGAACCAGAATTCTTTGTATTTGACGAAGTAAAATGGGACATCGATATGTCTGGCGCGCGCCACACATTAATCGCTGAAGAAGCTGCATGGTCTACAGGTAAAGACTACGAAGCTGGTAACTCAGGTCACCGTCCACGTGTGAAAGGCGGTTATTTCCCAGTACCACCAGTAGATTCTTCTCAAGATATGCGTGCAGATATGTGTGCAAAAATTGAAGAAATCATGGGGCCTGGTCGTGTAGAAGTACATCACCATGAAGTTGCATCTTGCCAGTTAGAAATTGGTGTGAGCTTCAATACTATGGTGCGTAAGGCTGACGAAGTGCAACAGTTCAAATATGCAGTTTGGAACGTTGCGCATCAATATGCAAAAACTGCAACCTTTATGCCTAAACCAATGGTAGGCGATAATGGTTCAGGTATGCACGTACACATGTCTATCTCTAAAGATGGCAAAAACTTATTCGCAGGCGATGAATACGCAGGTTTGTCAGAAATGGCGTTGTACTTCATTGGCGGTATTATCAAACATGCCCGCTCTTTGAACGCGTTGACTAACCCATCGACCAACTCATATAAGCGTTTAGTACCGCACTTTGAAGCACCAATTATGTTGGCTTACTCAGCGCGTAACCGTTCTGCATCTATTCGTATTCCTTACGTGTCTAGCCCGAAAGGCAAACGTATTGAAGCGCGTTTCCCTGATCCAATGATGAACCCGTACTTAGGTTTTGCGGCATTGTTGATGGCGGGTCTTGACGGTATTCAAAACAAGATTCACCCAGGTGAAGCTGCAGATAAAAACTTGTATGACCTTCCGCCTGAAGAAGAAGCAAAAATCCCAACTGTGGCACACAACCTAGAAATGGCGCTTGATGCTTTGAAAGAAGATCACGACTATTTATTAAAAGGTGGTGTATTCACCAAAGACATGCTTGATGCTTATATCGAATTGAAAACTGAAGATGTACGTCGTTTGAACACGACGACTCACCCAGTTGAATTTGATATGTACTACAGCTTGTAATACATCAAAAATCTTAAATTTGAAAAACCCGCTTCGGCGGGTTTTTTGTTTTAGATGGTGCAATCATGGTTTTGAATTGGCATGGATTTTATCAAAATATAAGAATTCGCTTAATTTTTTTGGATAATTGCAGGGAATTGCGCCATCGGTCACAAAACTTTGCCTAAATTTGGGCTACACTAGGCTATCTTGTTAAGGTGGCGGAACATGCGAACACAGCCTATTTTTCCCAAGCAGGCAAATCTGCCTTCTGAATTAAAAACATGGCTATATGCAGCAGGTTCTTTGACCCAACAACTGACTCAGCTCGCAGGCGGACAATTTAAAGTTGAACCACTGCAGCAATCTTTTCAGCGTTTAAATTTACAAGATGCCCAGTGGATGCAAATGCCACATTGGCACACTTCATGGGTGCGTGAAAGCTATTTATATGGGTGTGATGAACAGCCATGGGTCAAAGCCAAAAGTATTTTTCCGATTCTAAGTTTGCAAAGCAAAGCCCGTTTATTTCAGCATATTGGCAATAAACCCATTGGCTGGTTTTTATTTCAGCGTACCAATCCGTTGTGTCAAAGGCGTGTGGTTTTGCTCGATGAAGGCTGGACACGACAGAGTTGCTATACTTGGCATGGCTGTAAATTTATTGTGCAAGAAACTTTTTTACCGCGTTTTGAGCAATTTATTCAACAACATTAAGATACGAGATTGGTATGGCATTGGCACAGCAGATCACGTGGCGTGAGCGTTTAGAAGCATATTATTATTTGTGTCGTTTCGATAAACCGATTGGCACAGAACTGGTGTTTTGGCCAACCATGTGGGCCTTGTGGATTGCTAATCAGGGCATGCCGTCTATCGGGATATTAATCCCTATGATTCTGGGCACAATTTTTATGCGCGCTGCAGGCTGTGCCATTAATGACTTTGCTGACCGTAAGGTGGATGGTCATGTAGAGCGTACCAAAACACGTCCTTTAGCCACGGGTGTGATTAGTGCCAAAGAAGCCATTTATGTATTCTTAGGTTTGGTTGCACTAAGCGCAGCCATGTTGTTATTTTTACCAATTGAAACTTTCTATTGGTCATTTGGGGCATTATTTTTAGCGTTTATTTATCCATTTATGAAACGCTACACTCATTTACCGCAAGTGTTCTTGGGAGCGGCATTTTCATGGTCTATCCCTATGGCTTATACCGCTGTAGGTGCAACGCCTGATCTTACTTGTTGGTTATTGTATTTTGGCAATTTGGCGTGGACTGTGGCTTATGACACTCAATATGCAATTACAGACCGTGAATATGATTTGAAAATTGGGGTGAAATCTACCGCAATTTTATTTGGTCGCTATGACATTCAAATTATTTCATTGTTGCAAGCGGGCAGTGTACTTTTGATTGGTACGGCATTGTGGTTAGAAAATTTACTGATTCCGTTTGGTTTAGCGGCATTACTGGTTGTGGTTGCAGACTTTATATACCAATGGAGTAAAACCAAAGATAAAGACCCGCAACGCTGTTTTTGGGCATTTCGTCATAACCGTTGGGTAGGGCTGATTATTTTTGTGGGAATTGTATTGGCTTTAATGTAAATATTTCTGTGCGATAAAAAACTGAGCAAAGCATCTGATGGTAGTTTGGTCAGGTGCTTTTTTATTCGATCGCTGATCAATTTTTGCTGTTAAAAATTAAACTGAGCATTAGAACGTGCGTACTTATGCACAAAGCACAATCAGCATTATTCTGATATATTGAGCCTCATTTTGAAGTTTGAATTAGGAATAGATGATGTCACAGTCTGAACAGCAAGCACCTGCAAAAAAGCCAAGCCTAAAAAAGATGATTTTCTTGGCAAGCTTAGGTTTGTTGATTCCTATTTTCTTGGTTAGCATGGCATTTTTAGCAGTTAATAGTGATGCTAAAAATCAGGAAAAATATAAACAACAGCAGGCAGAAATTATTGCGCGTATTGAAGCGCGTGAAGCTGCAGAACAACAAGCGAAGCAGGCCAGTCAGATACAAGCCGCTTCAGAAGCTACACCTTAATATCGAGTTGATGATTTCAGCTCAAATCTGATTGCAATTGTCTGATACTCGGAATTTCGGTGTATCGGACAACGCGATAACCTGCCTCGTGAAACATTGCATCCCGTTCTGCATCTTCCTGTTCTTTGCCAATATGTGAGGGGTCATCTAACTCTATAATTGCAATGACCTGCATTTCTGCATTTAAGATCACAAAATCAGTCACTTTACGATTAAACAGCGCACGAATTTTATAGTGGTTGTTGGTGATTAATGCGCTAAACGCCACTTGTGCCAAGATGTGATGCTCAGGAAAAGCTTGTTTTAAACGCATAAACATTCTGCGTTCAAAAGCAGTCATCATCGGTTTAGGATAAAAGTTTTTCTTGGGGAAAAATAATTGCTTAAAAATTAAGATAAACAGGGCAAGGCTAGCCAAGCTGCCAATAAGCAAGAAAGTCGATTGACTGGATTCAAACATAGATGATGCGGTGTCGTTAGACCCTAAACAGCAGGAATAAAAAACCCACGTCATAATGCGTGGGTTTTTTAAGAATTTTGGCTCTCCCACCTGGGCTCGAACCAGGGACCTGCGGATTAACAGTCCGTCGCTCTACCGACTGAGCTATGGGAGAATCTGACACGCATTCTATGTGGGTATCTGTTTTTGGTCAAGCTGGAATTGAAAAAAAACCGTAATTATAGATTAACTGCTTTAAAAATAATCATCTAGCTTTGTTTCAACGCAGTTTTTAGAGTGCTTGAATGGCTTTTATATAATCTTCGCGTGTCTGTGGTGGGTTGGTTTTACGACATAAGTTAATTAATTGCAGCATCTCTTGCTGAGTCATTTCTGTTTTCACTTGGCTTTGAATTTGTTTTAAGGTGGCTTGTTGTTGTGCGTTCAGATCACGACTGCATTGATACAGACGTTCATACATGAGTGTCGCAGCAGTTTTATTGCTTTCAGATTTTTGCGTACATTGAAAAATTGCAAAAATCACCACAATCAGAATTGTCCAAAAAATCAGGGATTTTAACCAAGGCGCTTGCATGGGCTTTCAAGTTTTATTGTTGTTGATGAACCTAAGTTAGCGAAAAAATAGAGTCATCACAAGAGGGGATAGCCCGATCTTCACTGTATGGTTTTAATTTTGATTTAAGGGGAGAGTGAGGCCTGTTCCATTCGTTTAGAACATCATATCCACTATAAAAACAATAAAAATTGCAAAAAAAAATCCCACGTCATACTGCGTGGGATTTTTAGAATCTTGGCTCTCCCACCTGGGCTCGAACCAGGGACCTGCGGATTAACAGTCCGTCGCTCTACCGACTGAGCTATGGGAGAATAGATTGGCTCTCCAACCTGGGCTCGAACCAGGGACCTGCGGATTAACAGTCCGTCGCTCTACCGACTGAGCTATTGGAGAATCTGTGGGGCATTTTAGGGATGAAAGTTTAAGTCGTCAACACGTTCATCATCAGAAATGTATTGTTTGCTTTATAAATATTCATTTCATCTGCAAAAATAAAAAAACTGCCCATAAAGAGCAGTTTTTCTACAGAAAAATAGAAATTATTTTTCTACACCAGCATCTTGACCTGCGTATTTCGCATTTGCGTAATCCCAGTTTACAAGGCTTTCTAAGAAAGTTTTGATGTAAACAGGACGTGCATTACGGAAGTCGATGTAGTAAGCGTGTTCCCAAACGTCAATCGTCAATACTGCAACTTTGCCGTGCGCCATTGGTGTGTCAGCATTTGAAGTTTTCATAATAGAAAGTTTGCCATTCACTTCGTCAGCTACTAACCAAGCCCAACCTGAACCGAATTGAGTTGTTGCAGCAGCAGCAAATTCTTCAGCAAATTTTTCGTAAGAACCGAAAGCTTCATCAATTTTAGCAGCCAAAGCACCAGTAGCTTTACCACCACCGTTTTTCGCCATACAGTTCCAGTAGAACGTGTGGTTCCAAACTTGCGCTGCGTTGTTGAATACGCCAGCTTTAGCAGCATCACCTGCAGTTGCTTTGATGATTTCGTCTAAAGTTTTACCTTCAAGCTCTGTACCCGCGATCAAGTTATTCAAGTTCACAACATAAGTGTTGTGGTGTTTGTCGTGGTGGAATTCTAAAGTTTCTTTGCTGATGTGTGGAGCAAGATCTTCGTAACCGTACGGTAAAGCTGGTAAAGTAATGGTTGTCATGTTTTCAATTCCTTGCATTTTGCTGGGTTTTAACATTAAGTGGCTCTATTGTAATAGATTTCGAGATAAATTGCGCATTAGGTATAAATAACCATACAGAATAAGACTCGAATGTATACATCTAAAGACTATGTTAAACACAGATGTCATTTAAGTGAAATCGTTGGGTGAAACGGTGTATTAAATTGGGTTATTTAATTCAAAATAACTATACTCAATATTAAACTGTTCTGAAATAGCTTTTGCGAGTCGTTGCACGCCATAGCGCTCAGTCGCATGATGCCCGCATGCATAATAATGCACGCCTAGTTCTTTGGCTTCATAATAGGTGCGTTCACTGACTTCGCCCGAAATAAAGGCATCACAACCTTGTTCTGCGGCTTTGCCAATAAAATCTTGTGCTGCACCCGTGCAGAACCCAACTTTTTGAATCTGACTTTTTTCGGCAGGAAGATGAATGGTATTAAAGCCTAAACGTGCTGTGAGATAGTCACGAAATTCAGTTGCACTCATGGCTTGCTTTAAAAAACCAATATTGCCAATAGGATGACGTTCACTCGGGTCTAGGGCTTGCAAATTTTCTAATGCCAAACATTCAGCAATGGCAGCATTATTGCCTAGACTTGGGTGTGAATCGAGCGGTAAGTGATAACCCACCAAAGAAATATCATGCTGGATTAAACTTTTGATGCGTTTACCGCGCATGCCTGTAATTGGGTAAGGTTCGCCTTTCCAAAAATAGCCATGATGTACCAACAGTAAGTCTGCATTTTGGGCAATAGCAGCATCAATAGCCTCTTGAGAGGCAGTCACTGCACATAAAATTTTTTGAACTTCAGACTTACCTTCAATTTGTAAACCGTTGGGCGCGTAATCTTTAAATTCATGTGTATTTAAAGTTTGATCACACCATTGAATAATTTCTTTTAGCTGCGCCATAACTTTCTCAAATTGCTCATATTTAGCCAATATCAAAACATATTTTGTATTGTAACTAAAGCAAGACAAAACTATTGGGCTTTTTTATGTTTCTATTTGTGTTTCGTTTTACAATAGCTCATTCAATGACTTAATCATCAAAAAAAATTTACTTAGAGGTACAAAACGTGCGCCGGACCTTTACCTGGTTACCTTGGGTGTTACTCATTCTGGTTATTATTGGCTTTGTGACTTGGCAACAACTGCAAAAACCGAAAGCGCCTGTGGCTGCCGATGGGGTCAAAATGCCTGCCGAGAAAGTTGAACCATTAATTGATACAACACGGACAGGTGGGGTGGTGTCGTATAGCGCTGCGGTTAAAGTGGCAGCGCCTGCGGTGGTAAATATTTTTACCACACAAAAAGTGAAACAAATGGATCATCCATTGTTAAATGACCCTGCATTTCGTGAATTTTTTGGCAATCAGTTACCCGATCAATTTAAGCAAGGCCCAAATGAAAACAGTTTGGGGTCTGGGGTCATTGTTCGTCCAGATGGTTATATTTTAACGAATAATCATGTGATCGCGCAGGCTGAACAAATTGTCGTGGCTTTGCACGATGGACGCCGTGCGGTTGCAAAAGTTGTTGGAACTGACCCAGACACAGACTTAGCGGTCATTAAAATTGATCTAGAAAAACTGCCTGTATTGCCATTTAAACTGAGTGGCAATGAAGTGGGCGATGTCGTACTTGCGATTGGTAACCCATTTGGTGTGGGACAAACCGTGACTCAAGGGATTATTTCTGCGACAGGACGTTCTGACTTGGGTATTAATACCTATGAAGATTTCATTCAAACCGATGCAGCAATTAATCCAGGTAACTCAGGTGGTGCATTGATTGATGTGGCAGGGAATTTGATTGGGGTAAATACGGCAATTTTCTCGCAATCAGGTGGTTCATTGGGCATCGGCTTTGCAATTCCTGCACAAGTCTGTCAGCAGGTTTTAAACTCGATTTTAAAAGATGGACGTGTGGTTCGTGGTTGGTTAGGTATTAGTTTGTTGCCTGTGCAACAAGACAACATTTTAGAACCTGCACAAGGCGGTGTAGTGGTTGCTGATGTACTGCGCGGTGGCCCTGCAGCAGAAGCAGGTTTAAAACGTGGTGACAAAATTTTAAAAGTGAATGATGAAGCGATTACTTCAACCTCGCATTTAATTAATTATGTTGCTGCACAAGCACCGCATACGACGGTGACTGTTTCAGTTGAACGTGGTGAAGAAGCCTTAGATTTGGAAGTCGCAGTCGGTGAGCGCAAAGTTCAAAATACCGATAAGCAATTTATTCCATTGCCTGAATAATAGATTTAACAGTAACAATTTAGCCTTGCCCGTTTGCAGGGCTTTTTTGTTGGCTAAGTAAATGGAGATCGACTGGAAATAACCAAAGTGATACGGATAACGTGATTTGATTTATCTCTGGGTAGATACAAAGAGAAGGTGGGCTAAATAAACTGTATTGATGAATGATGATACTTTTTGATAGATCTAATCAATCGAGGGTTTGGTTTTGTGTGGCAAGTGTGGATGTATTCGGTGTTGATGTCTTAGAAGATTTAAACGTGCTGTTTAAACATGATGGGTCTCAACTTAGATAAAGAAAGGCATAAAAAACAGCAACCGAAGTCGCTGTTTTTCTAGATCCATTGAAATTATTGCTCTTGCTGAATACCTGCCACTAACCAGTCTTGATTAGAGCCTGCAGGTTTTACAAAGTGCCAAATTTCTGTAAATGGTTGCGGTAAGCTGTTCAGGTCTTCGCTGACTGTACCTGTAAAGCGTACACTTATGACATATTGACCATTTTCAGTTGCAGAATCGACCACCATGGCATTCAAGTTAGAAAACTCTGCTACATCTTGGTCTTGGTTTGCCATAATGTCCTGATACATCGACTGATATAAATCAGGAGTTAAATAACGCTGAATTTCTGCGATATTACTGGCTGTGTTCATAGACTGAATATGGTTAAAACGCTGACGCGCTACACGTAAAAAGGTTGCAGGCTCTGAACCATCAGGCAATTGATTGCCACTGTTGGTATAAGCTGCACCAAATGGCGCGTTATTATTGGCAGCTTGACCAAAAGGCGCTTGGGTAGAAGCGGCAGAACCCCCAACAGATTGACCAAAAATATTGGTATTGTCGTTACGTGGCGCTGCAGCAGGTGGTGTTTGCGCAAACGGTGCCTGATTGGCACCGCTATTTGGCGCATACGGATTAGGCGTTAGTTTTTTTTTTGCGCCCATCTTACGGAAAATGAAGAAGGCAACAGCAGCAGCGAGTAAAATCCAAATCCAGCTTGGAATACCGCCTTTTTCCTCTTGCGCTTCGGCAGCACTTGCAGCTTGATCATCGGCCAAGGCATTGGCAGCAACCGCACCAATTGCCGCACCTGCAACACCTGCAGCAACCATACCACCTACGCCTGGACCAGATTTTTGCTGTGCTGGTGCAGTTGTTGGTTGTTGTGCTGGCGTTGTTTGACGAGGTTGTTGGTAAGACTGAGTTGGAGCAGCCGAACGACTCATGCCATGGCTTTTACCGCCACCTGCACGTTTTGCTTCTGCTGCTAACGGAGCTACCAATAAAGTCGCTGTGAGCATTGCTGCGATCAAACCACGCTGTCGAACTTCCATCAAATTTTCCTATATTAAAATAAAGTTAAGCTGTGTATTTATGCAGGCATTTGCTGCGAATTTCAATATAAATATGATATTTTTTCTTGAAACTGAAAAAATATCATCCAAGGATTTAACCTAAGTTTTCACTTAAATTCATGGCTTCAGTTAAGGCTTCATGCAAACGCGCCACCGCAATAATTTGCACACCTGCAATGGCTTTTTGTGGGGCATTGCCACGCGGCACAATAATATATTTAAATCCGTGTTTAATAGCTTCTTTTAAGCGTTCCTGACCATTTGGTACTGGGCGGATTTCACCCGATAAACCGACCTCACCAAATACTGCCAATTGTTGTGGCAGGGCTTTGCCACGCAAGCTAGAAGCACAGGCAAGTAGTACAGCAAGGTCTGAACCTGTTTCGGTAATTTTTAAGCCGCCGACCACATTCACATACACATCTTGCCCTGAAGTTTGTACGCCGCCATGCCGATGCATCACCGCCAATAGCATATTCAGACGGTTTTGTTCCAGACCTAAAGCCACACGTCTAGGCTGACCATGTGCATCATCCACCAAAGCTTGTACTTCAACTAAAAGTGGTCGCGTTCCTTCGCGGCTAATCATGACAATAGAACCTGGAATTGCCTCATCATAACGGCTCAAAAATATCGCAGATGGATTGGCAACCTCGCGTAAGCCTTTATCGGTCATGCCAAAAACGCCCAGTTCATTCACTGCGCCAAAACGGTTTTTGACGGCCCGAATCATACGGTAACGAGAGTCTGACTGACCTTCAAAATATAGGACACAATCGACCATGTGTTCCAAGACGCGTGGCCCTGCCAAAGCGCCTTCTTTGGTCACGTGACCCACAATAAAGAGTGCTGTGCCACTGTTTTTTGCAAAGCGAGTTAGAAGTGCCGCCGATTCACGAATTTGTGAAACGCCACCTGGTGCAGATTGCAACGTTTCGGTATATAAAGTTTGAATTGAGTCTAAAACAGCCACAGCAGGGCGTTCATGCGCAAGCACTTCGCAAATACGTTCAACACAGGTCTCTGCCATGACTTTGAGCTGATCTGTGGGTAAGTCTAAGCGTTGAGCACGTAATGCCACTTGTGAAAGCGATTCTTCACCCGTGATATATAAGGCGGTGTTGTTGGCCGCAGCCATGTGTGTTGCAGTTTGCAGCAAAATGGTCGATTTACCGATACCAGGGTCACCACCAATGAGCACCACAGAACCTGTAACCAAACCGCCCCCCAATACACGGTCAAACTCACCAATGCCTGTGGTTAGTCTGGTTTCATGCGAAACAGATACTTTGTTTAATGTAGTAATTGCTGCAGCTTGTCCTGCATAGCCACCGCCCATTTTGGGTTGGGCACGATGCGTGACTGCAGGTGCAATACTGACTTCATTCAGCGAGTTCCACTCGCCACATTCCGAGCATTGTCCTGCCCATTTAGGATGATCTGCGCCACATTGTTCACAGCGATAGACACTTTTTACTTTTGCCATAAGTCCAGTCGTTGTATTTATTTGAAAACTGGCTACAGCATACAGAGTAAAGGCGGGGAAATGAATGTTATCTTGATCTTTCAAGGAAAATCATACAACCACAATGGTGATTGTATGATGGGCAAGGATGAAATTACATTTGTAGCTAAGGCTTAATACAACTCGCCAGATTTGCGTTTGGCAATAAAGTCCTTAGATTCTTTGGCAATCACACCAGACAGTAATAATAAGGCAATCAGGTTCGGAACAGCCATTAAACCGTTAAAGGTATCGGCAAATAACCAAACGAGATCGAGTGTCGCGATGGTACCAATGAACACCGAAGCAATATAAATCAGGCGGTAAATCAACACGTATTTTTCGCCAAATAAATAAGTACAGCATTTTTCGCCATAGTAGCTCCAACCTAAAATAGTGGAGTAGGCAAAGAAGATGATCCCGAAAGTTACCACCCAGCCACCGAAACCAGGTAATAACTGGTCAAAGACTTGTGTGGTGAGTACTGCACCTGTTGCACCGCCAAAACTATTGTCGGCCATAATAAAGCCCATGACCAAAACAATACCTGTAATGCTACAAACAATAATGGTGTCAATAAATGTACCTGTCATAGACACTAAGCCTTGACGGGCAGGGTGGTCGGTCTTGGCAGCGGCAGCGGCAATTGGCGCAGAACCCATACCTGCTTCATTCGAGAACACGCCACGTGCCACACCGTAACGAATCACGGCACCAATTGCACCACCTGCAACGGCTTCACCAGTAAAGGCATCACGTAAAATCAGTTCAAATGCAGGAACAACGAGGTGCAGATTGTTTAAAATAATAATCAGGCCGCCTGCGACATACAGAATGGCCATAATTGGAACAATCACCGAAGACGCTTTAGAAATAGAGGTAATTCCACCTAAAATGACGAGCGCTGAAAATACAGTAATCACTATACCTGTCATCCAGGTTTCTACGCCCATACTATTTTGTACAGCCAAAGCTACCGTGTTGGATTGCACCGAACTGCCAATACCAAATGAGGCAACAGTACCAAAGAAAGCAAAGATAATCGCCAACCATTTCCATTTTAGTCCGCGTTCAATGTAGTACATTGGACCACCTGACATTTGCCCTTTTTCATTTTTAATTCGATATTTAACTGCTAGTACACCTTCGCCGTATTTGGTCGCCATACCAAATAGCGCAGTCATCCACATCCAGAAAACGGCACCTGGGCCACCCAGTACACAGGCAGTTGCGACACCCGCAATATTCCCCGTACCAATGGTGGCAGAGAGTGCGGTCATCAGTGAGGCGAAATGTGAAATATCGCCAGGTTCTTTTTCAGCTTTGTCATGTTTGCAAAAGACTTGTTTAAAAGCCAGAGGCAGCATGCGGAATTGCCAGAACAATAAACGGAAGGTAAGGAAAACACCCGTTCCCACAATGAGAATGAGCATATATGGACCCCAGACCCAGCCGCTTAAGGTTTCCATGATCGATTGTAAATTTTGCATAAATTTCTTCTTATAAACGCAGTGTATAAATGCTTAGTTTGTGACTGTAGTTGAACAGTTGTAAAAATTAAGCAAGTGATATGCCAGTCTTTAAAACTTCCTGTTAAAAGAACTTGGTTTTAAGCACGTTATATTTTTTGCATAGTTTTTAGATTTTGACAATTGATGCCTTGAAATAAAATTGACTTTATCTGTGTCAGAAGTCGCAATTTTTCAGACCTGATAAGGTCAATCTATGCCAGCAGAATAGTAAGTAAGCTAGAATTTTTACTAAGCTCAATATAATCTCTCTGCATTAGCACTTTGGTCGCGGCAGTGATCGCGTTATACTTCATCGAAAATATTTTATAGGTGGTCAGATGCGTACCGTCATTTGCTGCATGAGTGTTTTGCTTACAACAGTGGTTTTGGTCGGTTGTGGTCAGTCAGGTACATTACAGTTACCCAATGACCCAAATTACGACAAACGCGCAAAATATTTGTTATATCCAGATGCTGCGCCTAAACGTGCAACGCAATCGGCAACATCGTCAGACACAGCCGTACCTGTGCAACAGCAGTTTGCTGCACCTGCTGCATCTACATCGACTACACCTTAACGCTTTCTAGATAAAGGATACATTCATGAGTTTTACCCGCATTCAAGGGGTTTTGCACGCCGAGCAATGTTCGCTACAACAACTCGCACAGCAATTTGGCACACCACTCTATGTTTATTCAAAAGCGACTTTTGAAAAGCATTATTTAGATATGGATCGTGCTTTCCACTTTATCGATCATCAAATTTGTTTTGCGGTAAAGTCAAACTCGAATCTTGCGGTATTGAATGTATTGGCTAAGTTGGGTGCAGGTTTTGATATTGTGACAGGCGGTGAATTGGCGCGTGTTCTCAAAGCAGGTGGTGATGCATCGAAAATTGTTTTTTCAGGTTTAGGTAAAACTGAAGCCGATATTCAAAAAGCGTTGGAAGTTGGGATTGCCTGCTTTAACGTAGAATCGCATGCAGAATTAGACCGTATTCAAAAAGTTGCGGCAAGCATGAATGTCAAAGCACCAATTTCATTACGGGTTAACCCAGATGTCGATGCCAAAACCCATCCTTATATTTCTACAGGTTTAAAAGAAAATAAATTCGGGATTCCTTCAGATTCTGTGTACAGCACCTATGAATATGCTGCGTCTTTGCCAAACTTGGATATTGTCGGCATTGACTGTCACATCGGTTCACAATTGACCGAAACACAACCTTTTGTGGATGCTTTGGATCGTGTCATTGTGATGATTGATACCCTAAAAGAAATGGGTATTCAACTGAAACACATTGATATTGGTGGTGGTTTGGGTGTGACCTATAAAGATGAAACACCACCAAGCGTTGAAGAATATGCCAATGCTTTGCGCCCAGCTTTAGAAAAGTTAGGTCTTAAAGTGTATATGGAGCCAGGCCGTAGTATTTCTGCCAATGCGGGAGTATTGCTGACTAAGGTTGATTTATTGAAACCGACCACACATCGTAATTTTGCGATTATTGATGCGGCAATGAATGACTTAATCCGCCCTGCATTGTATGAAGCGTGGATGGATATTCAGCCAGTGACGCCACGTACCGATGTTGAAAGCAAAGCATGGGATGTGGTGGGTGCAATCTGTGAAACAGGCGATTTCTTGGGTAAAGACCGTGAATTGGCGATTGCTGAAAATGACATTTTGGCCGTGATGGGTGCGGGTGCATACGGCTTTGTGATGAGCTCTAACTACAACACTCGTGGTCGTGCAGCCGAAGTGATGGTCGATGCAGATCAGGCACACTTAATCCGTGAACGTGAAAGCATTGAATCTTTGTGGGAAAGAGAGCGTTTATTGCCATAAGGGGAATTCGAGATGTTATTAGAATTTACCAAAATGCATGGTTTAGGCAATGATTTCATGGTGGTTGATCTCATCAGCCAACGTGCGTATTTAGATGCACTAACGATTCAGCGCCTTGCAGACCGCCACTTTGGCATTGGTTTTGATCAATTGCTGATTGTGGAACCGCCCGATTTGCCGAATGTGGATTTTAAATATCGCATTTTCAATGCCGATGGCTCTGAAGTGGAGCAGTGTGGCAATGGTGTGCGTTGTTTTGCCCGTTTTGTGCATGAACGTCAGTTGACCACCAAGACCAAAATCAAGGTACAGACCAAAGCGGGTATTGTAGAACCTGAACTTGGTCAAAATGGTTGGGTGCGGGTGAATATGGGCTACCCTAAATTCTTACCGCAAGAAATTCCTTTTATTGCCGATGAGCCTGATAACTTATATGACATTGCGCTGAAAGATGGTGCTGCATTGACCATTGATGTGGTGAACATAGGCAATCCTCATGCTGTGACCATTGTGCCTGATGTATTGACTGCCGATGTTGCAGGTATTGGCCCACAAGTGGAATCACACGAGCGTTTTCCACAGCGCGTCAATGCAGGTTTTATGCAAATCATTGACGAAAAACATGCGCGTTTGCGTGTGTTTGAACGTGGCGTAGGTGAAACCTTGGCTTGTGGTACAGGTGCATGTGCTGCAGCCGTTTCGGGTATGCGCCGTGGCTTATTGTCTAATTCAGTTGAAATTGAACTGGCAGGTGGTAAGTTGCAAATCGAATGGCGTGAAGGCGATGTGGTGTGGATGACAGGGCCAACTGCTAATGTCTATCACGGTCGTTTGGATTTAAATTATTTTCAGGGCTGATGTTTCGTTCTAACATGAACAGCTCTTATCTTACTTAAAAGCACTTTTCAAAACGAATGGTGCTTTTTTGTATCTTGCAGCACGGATTAGGTATGCTGTACTGAATGTCACTCTAAAAACTTCTACTCATTATGCCGCAACTGATTTTTTTACCTGGCGCTTCAGGCAATACCGCATTTTTTCATCCGCTAATCGAAAAAATTGAAAAATTGCCGTGGCAGAATGCTGTAAAAATTGTGGCTTATCCTGAATTTAATCATCAACCTGCACATTCACAGGTACATGATTTTGCAAGTTTGCAGGCTTATGTGTTGGCGAATATCCCAGATGATTGCATTATCATTGCACAGTCGATGGGTGGTATTTTTGCAGTTGCTGCCGCGTTGCAATATCCAGAAAAAGTCAAAGGATTAGTATTGGTTGCAACATCTGGTGGCATGGATTTAAGCAGTTTTCAGGTGCAAGATTGGCGACAAGACTATCAAGCAAGTGATTTAAATTATCCTGACTGGTTTGTAGAGGCAAAGGCCGATTACACGGTAGACTTTGCTAAAATCAACATGCCTATTTTGTTGTTATGGGGTGATCAAGACCCGATAAGTCCACTGGCGGTAGGTGAGTTTTTACAACAACAATTTCCACAAGCCGTATTAAAAATTGTGCATGATGGTGATCATTTGTTTTTAGAAACACATGCAGATCAGGCGGCTGAACACATTGCTGCTTATTTATCTCAGTTTGCCGCAGTTCAGCAATCGGAGCGTGACTAATGTACGATCCGCAGCAACTATTAAAGATGTGGCTCAAAGAACGAGAAATACAACAGCAGTCACCGCATACGTTAAAAGCCTACGCACGCGATTTAAACGATTTTTTTAGCTTTTGTGAGCAACAACAACTTGCCTTATATGATGTAGAGGCTGCAGATTTGCGCCATTATTTAGCGCAAAAAGTAGAACAGCAACAGTTAAATAGCAGCAGTTTACAGCGCATGTTGTCAGCGATTCGTCAGTTTATGAAATGGGCCGAGCAAGGGCAGTATTTACAATTTAATCCAATTGATAATTTTCAGCTAAAACGTCAGCCACGACCTTTGCCGGGTTTGATTGATATTGAAACGATTCATCAAATTTTGGATCAGCCTGAACCTGAAACTGAAGTACAACAACAAATGTGGCGACGCGATAAAGCGATTTTAGAATTGCTCTATTCGAGTGGTTTGCGCCTAGCAGAGGTACAAAGTTTACGTATCCGCGATTTAGATTTTAACCGTCAATTGCTGCGCATTACGGGTAAAGGCAATAAAACCCGTATAGTGCCTTTTGGTCGCAAAGCCAAAGATGCGGTGATGCAATGGCTGCAGATTTACCCTTTATGGCAGGGCGATTTTGTACCCGATGCAGCATTGTTTATTACTCAAAAAGGTGAACCCTTAAAAGCACGCCAAATTGAAAATCGGGTGAAGTTTCAGGCGCAGCGTGCGGGCGTTAATGTCGATTTGCATCCGCACTTATTGCGACATTGTTTTGCAAGTCACATGCTGTCGAATAGTGGGGATATACGTGCAGTCCAAGAAATGCTTGGGCATAGCAATTTAAGCACCACGCAAATTTATACCCATGTCGATTTTGATCAGTTAGCGCGAGTTTATGATCAGGCACATCCACGTGCGAGTAAAAAGTAAAGCTTTACCTAAAGTCGGCATTATTTTTGCAAGTTAAAATATAGCTATTTCATACTGCAAATATTTTTCTCACAGTCAGTTGTAAAGCCTTTGTGCTGTACTTAATACTTTAAGTAAAAGCGCTTTCACCAAGATGTCATTGCAACTATTGTAGAATAATAAAAAAGTGCGTTATGCAGTATAAAGAAGCAGAAAGAGTGGGTCACACGAATAATAGACATGGATGACATTATTTTTTGTTCCACTGCATAACACTTTGGATATCAAATGATAGGCAAAACCATGATTTCGAATCTTCAAGAAAAATATGAACAATTAAGCCCAAGCCAAAAAGAAATTTTTGCAGGTTATGGCTTGCGTCAAGTGAAACATTTTGTCGAAATAAGCTTGCCGATGATCGAGCAAGAACTACCTGCCGATTGTTTAGTGCAGGGTATTAATGCCGAAGGTAAAATGCAGGCGATTCATCCGCAAACGCAACAAAGCTATTTATGGATTTCAGATCAGCAGTGGCAAGCACGCTCATCCGCTGGTAGTAAAATAGATGTAAAAGAAGATTTTATTGCAGTTTGGGAAATTTTTAATTTACAGGCCTATGAATTGATAGATTTAAGTCATATCCACCGTGACTTTTTAGAAACTCAGCAAGTTTAAGCTGAGTTTTTTTATGTCCTTTATCTGGGAGGTGGCGTGGTGAAAGCGCATAAATATCCATCAAAATAAAACAGATTGTTTATTTCATACCCAATAAACTGCTGAATACAGTTTTGTGAACCAGCAGTCACATTTTAAAAGAGCATTTATATCTGAAAAAATACTGCAAAAAATAAAGTTTTCTATCTTTAATGACAGTCAGATTATGGGGTTTTATGTAAGGAACTTTGCTTAAATTGTAGGCGGAACTCAATTTGAATTGCATTTCAATCAATCTTGTTGATGAGGGAAATAAATAAAAAACATAATATAAATCAAAGCTTAAAATTGCTTATATAATCGTCGCTTGGTTTGTTAATTTTTAGAAATAAAAAAGTATGAACGCATCGTTCAGTTAATTTTCGGCATTTTTAGCCTTGTTTAGACAATTCTGACTTGACCGAAATGCCGATCACATAGCAAGATAGGACACCTAAAAAATTTAAAGCGAAGAGTTATTATTAACTTTTCTCAATATTTACTTTTGCTAAAACAGCCGAGGATTACATGAAGGCTCTTGTTGCTGTAAAACGTGTGGTAGATGCCAACGTTAAAGTTCGCGTTAAGCCGGATAATAGTGGAGTTGACCTAACTAACGTTAAGATGTCAATTAACCCATTCTGTGAAATCGCAGTGGAAGAAGCGGTTCGTTTAAAAGAAAAAGGAACTGTTTCAGAAATCGTAGTGGTATCCATTGGTCCTAAAGAAGCGCAGGAACAAATTCGTTCTGCAATGGCGCTTGGTGCAGACCGTGGTATTTTGGTTGAAACAGCCGATGAGATTGGTGCACTTGAAGTGGCTAAAATCTTAAAAGGTGTTGTTGAACAAGAACAACCACAACTTATTTTATTGGGTAAGCAAGCTATTGATGACGACTCTAACCAAGTTGGTCAAATGCTAGGCGCTTTACTTGGTGCAGGTCAGGGTACTTTTGCTTCAGAAGTAAAAGTAGATGGCGACAAAGTTCAGGTAACACGTGAAATTGACGGTGGTTTACAAACTGTTGAGCTTGCACTTCCTGCAATCATCACCACTGACTTACGTTTGAATGAGCCACGTTATGCGGCACTTCCAAACATCATGAAAGCACGTAAAAAACCGCTAGACACCAAATCTCCTGCAGATTATGGCGTTGCAACAGGTACTAAGCTGAAAACTGTAAAAGTTGAAGCACCTGCTGAGCGTAAAGCGGGCGTACAAGTGAAATCTGTAGATGAGCTTGTAGAAAAATTGAAAAACGAAGCGAAAGTGATCTAATACAGAAGGATAAAAATCATGAGTATTTTAGTTATCGCTGAGCACGACAATAAAGCACTAAATGGTGCAACATTAAACGTTGTTGCTGCAGCTCAAAAAATCGGTGGTGATATCACTGTATTGGTTGCGGGTTCTGGTGCACAAGCAGTTGCAGACCAAGCAGCTAAAGTTGCAGGCGTAAGCAAAGTATTACTTGCTGACGATGCGGCTTATGCAAACCAATTGGCTGAAAACGTAGCAAAACTTGTTGCAGAATTAGGCAAAGGTTATAGCCATATCCTTGCTGCCTCTACAACAACAGGTAAAAACATTTTACCGCGTGCGGCTGCACTTCTTGACGTTAGCATGATCACAGACATCGTCGCTGTAGATTCTGCAAAGACATTCAAACGTCCAATTTATGCAGGTAACGCAATTGCGACTGTAGAATCTTCAGAAGCGATTGTGGTGGGTACTGTACGTGGTACAGCATTTGACCCTGTTGCTGCAGAAGGTGGTTCAGCAGCAGTTGAAGCTGCTGCTTCACAAGGTGATGCGGGTATTTCTAAGTTCGTATCTGAAGAAATTGTGAAATCAGAGCGTCCAGAGTTAACAGCAGCGCGTATTGTGGTTTCAGGTGGTCGTGGTGTAGGTTCTGGTGAGAACTATCACAAAGTGCTTGATCCATTAGCGGATAAACTTGGTGCAGCACAAGGTGCTTCACGTGCAGCAGTAGATGCTGGCTTCGTACCAAACGACATGCAAGTAGGTCAAACAGGTAAAATTGTTGCACCTGATTTGTACATCGCTGTGGGTATCTCTGGTGCGATTCAGCACTTGGCAGGTATGAAAGACTCTAAAGTGATTGTTGCAATCAACAAAGACGAAGAAGCACCAATTAATGCAGTAGCAGACTACTGGTTAGTGGGTGATTTGAACACTGTTGTTCCAGAGTTAGTATCTAAAATCTAATTACTGAACACAGTCAAAAACGCCTCTATGTGAATAGCATAGGGGCGTTTTTTATTGTCTTTTTTAATTTAGATGCAGTGATTGGTTTTAAGTACATTATGTGAACTTAGCGTATATGTGGGTACATATCGAGCAAGTATATGTTGAAGATATTTTGACGTGACTCTTAAAAATATGACGCACTTTTGTTTCTTGGGTGTGAATATTTTTTTGCCTAAAAAATCACCGTTAAATTTAAGTAAATTAACAAGATTAAGATCATCTCTGAAGCACAAAAACACAGGCGTATATGCTATAATTTTTCGCTAGTTTTTATTTTTAGCCTGCATTTCAGGCTAATCATTTGCAAGTTTTACGACATATAAAATGCAAGCAAAATTTGTTTGCAGAATAAGGAGTATGCATGAGCGTATCGGAAATTAGACCGATTGCCATTGAGGATGAACTCAAGCACTCGTATTTAGACTATGCGATGAGCGTGATTGTGTCACGTGCGCTGCCAGATGTACGAGATGGTCTAAAACCTGTGCATCGTCGTGTGCTATTCGCAATGCACGAATTGGGCAATGACTACAACAAAGCTTACAAAAAGTCTGCCCGTGTAGTCGGTGACGTCATCGGTAAATATCACCCTCACGGTGATTATGCAGTTTACGAAACAATTGTTCGTATGGCGCAAGATTTCAGTTTGCGTTATCAATTGGTCGATGGTCAGGGTAACTTCGGTTCGATTGATGGCGATAGTGCCGCAGCCATGCGTTATACCGAAGTCCGTATGCGCAAACTTACTCATGAACTGTTGGCCGATTTAGAAAAGGACACTGTCGATTGGGAAGATAACTACGACGGCTCTGAGCGTATTCCTCAAGTGATGCCTACTCGTATTCCAAACCTATTGGTCAATGGTGCTGCAGGTATTGCTGTAGGTATGGCGACCAATATGGCACCGCACAACATGACTGAAGTGGTGCATGCATGTTTGGCTTATGCAGACAACCCAAATATTTCAATTGAAGGGTTGATGGAACATATCACAGGTCCAGACTTCCCTACAGGCGGTATTATTTACGGTAAATCAGGCATTGTTGATGCTTACCGTACAGGTAAAGGCCGTTTGCATATTCGTGGTAAGTACCATTTTGAAGAAGATCAAAAATCTGGTCGTACCACCATCGTCTTTACTGAAATCCCTTATCAGGTCAACAAAGCCAAAACCATTGAGCGTATTGCTGAACTGGTGAAAGAGAAGAAACTCGAAGGTATTTCAGAATTACGTGATGAGTCTGATAAAGAAGGGATGCGTATTGCAATTGATCTGAAGCGTGGTGAAAACGCTGAAGTGATTGTGAATAACCTGTTCTTAAATACGCAGTTAGAAAACTCATTCAGCATCAACATGGTCTGCCTAGACAATGGTCAGCCAAAATTGATGAACCTGAAAGATATTATTGCGGCATTTATTCGTCACCGCCAAGAAGTAGTGACCCGCCGTACCATGTTCGAGTTGCGTAAAGCGCGTGAACGTGGACACATCTTAGAAGGCTTAACCGTTGCGTTGGCCAATATTGATGCCATCATCGAAACGATTAAATCTTCTGCCAACCCAGCCGAAGCGCGTGAGCGTTTACAGGCAGGCGAGTGGGCAGCAGGTGGTGTAGTTGCGTTATTGGAAAAAGCAGGTTCAGTTTCTGTACGTCCAGATGAAATTGAAGGCGAAGACCCTAACCGCCCGTTTGGTTTAGATGGTCAGGTCTATCGTTTATCACCTGCGCAAGTGACCGCAATTTTAGAATTACGTTTGCATCGTTTAACAGGTCTAGAACAAGACAAGTTACATGCAGAATATTCTGAAATTTTGGCACAAATTGCTGAATTAACTGCAATTTTGAATGACTTTAATTTGTTGATGGGCGTGATTCGTGAAGAGTTGGCGCAAGTTTTACAGCAATATGGCGATGCACGTCGTACTGAAATTGTAGAATCTCGCATTGATTTCTCGCGTGAAGATTTAATCCCAGAAGAACAAGTGGTACTGACAGTATCACAAACAGGTTATGCAAAAACTCAACCATTGTCAGATTACGCAGCGCAGCGTCGTGGTGGTCGTGGTAAATCTGCAACGTCGATGAAAGAAGATGATTATGTGCAGCATTTAATCGTGACATCTAACCATGCAACGGTGCTGTGCTTTACCGATGTGGGTAAAGTGTACCGTCTGAAAGTGTTTGAAGTGCCACAGGCATCGCGTGGTGCGAAAGGTCGTCCAATGGTGAACTTATTGCCATTAGATGCCAATGAAACCATCACCGCGATTTTACCTGTCATTGATGCACCGAAGAAATTTACCGAGCGTTTGGCAGACTTCCGTAGCTATGTAAAAGCCAATGCTACACATATACAAACCAACGCAATCATTGCTGCACATTATGCAGAATTAGAAGCTGCCTTTGCTGAATTAGCAGATGGTGATGATTTATCTGATGCATTGCGTGTGCAATTGAAACAATTGGGTGTAGAGCTTTCTGCAACCGATTTAGACGATGAGATCATTGCAGAATTTGCATCACAAGCAGAAGCCTTGCGTAAAAACTTTTATGTCTTTATGGCAACGGCATCAGGTACAGTGAAACGTGTTGAATTGGAACAATTCAGTAACGTACGTTCGAATGGTTTACGTGCCATTGAATTGAATGAAGAAGACACTTTAATTGGTGTTGCAATTACCGATGGCGAACAGCAAATTATGTTGTTCTCCAATGAAGGTAAAGCGATTCGTTTTGCTGAAACCGATGTACGTTCAATGGGTCGTGCGGCCAAAGGCGTACGTGGTATGCGTGTCAGCTTCGGTTCAGCACAAGTTGAAGATGTCGAAGATGTAGAAGTCGATGGCGATGATGAAGACAGTTCAGATTCAGCACTCATCAGCCGTATCGTATCGCTAGTCGTAGTACCAGAAACAGGCGAAGTTTTGTGTGCTTCGGCGAATGGTTATGGTAAGCGTACACCTGTAGACGACTTCCCAACCAAAAAACGTGGTGGTAAAGGTGTGATTGCCATTAAGACCTCTGAACGTAATGGTGAATTGGTCGGTGCAGTTGCTATTGATGAAAGCAAAGAACTGATGCTGATTTCTGATGGCGGTACATTAGTGCGTACTCGCGCTTCTGAAGTGGCGCAAACAGGTCGTAATGCACAAGGTGTACGTTTAATCCGCTTGGGTGAAAACGAAACACTGGTGGGTGTAGAAGCGATTGAAGCTGTTGAAGAAGACGAGTTTGTTGAAGCGATTGAAGGTGCAGAATCTTTAGTGGCTGAAACGGATGCAGTTGCTGAAACTGAGCAAGTGGAAAAAGACGGTGAAAATTCAGTAGAAGAATAAGTTTTTTACTGATAAAAAGGGCGCTTCGGCGTCCTTTTTTATAAACGTTGACTGCATAAGGGTAAGCGATGAAAACCAAATTAATGTTGTTGGCAGCAGCGGTTGCATTGAGTGGCTGTAATTCAATGGACAATATTCCAGATCCGAGTCCTGAACAGGAAAAGGCGGCACAGCTAGCCTATGAGGATTTGCGTGATGGGAAGTATGACGAGTTTTTGGATCAGTTAGAGCCGCAGTTGCAAACCCAGTTTAAGGACAATGAAAAGCTGATGAAACGCTTTTCACGTTCAATTCCTCAAGGTGAATACAAGTCTAAGACTTTAATGACCAAAGAGATTGAAGAAGCAACCAATCAGCTTGGGCAATATAAGGTCAGCTATGAAATTGCCTATCCGGAAAATCTGGTTCAGTATGATGTTAGTTTTGACAAGCCGAATGGTAGCAACAAGATTCATAATTTCAATATTCAAGTCTTTGGCGAATCGGGTAAATAAGTGGAATAGGAGCATTGCTATAATGCTCTATCTGCTTTGATGACCAGAAATTAAACGTCGATAAGCCAAAAAAAAGCACAAGCTACCGATCATTCCAAGATAGAGCAATTTAGGCAAGATCAGTGTTGTAGGCACACCCATCTGATTGAGTTGAATAAACATCTGCACAATTTGGGTAGAGGGCAGGATTTCGCCAACGACTTGCATCCAGGTGGGCATGGCAGCATGCGGCCAGGCCGCACCAGATAAAAAGAACAGTGGAATAGAAGTGAATACAATGACATGCCCCGCACGTTCCGGCAGATCCAGAAAACTAGCAAATAAGCAGGTCATGCCAATTATCGTGTAGATAAAAACCGCAACAGCCAGCAGCATCCCGAGCAGGTTGCCACCGCGCGGATAATCAAATAGCCAGAAGCTAAAGCCGAATAAATAGAAACATCCCAGACAACCAATGGTGAAGACCGCTAAACACATCCCAATCAATGCATTTGTGTTTAATTCTATTTTTCTTTCCCGATATACCAAAATCAGCATACTCAAACCCAAAAGAATGGTTTGGTGGATAATTAAAGGTGCAACCGCAGGAAAGACATAGCTGCCATAGCCGGACAGCGGATTAAATAAAGGAATTTGATGCACAGAAAGGGCAGGTGAAAAATCCGAGACCTTGCCAAAGCGTTCAGTATAATCTGCCAAAGTTTGCTCAACTGATGTGGCTAAGCCCAGACCAATTTGTTTGGTTACTAAAAAGTTGGCTGTACTTAAATACAGGCCAATGCCACCTGTTTCACCATGCCTTAAGCTTTGCGATAAATTGTCCGGCAGAAGTAAAATACCATCGGCTTTTTGTGATTCCACCCATTGTTTGGCCTCGGAAAAATTGCCGGTAATCGCCTCAATCTCCACATTGGGGCTTTGTGCCACTTGACCAATAATACGGGTGCTTAAGTTACTTTGTTCTTCATCGACAATAATAATCGGTAAGGCTTCAGCCTGCTGTGCCTGATAAGCGGTTGGATAAAAAAAGCTGTAAAACAAGACGGATAGAATAAGCGTGGTAAAGATCGTGCCGTGACTGACAATATCCTTAAAGCTTTGCAGATAGTAAAACCAGAGGGATTTCATTGGACTGCTCCTTTAACTATTTTTTTAAGAAACAGATAAGCCAGCAGAGCGTAAACTAGGGCATAGATCAGCAGCATGAATCCAGCTTGCAGTGAAATATGCAATGGACTACCAATCACCCATTGTTCAGTTTGTAATTTGGCATAGGGCGTAAACGGAATAATATTGGACCAGAGCTGGGTGAATAGGGGCGCATTATTTAAAGGTAAAGTCACACCGGCAAAACTTAAAGATGAACCACCATAGACCGCAATGATGCCAAAAGATTTACTTAAATCTTTGGTTGCCAGAACCACTGCACTGCTTAAAAATGCATAAGCGCTATATAGCAGAAATTGTGCCGATAGAATCAGAGCGAGCGAGCCGGCAACAAACCAGCCGCGAATTTCAATCAGCCAGAACATCCAGATCCAGGTCCATAGACTAAAAATAGCCACATAGATCAGGTTCTTAGACAGCAATGCCATCCAGATGGATGAGTTGCTAATCCAGCTTGTTAAGGTCTGCCGCTTCAGTTCCTGACCGACGGAAAATGCCACACAACAACACAGCAGTAAATGCAGAATTGCCGGAATGACATAGGGTTCCAGATAGAATTCATAATTCAGCTGCGGATTATACAGCGGAGATATTTTAATATGCGGTGACGGTGCTTCGAGAGAAGGCAGCCGGTTGCCCAGATATTGCTGTCCGCTAAATTCAGCGAGTGCTTGTAGGGTACTGACCAGCATGGCAGAGGAAATGGTATTTCCGATGCTGAAATAACTCTGGTTAAAGGCAATACTGATGTCAGCATCCCGGGCACGAACCAGACGTTGCTCGGCACCGCTGGGAATATGGATATAACCCCAAATTTTATTTTGATTTAACAGGCGCTCAATTTCAGCTGTTTGTTCCGACACTGTAGCAATTTTAAGAGTATGATTCAGCGCCACATGCTGATAAATGCTTTGACTCAGCGCACTCTGGTCTTGATCAATAATCGCAATCGGTAAATGATCCGGTTTCCCTTGAGCAAACATGCTGCTGAATAAAATAATCACCAGTGCAGGTGCGAGCGTGACCAGACACAGATCCCATTTTTCGCGGAGCAGATAGCGCAGTTCGCGCCATATACCCGTCCACATTATCGGGTCTCTTTCAGTTTAAATAACACGCTCATTCCAACTTTCAGTTCAGGAATCGCTGGTGTGGGCACAAGATGCAGCTTAAAACTTCGCACATCATAACCGCCGGTTTGGCGTGTGGTCTTAATGGTGGCAAATTCACCTTCAGCACTGATCTGCTTGATTTTAAAAGTGGCGGTTTTATCTAGGGCGGGAATATAACCTTCAATACTGCTCATTTTCTGAAACGGGGCATATTGGTCTTCACGAATATTCAGGCTCACCCACATTTGATCTTCAATCAGGCTGACCACAGGGACTGCGGTGGCTACCAGCTCCGAGACTTTGCCATAGGTTTTAGACACCGTTCCGTTTACAGGTGCTACTAATTGGGTTTCTGCCTCTAATGCATTGGCTTCATCCAGCGCAGCCTGGGCAATATCTACTTGTGCATCGGCAGAACTCTTTTGCTGCGAGGTGCTGCCACGTTTGGCACGTGCGTATTGCTGATACGCTGCTTCTGTCATTTGTGCCGCTGATTGACTGGCTGCATACAATTCATCACGGCGCTGGCGTGAAATCACACCTTCCTTAAATAAATTTGCACCACGCTCATAAGAAACTTTGGCTAAATTTTGCTGTGCTTTCAGCGATTGCCAGTTGGCATACAGGCTGGCGATATTTTCTTCTTGCGAGCCACGTTCAGCAGTCGATTGTAAGGCCAGCGCAGATTGTAAAGCCGCTGCGGCTTGCTGTTTTTTGGCCTGAATTTCCGGGCTGTTTAAGCGCACCAGCACATCGCCTTTTTTGACTCGCTGACCTTCTTCTACATAAATTTCTTCAATACGGCTTGGCACTTTGGTCGCCACCTGAACTGTTTCAGCTTCTACACGACCCTGCAATTCAAGCGGAGCCGGTTGGTAGCTTTTCCATAATCCAAATGCGATGACTGCCAGCAGAACTGGAATCAGGGCCAGCAATAAATATTTTTTCTTTTTAGCGATTTCAGGAGCTTGTCGTTGCTCGGTCGAAGTCGTCGCGTTGTTTTCTATTTCAGTTTTTGTTTCTACCTGTTGCGCAGGCGATTTTTCTGTATCGCTGGATGAAGCCGCTTCATTCACAGGATCATTGGGTTTTTGATCTTCGTTCATGTTCGGCTCCATTAGCGAATATAGTGAGTGTTGGTATGTTGGATGTAGTTCGGAAATTCTGCAATCGAGCCATGGCTTTGTAATAGTGTGGCCAGTGACATCACATATTTGTAAGCATTCAAGGCAGTTTCGGCTCGTAGTCCGCTCAGCATATTTTGTGCATCGATGACCTGTATGGCGGTGCCCATATCTTCTTTAAAGGACAATTCTTGGATGCGTAAATTTTCCTGTGCGGCTTTCAAATTTTGTGCCAGAAGTGCATCACTTTGCTGTGCGCTGAGTGCTTCGCTATAAGATTTATAAATCAGATTTTCAATTTCCTGCTGGGTGCGTGCAGTGAGCAGTTCTGTGGCAGAGCGTTTGAGTTCGGCAGCCTGAATATTTTTGTTTTTATCGATCCCAGAAAACAGGTTATAGCGTGCGGCAACTCCGACAATCCAGTTTTCATTTTGATCCAGACTATATTCGCCAAAAGCAAAAACATTCGGTTTTTTAGCTGCTTGCTGGGCTTTGACATTGGCTTGAGCTAATTGAGTATCCAGCTGCATTTTTTGAATCAGCGCAGAGTTCTGACTAAAGGTTTTCAGCAGATGATTTAAGGCCTGTGGCTCGGTTTTATTGACAAATAAAGGCGTCGAAAGTTCGGTGATGCTACTTTCCTGAAGCAGATTATTCAGCTGGAACAGGGCAGCATTCAAATTGGCCTGTGTATTTTGCTGGCTGCGCTCGGCATTATTGCGTGCCACTTCAAACTGCATGCGGTGCCCTTTACTGATAAAACCTTGCTGTTCCATCTTTAAGGCATTGCGATAATGCTGCTGCATGGCATTCAGATTAAACAGCGCAGCTGCATGCAGTTGCTTTTGGAGCTGTACATTAAAATAACTTTGAATCAGTTCAAAACGCTGCGTGTCTTGCTGCTGTTTGTTGCTGAGCTGACTACGACCGACCTGAATATTGGCGATTTCTTTGGCACTACGGGTGAGGCCTCCAGTATATATTGGCATAATCACGGAAACAGTGGGGCGAATCACCTGATCTTCAAGGATGACATTAGACGTATCCGGAATCAGACCAACTCCGCTATGAATAGTATTGTTAAGTCCATCACGCAGTGGATCGGTAATACCTGCAGGTAGATCCACGCCATTACTGGCCTCCCACTCATTAAGCCGGCCATTCACGCCTTGAGAGAGTGAATTCTCCAGATTATTTTTAAATTGCTTTAATGGAATATCGACTTCACTGTGAAAGGCATAGGCACGAACATTCAGGTCGACACGTGGCAGACCTACGCCTTTTACTGCTTCAGCTTCAAGTTTTGAAGCCTGTTCCAGACTTTGATAGGCTTGGCTGCTATAAGAATTTTGCAACAACTGACGTTCAGCATCCTGAAAGCTGATGCTCTGTGCATGAGCAAAGCTGCCATACATCATAGATGCAAGCAGATTTAAACCCCAGACAAGCTGTCTTTTATTTTTCTTTAAGTTCATAAAGTCGCTAAACTGATTTAAAGCTGGTAATGTTATCCCGCTAGTATAAATCAAAGGTTCGCAGATAGAACTAGTGTAAAGTTATAGTATTGTTTCTTGTACATTTGTCTATAAAAAGCACGCTTATGCGTCCTCTAATCTTCTTTTTTTACCTTTTCTTTTTAAATAGCGTTTTTTAGCTACTTTTTCTCTATATATTCTTTTAAAAGTCTTGGATTTTTTGCGATTAATTCATCCATATTGCTTTTTCCCCCCTCGAAATTCAGGATGTTGCTCTCGCATTTTTTTACATTCACTCTTTTCTCGCCAGATTTTAAAGAATAAATAAAGCTTGCTGAAGCATCTCTACGTAAAACTTCTTCTTTAAATAAAGGGGTGGCAATAGATCTTACGAAAGTTAATTTAAGAGCATCCAATTCACCATTCCAGCAATTAAATTCATTCTTAGACCAAATCGTTTCCGTCTATTTCTATGGCGTTCTGTTAATATCCGAAAATGTTTAAGTTTGCCGTTGATATGTTCAATTGTGATCCTACGCCGACTGATTTCTTGGTTGATCTGTTTTGCTATTTGGGGTAATGATAAATTGTTAGGTTTCTTGATTGGAATGAGTAACTTACTCTTAATCTGATGAAATCCTTTATAGGCTAAATCTGCCATGATATAAGGATAAATAATCATCTCCTTCAAATGCTTACGCGCAATGTTCAGATCGTGTTTTCTGCCATCTTCAATCTGTATACTTACAATTTGCTTTAATTGGGGGTTAAAAATGACCTGTGTTTTTAGCGTATGTTTCTTCTTTTCACCACTATAGAATTTTCTTTGTTTTTTTGGGACGCTCAATCTGTGACTCAGTAACATCAACGATTACATAATCCCCCTCATTAAACTTTTGATTCCTTTTCGGCAATGCGAAAATCCGTGATTGAATCAGAGCATTTTCAACTTTCTGAATCGTACGATTCACATTACTTTCAGCTAGGTTATAGTCGGCGGATAACTCAATTTGAGTTCTATAACAGCGTAAGTAATTTAAAGTTAACAACAATTGATCCTCTAAACACAACGAATGAGGTCTTCCAGATTTTTTCTTGGCAAGTTCAGCATGTTGTAACACTGATACCATTTTTAAGAATAATGGACGAGGAACTCCAACAAGTCGTTTAAATTCTTCATCATTAAATCTTGTTAAATTTTCATATTTCATGAGATGAGTATAAACAATTTTTTACTTTCGCAAGAGGTCTAATATTAGTGAAAAAATAATTAGTTTTATAGTTAATCATAGATTCCAAGATATTTTGAGGTAACAAAATTACAGGTCCAACAACTTTATTAGGCCCCCAAGGAGCGTGAGGAAGTGAAAATTTTGATTTTTTCCATTCGTTATCGATTGCACAAAAGAAATGAATAGCCTCTTTTGTTTCAGTCGTTTCTATACCTAATTTTTCACATTGTTCTAATGTATATTCTGCAAAATGTTTAAAGCAAATATTAGGGTTTGTTGACAATTCGTCTATGTTTGCGGCAACGCATATTTTTTAGCTGCTATAAGGCATGGGACAGGAAATTTAGTCATTTTAAATGACTGGCACATAACGCAATAGCAGCAAAAAATATGCTCGCCCTGAAAGGCTGTGGCTAAAACTTTCTCAGATTGCGTTATGAAACTTAGCAATAATCTCGCTATTCCTTGCGTTTCATGCCTGATCTGCTCAGTTTTAGCCTACAGCGCAAGCCATTTATGAAATGTCAACAGACCCTAGTCGTTATATCTGAAATAGTGTCCGGACCTATACCATCTGCAACTAATATTAATTCTTCAAGATCTTCTAATAAGCCTGTCTGAGCTGCCTGAGAAGACTTTAAGCATGTGAGTATATATTCAACTTTAATATCGTGTGATCCTTTGCCATTTACTCCTTCTTTAGTTGCACCAATGCCAGTATATTTGGGCTCAGGAAAATGGGAGCATAATTTTCTTGCTTTAATTTCATCTTTTTCTTTAAGAGCTTCCATTAAACATTTCATAAAATTTTGCTGAGTAGTCAGAGCAGACTTGGAATGTATGTTCTCACAACGAGTTAAATAATAACTATCAATGTATAAGCGAGTATCTGTTTCCAGATTAGGGTCAAAGAAGTCAACTTCAAGTAAATTTTTATCTACCTTAAAGTGATTGAGGAATGTTGTCATTGTTTATTTCTCCTTTAATATTTATTTAAAATATCATTTAATTAGGAGTAGTGGGTGGTTTTTTGATCAATTTGCGACAGATATTGTCGCACACATTTCAGCCTCTTTTTTTGATTTAGTAAATTTATCCCTCGAATCTACATTGATTTTTTGACTCTATCTTGGCTCATAGATTGAAATAATTTTGTGCAAGACCCTGCCAGATATGGTTAAATGCCATCATTTTATTGTGTTTCACTCTGAAAGGAAAAATCATGCGCGCGTACAACTTCTGTGCTGGTCCTGCAGCATTACCGACTGCCGTACTTGAAAAAGCTCAAGCTGAAATGCTTGACTGGCATGGCAAAGGTCTTTCGATCATGGAAATGAGCCACCGTAGTGCCGACTATGTTGCCATGGCTGAAAAAGCGGAAGCAGACCTGCGCAAACTCATGAATATTCCTGAGAACTACAAAGTATTGTTCTTGCAGGGTGGTGCATCGCTACAATTCTCTGCGATTCCATTGAATTTGTTGGGTAAAAACAACAAGGCAGATTATATCCACACGGGTATTTGGTCTGAAAAAGCCTTAAAAGAAGCGCAGCGCTATGGCGATATTCATGTCGTTGAAGCGGGTATTCAGATTGAAGGTAAGCATGCCATTAGCGAACAAAGCCAATGGAACTTATCTGCCGATGCTGCCTATGTGCATTATGCAGATAACGAAACAATTGGTGGTTTGCAGTTTGCCAATATTCCAGAAACAGACAAACCGTTGGTATGTGATTTCTCATCAAGCATTTTATCTGCACCTTTAGATGTATCTAAATTTGGTCTGATTTATGCAGGTGCGCAAAAAAATATTGGCCCAGCAGGCTTAACCATTGTGATTGTACGTGAAGATTTGCTTGATCAAGCCAAGCCTGAAATTCCAAGCATTTTGAAATATTCAGCACAGGCAAAAAATGATTCCATGGTGAATACACCTGCAACTTATGCATGGTATTTGTCTGGTTTAGTGTTTGAGTGGTTATTGCAAAACGGTGGTGTAGATGCGATTCATCAAGCTAACCTAGAAAAAGCGAAATTATTATACGGTTATATCGATTCAAGCGATTTCTACGCGAATCCAATTTATAGCGCAAACCGTTCAATTATGAACGTTCCGTTTACTTTGGCTGATGCCGCACTGGAAAAACAATTCTTGCAAGAAGCTGAAGAAAACCGTTTGTTGAACTTGGCAGGTCACCGTTCTGTAGGTGGTATGCGCGCAAGTATTTATAATGCAGTGCCATTAGATGGCGTACAAGCTTTGGTTAACTTTATGGATGACTTTGCAAAACGTCACGGTTAATTGATAGTAGTAAAAAGCAAAAACCCAGCTGAATTAGCTGGGTTTTTTTTTATAGAAATAGGTGAAAAGTCATAGAGGCTTGTTGATGAGTGAAACTCAGAACACAAAATAGTGTAAGCCGTAGGCGGAGAGCAGCATGCCTAATGCAAAAAATAGGCAAGACATCGGGTCGAGCTGATAGCGTTGCTCAAGTTGATGTTCTACATGCTGTAAGTTT
This sequence comes from Acinetobacter sp. YH12058, assembly GCF_013419805.1. Lineage (NCBI taxonomy): Bacteria > Pseudomonadati > Pseudomonadota > Gammaproteobacteria > Moraxellales > Moraxellaceae > Acinetobacter > Acinetobacter sp. YH12058. The sequence goes on from NZ_VOZL01000002.1 coordinate 159,480, forward strand.
TCTTCTTGCACGATTTTCATAGATATTATTTTCCGATGATCTATTTATCGTTAAATATTTAAATACGGCTATATTTTTAGCATAAAAAATTGATTAAATAAAGTACTAATTTTATTTTAAATATAATATCTGCCAATAATGAATTAATTCTGTGTTGATTTTTAAAATCCGCACCACTCAAGGCTTTCAGATTATCTACGGTGCTTGGTGCAGATGTTTGGGTTTTAAAATAACTTATCCACATATTCGATTTAAAATATGGCTTATTTTGAATTTATAATAAATTTAAAGCTGTGGATAACTGCGTTTTTTTGAATTTAAAATGCTTAAATAAGCATCAATATATTCATACTATCAATAGCATGCTTTTAACAATCAAAAATTGATTATAAGCCATCAGTGAAATAAGTATTGAAAGTTCCTTCTCCCTGAGGAGAAGGCGAGGATGGGGGGATGATGAATATGAATTTATTATTTAGACAGCTACTTTGAGGTTTATTTTTAATAAACTACTGTTTTATATTGTGAATATTGGCTTGAATCCAAATATTGCCACGAATGTATTGTCCAATTTCAAAGTTTTGGTGCGCAGGATTTTTAGTTGCAAGACGAATTAAAATCGTAGGCTGATTTTCATCATGAATTAGAGTGACATCATAAACAGTATAGGCTTGATTCATGAATTCAAAACTGGTTTTACCAACAACATTGCCCTGAAACCAAGCTTCATCTTCCTGACCGATATTTTCGCCATATAAATATGCGACCATTTTAGAAAAATCCACCGTTACAGGTGCTTTGTCATCTTCGGACTTAGGTTGCCATGCGTCAATTTGTTCTTGCAGATTGGCAGGTGCAACACCATCATTGGCTGCTAAAATATCATTCAGCGCACGATGGTGTTTAATTGACGCAGGATCATCGACCACCAATTGTTCGCCTTCAGCAACAGCTTCAAGTTCATACGCCCATGCGTTTAAATGCACCCAGTAGGTTTGATCTTTTTGGTATTGTTGATGGTTGACGCTGTATAAACTGTCAAAAGCATAGACAATACTGTTGTTGCCTAAATTGAGTCGAAGCACCGCTTGAGTGTTAGATTTGCAGCTAATGATACGTTCAATTTTAGCTTCAACTTTGTAAGGACTTTCAAAGCAAGGGAAAGCCGTTTTTACAGCTTGTGGTTTGTTATTTTCAACCGCAATCACTTGTGTCAATTGAATTGCCTCTTTGCTTGGGCCTTGAATCAGCCATGTGCTTTGATCCATTTCTGCTTCTTGGCGGCATAAACCCATTGGCATAATTGGTGCATCTAGAGCCAGTCCTAACCATTTTGGAACTTCGGTGCAGGGTTCATCCGTGAGTAAATTCCAATGTTCAACATGGCTGCCGAAGTTCTGATCTTCAATGCGGATGATTTCTGGTCTATTTTGATTGTTCATAAGCACTTTGAGATGTTGGGTTCTTTTCTTTACTCTTAGATCGAGGGTTATTTCGATTTTTCAAGTCTTTGGCTGAAATTTCATGTAATGCCACTGCATTTGTACAGATTGTGGACAGCGATGCAGCAGAAACAAAATCACATCCATCTACACTTTAGCATGCAATTCTGAGCATTTTAAACATACTGCAATGTAATGAGTTTGATACACTAGTCGCATATTATTATCAGGGTTGCACAGTGCTGCCATTTAAACTTTGGGTTGATGCAGATGCATTACCTAAAATTCTAAGAGAAGTCATTTTACGTGCTTCAGATCGTTACCAACTTGAAGTCACTTTTGTTGCCAATCAATCGGTCGGGATTACGCCTTCGGTACGGATTAACTCTATTCAAGTGATGCATGGTGCCGATGCCGCCGATCAGGAAATTGTAGATCGCATGAAGGAACACGACATTGTGATCACGCAGGATATTCCACTAGCGGCACAAGTGATTGAAAAGGGCGGAATAGCGATTCATCCACGTGGTGAAATTTATACTGTTGCCAATGTGAAAGCGCGTCTGCATTTGCGTGATTTTATGGATACTTTGCGTGGTGCAGGCGTACAAACAGGTGGGCCAGCACCTATTTCAGAACGTGATAAACGTGAGTTTTCAAGTAGTCTAGATCAAACTATCCAAAAGCAAAAACGTAAAACTGCTTAATACGAGTCACGCATGCCTTCTAAAACCAATATTATGATGACCTATGCCTTATTGGTTTTCATTTGGGCAACAACGCCTTTGGCAATTGTCTGGAGTGTGTCAGATTTACACATGCTTTGGGCTTTGGTGCTACGTTTTTTCATTGCTTTGCCCTTAGCTATTATTTTATTGCTGCTGTTAAAAGTGAAATTTCCACATCATCTACAAGCGTGGCATAGTTATTTGGCAGGTTCGTTTAGTCTGATCGGTTCACAAATTTTCACCTACATTGCCACCGCTTATTTAAGCTCAGGCATTATCGCCCTGATGTTTGGTCTGACCCCCATCATAGCAGGTTTGATTGGTCGTTTTGTGTTTCAGTTGCATTTGGCACGTATTCAATGGATCGGAATGACAGTGTCCATTTTAGGGCTTGGCATCATCTGCTTTGGCGGCGAAACACAGCATGTGCATCCTCTGGGTATTGTTTTAATGCTGTTTAGTGTATTGACCTACACCATGTCTATTTTCTGGGTGAAAAAAGTTAATGCGCAAGTTGAACCTGTAGCACAGGCAACTGGCTCGATTTTGGTATCAACCATTGCGGCTTTATGTATTGTGCCGTTTATTTGGCAATATGTACCGACTAGTTTGCCGAGTCTTAAATCTATCGCAGCTTTACTTTATACCGTGATCATGGCTTCTTTGATTGCAATGTTCTGTTATTTTAAATTGGTGCAGAATATTCAGGCGACCACCTTATCTTTAACCACCGTCATGACGCCAATGATTGCTTTGTTGATTGGTGCTTTACTCAATCAAGAAGCTTTATCGGTCATGGTATTTTTGGGCGCTTTGGTTTTATTGTCAGGCTTAGTGCTGTATTTTTATCGTGATCTTAAAGCAAGTCGGGCATTGGCTCAGAAAATCAAAACACCATCCTAACGATATGCAAAGATGGCGTTATCCACGTGATTTTATATACGCGAACATGCAGAAATGATTTATTTTATTTCTTAGATTATGCTTGTTTTAAAGCAACGGCTTCTGCAAGTTTGACGCGATCTTGAGGGTGTAAAGTAATAAAATACGCCCCAGTACGATATTGTCCATTTTCTTCTTCACGGCTGTAAACCACTTGCGCGGTTGCGGCTATATGGAAAAAGTTTTCAGGATGGCTGAGCGTGACATGAATATAACTGCCTGTGTTTAATTCACGTTCACTATAAAAACTGAAACCACTTTCTGAAAAATTGACCTGTTCAGGGATAGGTAACATGCTTTGTACAATTGCATCGTATAAAGACCCTGTAATAAGGTTTAATTTTTGGTTGAATAAGGATAAGATTCGAGCAATTTGTTGATCTTTTTCAGTTAATTGTTCTAATTCGTAGTTTAATGCATGATCAAATTGATCTAATTCTGCGAGTAGTAGAAAATAACGCGGTAAAACAAAATTAGCATCGTAAGGGTCGTTCAGCGCAACATCGTCAGAAATGATCTGGTAATTGATTCTCAGGGCAGCATCAATTCGTGACATGACACGACGTTCAGACGCGACGCTTTGATGCTGTAAATTTTCCATAATGTATTACCTCGGACTTGATGGTATGTTTAAACCAATCTCGCTATATATAGGGTTGAGATATACGCGCGCTCGGCGCAGTAACCACTTTATTTCTTTTATTGCCTTAGTTTCGATGATCGGTCTAACTTTGGGTGTTGCCGTCCTCATTACCGTACTTTCGGTGATGAATGGTTTTGATCGTGAATTAAAAAATCGTGTCTTGGGCATGATACCTCAAGCCACTGTTTCATCAACACAAATTTTAACAAATTGGCCAGAACTTGCAACGAAAGTTGAGCAACATAAGCATGTTGTTGGTGCTGCACCATTTACGCAATTGCAAGGCATGTTGACTGCACAAGGGCAAGTGTCGGGCATTATGGTCACGGGAATTGAACCCGAATACGAAAAGAAAGTATCCATCATTCAAAACCACATGGTTGCAGGCAGTATCGATAATCTGAAAAAGGGTGAGTTCGGTATTGTTTTGGGCAAACAAATGACTGATGCCTTGGGTTTGGGTTTAAACGACAGCATCACCTTGGTTTTACCTGAAGCAACGCCATCCCCTGCAGGGGTTGTACCGCGTTTTAAACGCTTCAAAGTGGTTGGTATTTTTAGTATTGGTGCAGAAGTCGATTCGATGATGGGATATATCGCCCTGAATGATGCTTCGACTTTGCTGCGTTTACCCGATGGTGCGCAAGGTGTACGTTTAAAACTGGATGATATTTTTGCTGCACCACAAGTATCTCGAGATATTGTGCAAGAGCTACCTGCCAATTTTTATGCTTCGGACTGGACTTATACGCACGGCAACTTGTTTAGCGCCATTCAAATGGAAAAGGCAATGGTGAGCCTATTGTTATTCCTAATTGTTTTGGTGGCTGCATTTAATATCGTGTCGTCTTTGGTGATGGTCGTGACCGATAAAAAATCGGATATTGCGATTTTAAGAACTTTGGGTGCATCACCAAGCACGATTACCAAAATTTTTATGGTGCAAGGTACGGTCATTGGGGTTATTGGCACGGTTTCAGGTGCAATCTTGGGGATTATTTTCGCGTCCAGTATCAGTGGCTTTATTGCATGGTTGAATAATGTATTAGGGCTAAACTTATTTGATGCCTACTTTATCAACTACTTACCTTCATATTTAAGATGGCAAGATGTGGTGGTGATTGTGAGCTTGTCATTAATTTTAAGTTTCTTGGCGACGATTTACCCTGCATTACGTGCCGCGAAAATTCAACCAGCAGAGGCATTGCGTTATGAGTAAGATTGTTCTGGAAGCCAAACAAGTTTCTAAACACTTTACCGATGGCAAAACCACTGTTGAAGTGATTCGTGGTCTAGATTTACAAGTTCAGCAGGGGCAATTTATGTCTATTGTTGGGGCGAGTGGTTCGGGTAAAAGTACCTTATTGCATGTTTTAGGTGGCTTAGACCGACCAAGTACAGGCGAAGTATTTTTAAATGGTCAGCGTTTTGACAATTTAGGCGAAGCTGAGCGCGGTTATTTGCGTAATCAATACCTCGGTTTTGTTTATCAATTTCATCACTTGCTGCCTGAGTTTAGTGCGCTTGAAAATGTGGCGATGCCGTTAATGTTACGCGCAGGCACGAACTATAAAGAGGTGAAGGCACAGGCAGAGTATCTGCTTGAGCGTGTCGGTTTGTCGCATCGTTTAACCCACAAACCGGGTGAGCTTTCTGGAGGGGAGCGTCAGCGTGTTGCGTTGGCACGTGCATTAGTAACAAAACCCGCACTCATGCTTGCCGATGAACCCACTGGAAATTTAGACCGCAAAACTGCAGTTAAAATTTTTGAATTGCTGCGTGAATTACGCAGAGAGTTTAATATGGCGATGTTGATTGTGACTCATGATGAAGAGTTGGCAAAATCTGCCGATACCATTTTGCACATGCAAGATGGTGTTTGGGTAGATGCTTAAGGGGCATAGTTCGTAAAGCCACTCAAAAGCGATTGCGTTTAAAACAGTAATTGCTGGAATAAGATTGTTTTGTTGAAGCCCACTTCGGTGGGCTTTATGATGCATGCCAATAAAAATAATAAGTTTAATATTCATGCTGCAATTGATTGGTCTGGCTTGGGTGATTGGGATCGCCTGTGTCGGAATACGTTCTTCTTCTTTTCCAATACATTCATTGACTTCCATGCCTAGTGCAATGGTTTTACTGATTTTATGCAGTATCGTTGTGCAATACTTGTTGCAAGCTCGCTTATCTTCAATCTATTGGAAATGTTTGAATGTAGGAGTGGCAGGTGTTTTGAGTCTTGTTTTCGGTTTGATCTATGCGGATACGCAGATGCAGCAGCGTTTGCAATGGCGTGAACTACAACCTGAATTTGCTGAAGTCGTGGTTTATGTCAGACAGTTAAATCAGCTAAATGACAACAGCATTTCACAAAGGGTTGAGGTGTTAAACCGACATCCTCAAACAGTGACATGGTTAGCAACTTTAGCACAAACTCAGGTAGATCAAGAGCAAAATTTAGAACTTGGACACTATTACAAATTAAGTGGAAAAATTCGCCCTGCGCATAGTTATGCCACAGCAGGTGCATTTGATGTAGAGCGGTGGTATTTACAGCAAAATATTATGAGTGGTTTTCGGGTTGAGCAGATTCAGCCTATCTCGGCTGAACAAATTTATGCCATGGGGTTTACACAACATTGGCGTGCCCAACAGACGCTATGGGCAAAATTTCGATTATGGATTGAACAGCAGCGTTATCAAATTCGACTGTTTATTCAGCAGCAACCTTTGCATCATCAAGGTTTAATTCTTGCATTACTCACAGGAGATAAAAGCCTATTAGATGCAGAAACTGAAGCACAGTTTCAGCGTTTTGGAATTAGCCACTTATTGGCTATTTCAGGGCCACATGTGCTGATTTTTGCAGGCATGCTATGTTGGGCATTACGTCAGCTGATTAGGTATTACCGTCCGCATTGGTATTTGTGGATGCCTAAACAATACTTGCTCATGTTGCCATTTTTAAGTTGTGTATTGCTGTACACCGCCTTTGTCGGTTTTGAAATTCCTGCATTAAGAACCTTGCTGATGTGCAGTCTAGTGACAGTAATGTTAGTGCTGAAGCAGAAGCTTCAAGGCTTTGCCTTGCTGATTTATAGTGCTGCCTTATTATTATGGTTTGATCCTTTAAGTGTACTGTCTGCTGCTTTTTGGCTGTCTTACGGGGCCTGTTTTATTCTACTGCGTATTTATCAGAGCTTGAGTGCGCAACCACGTATAGAGCTGAATCGTTGGCAGCAACTGAAACATGCCAGCAAAATTCTAATCGAGTCGCAATGGAAAATTTTTATTGCCTTATTTCCTTTGGTGATTGTGTTTTTTAAACAAGTGGCGTGGATTGCACCGCTTATTAATATCATCGCAATTCCATTGATTGGTATGCTGATCGTGCCTTTAGATGTTTTGGCAGGAATTTGCTTTTTTATTTTTGAACCCTTGGCGTCAATACTGTTTCAATTGAATGATCTAGCTATGGCTTTGTTGCGCTTGATTTTTCGGGGGATGGAAACCGTTTTTGTACCACGGTTACATACTTTGTCGATGTCTGCAGCGGTGTATGTCTGTCTATGTTTAGGCTTATTTCTGCTATTTTTACCACAATCGGTATTGCCTAAAACTTGGGCAATCTTATGTTTTGTTCCACTGATTATAGTCGATAGCCAACGACAACCATTTGAATTAACAGTACTCGATGTGGGGCAGGGACAAGCTTTATTTTTACGTTCAGGTCATTACAACATGATGATTGATGTGGGCGGTTCTTATGATGAAAGTAAGTTTAGTATTGGACAGCAAATTTTACGTCCATTTTTAGCGGTGCATGGTATTAAACAACTGGACTTGGTGGTTTTAAGTCATTTAGACCAAGACCATAGTGGTGCATTTCCTCATTTGCAAAATGAAGTCAATATTCAGCATGTCTTTGCCAATCAGACCGTAGATGTGGCAGTAAATAGCAAGTTTAATTTGTGTCAGCAAGGGCAACAGTGGTCTTTACCACATCAGGTACAGATACAAGTTTTATCTCCTAAACCGAGTCAATTACCCTATGCCGCACAGCAACAAAATGAGTTGTCATGTGTGTTGTATATTTCAGTGCCATCCGCACAGCCATATCAGCATTTTTTAGTGATGGGCGATGCAGGTTGGGCAACTGAATATCAATTGTTGCAGGAATATCCTGATTTAAAAGTAGATGTGTTAATTTTGGGTCATCATGGGAGTAAGCACAGTTCTGCCTATGATTTTTTAGCACATTTTAAACCCAAATTGGCCGTGGCATCTGCAGGTTTTGATAATCGTTATGGACATCCTAGTTCTTTAGTTCAGCAACGCTTGGCTGCGCTCAATATTCCGTTCATGAACACCATACAACAGGGCAGCGTACGTTTTTCTGTAGATGCACAACAGCGTATGCTTATACAGCCGTATCGGCAGCAGAAATTGTGGTTGCAGCGTTAGTTTGGTTCTGTGTCTGGGCACGTACAGCCTGCACATCTGCCAAGGCTTCTTGCACAGGTTTATGATAGACCCCGCGTAAATCTGGATGGGCTTTATAGCGTTTATAACTCCAGTGATAATGTGTAGGATAACGACGGATCAAATCTTCAATTGCACGGTGAATAATAGCTGTCCCTGCATTGGCATCACACTGATAAATGTGCTCATCTATCGCTTCGATATACATATCAAAGCCTTGATCTGCATTTCTTAACGCATATAAGAACAAAGCTTTTGCTTTAGTTTTCTGAATCAATTTGGCGCTTAAATTACTCGATTCCAACGGAATACCAAAAAAAGGAATCATCTCACCACCTATATTTGGGGTATGGTCTGGCAAAATGACAGTGGTTCCGCCTTGTTTGAGTGCTTTAAAAATTTGACGTACCCCAGATTCATCTGTTGGGACTAAATGTGCCTGTTCACGGCTACGTGCTTGGCGCACAAAATCATCTGCCGCAGGGTTTTTGACAGGTTTATACATGATGGTCATTTGCGTATATTGAGCGATCCACGCATTCATAATTTCCCAAGTGCCAAAATGCGGCACAATTAAGACCAAACCCTTTTGTGCAGCCAGTGCATCTTGTAATAGTTCTAAACCATGTACCTGATGGATTCTTTGAATATTTTTTTGATTGCTTGATCCCCAAATATGAAAAAACTCAAAATAAGAGGTCAGTTCGTTACGAATTGCTTGCTGGATAATCTGTTCGCGTTGTTGTGAGTTCAGCTCAGGAAGCGCAATTTGTAGATTGAGTTGAATGGTTTGAGAGGTTTTACTCAAACGCAGTGTATTGACCAAAAAAGCCAAAGATTTTGCAAAAAAACGCGCAACTGTTAAAGGTTGTCGACTGACAAAATCAAGCAGGCGCGATAAAGCCGTTGTCGGTGCAGGTTCGGTCATAACGACAGCATCAATTGATAGAAAGGATAAAGATGTAAAATATTATAGGAGAAAATACAGGCTTTAGACAGTTTTTGCCAATTCCGTGTATATAATGGAGCAAATTTACTATTTTTTGGATTGTTTCATGTCCGATTGGCCACCAAAACCACAAAATGAATCACAACAAATATCTCCACAAGCACAGCAGCCCACAGGCAATGAGTGGAAACTATTAGAAAAAGCTGTTTTAGCTTCAGTTGAAGAACAACGTCGTGCACGTCGTTGGGGGATTTTCTTTAAGTTTTTAACTTTTGCTTATATATTTTTACTGTTGGTGATAATGGGCAAAGGGTGCAGTACCACGACCACGAATCCATCGGCAGCGAGTCCACATATCGCGGTGGTGGATATTGTTGGCACAATTGCATCTGATAAGCAAAGTGTGAACAGCAATGATACCATCAAGTCACTGAAAAAAGCCTATGAAAACAGCAACAGTCAGGCGGTGGTGCTAAATATTAATTCTCCGGGTGGTTCACCTGTGCAGTCAGATGAAATCTGGCAAGAAATTCAATATCTGAAAAAACAGCATCAAGGGAAAAAACTCTATGCCGTGATTGGCGATACTGGCGCTTCAGGTGCGTATTACATTGCTTCCGCTGCAGATGAAATTATTGTCAATCCATCAAGTTTGGTGGGTTCAATTGGCGTGATTATGCCAAATTATGGGCTGAGCGGTTTAATGCAGAAGATGGGTGTGGAAGATCGTACTATGACCTCAGGTGAAAATAAAGCCTTATTGTCGATGACACAACCTGTTGATCCTGAACAGAAAAAACATGTGCAAGCCGTATTAGATAATGTGCATGGCCACTTTATTCAAGCAGTGAAAGATGGACGCGGCGCGAAACTGAAATCACAAGATCCTGCGATTTTCTCAGGTCTGTTCTGGACAGGTGAGCAAGCCGTGACTTTAGGCATTGCCGATAAGATTGGCAGTTTAAATAGCCTGAAGCGTGATTTAAACCTAGATAAAACAGTGAACTATACCATTGAACACAGTCCTTTAGACTCTGTGTTGGGTCGTATGGGGGCAGCAGTGGGAGAGGGCTTTGCCACTTCTTTATCTCAACATATTCAGACTGAGCAAAACGCGAAATTACAATGAAACCACTGATTCATTTTGCGCATGCCAATGGCGTGCCATCGAAGGTTTATCAAAAACTGTTTGATTTACTTAAAGATGATTACGATGTGATTTACGTCCCTTTGTTGGGGCCAGATAAGCGTTATCCGATTGATAATCATTGGCAAAGCTTAACCCAACAAGTGATTGATAGTGTTGTACGTCAAGCTCAGGGACGTAAAGTGATTGCGTTGGGGCATTCTTTAGGTGCAGTGTTGTCGTTTCAAGCCTCTTTACAACGCCCTGAATTATTTGAACAAGTGATCATGCTTGATCCACCTTTAATTATGGGTAAAGCATCGGTGTTTTTACATTTTGCCAAAATGTTTAAGCTTAAAGCAGTAGATCAACTGTCGCCTGCATCTTTGTCTTTGCGCCGTCGTGATCATTGGGAAAGTCGTGAGCAAGCAGCAGACTTATTGCGTCCGAAAGGTTTTTATCAAGATTTCGATGCCGATTGTTTTCAGGCTTATATCGAGCATGCTTTGACTGATGACCATGTGCGAGGCGGAGTACAATTGACCATTCCAAAAATGGACGAGGTCAATATTTTTAGAACCAATCCATCACTGTGGTGGTTACCGCAAGCAAAACTGCAAGTGCCGACAGAATTGGTGATTGCAAAAAAAGGGCCGTTCTTAAAAGCAGGTTTCCCACAAATTACCGCCAAGAAATTCAACATTGCTTATCAGGTGGTTGAAGGTGGACATATGTTCCCTTTAGAAAAACCTGAAGCGACGGTGCAGTTGATTAAAGATTTGATTCAAGCACAGCAGAGTAAAGCTGCTTCTGTTTAATTCAGTCTGAACCAAATACGAACCATAAAAAACGCCTGATCAACAGGCGTTTTTTCGTATATATCAAAAGCTACATACTTAAAGAATATTTAAAAATTGCAAAACTGCACAGGTTGTTGTATCAGTTGTTGGCGATACATCACACCTTGCGCAGTGTGCTGAATGGTTCCGTTACAAATCCATTCAACCACTTGCGGATAAATCAAATGCTCCAACACATGCACACGGTTCGCCAAGCTTTCGGCATCATCGTGGATGTTTACTTGCAACACACCTTGTGCCAGTGCTTGACCTGCATCTAATTCAGCAGTGACATAATGCACGGTACAACCATGTAAAGTATCGCCTGTATTGAGTACACGTTGATGGGTGTGCATGCCTTTATAATGCGGCAAGAGTGAAGGATGAATGTTGAGCATTTTACCTTCCCAAGCGTGCACAAATTTGGCACTTAAAATACGCATAAAGCCCGCAAGCACCACCAAATCAACATCCCATGCAAGTAATTGTTGATGCATGACATCATCAAATAATTCACGACTCGGATATTGTTTGTGCTCAATCACTGCAGTTTGAATCCCTGCTTGTTGAGCGCGTTGTAAAGCATAAGCATCAGGCTTATTGGAAATAACCCCAACAATTTGCCCTGAAAGATTGGCATCTATCAGGGCTTGTAAGTTACTTCCGCTGCCTGAAACGAGGACAGCTATTTTGATCATCTGAGTCAAATCACGCAAAAATTACGCGAATTTTTTCATCTGCGCCTTCAACGGATTCGGCGTTGTCTTGAATATGACCCATCACCCAAGCTTTTTCGCCAAGGCTGTTGAGAAGCTCAACTGTTTTGTCTGCATCGTTGGCATCTACAACAACAACCATACCTACACCACAGTTAAAGGTGCGATACATTTCAAACTGTTCTACACCGCCTTCACGTTGTAACAATTTGAACAGTTCTGGCCATTCCCAAGATGATTCGTCAATCACTGCTTGCGCACCATTTGGCAATACACGTGGTAAGTTACCTGGTAAACCGCCACCCGTAATGTGCGCCATAGCATGCACATCAACTTGTTTGCACAGTTCAAGCATTGATTTGACATAAATGCGTGTTGGTTCCATGGCAACGTCAGCCAGTGGACGACCATCGACTAGTTGAGTTAAATCAACATTTTTTACGTCTAAAATTTTACGAAGTAAAGAGTAACCGTTTGAGTGTGCACCTGAAGAAGCGACACCAATCAGAACGTCACCAGCTTTTACTTTAGAGCCATCAATAATTTTGCTTTGCTCAACCACGCCCACACAGAAGCCTGCAAGATCGTAATCTTCACCTTCATACATGCCTGGCATTTCAGCAGTTTCACCACCTACAAGCGCACAGCCTGCAAGCTCACAGCCTTTACCAATTCCTGTAACAACATTGGCTGCAACGTCTACATTTAAGTGACCTGTTGCATAGTAGTCTAAGAAGAATAAAGGTTCAGCACCGCACACCAGCAAGTCATTTACACACATTGCCACCAAATCTTGACCAATTGTGTCATGGCGGTTTAGGTTCAACGCTAAACGTAATTTAGTTCCTACACCATCTGTGCCAGATACGAGCACAGGTTCTTCATAACCTTTCGGAATTTTACAAAGTGCGCCAAAGCCGCCTAATCCACCCATCACTTCAGGACGAGTCGTGCGCTTAGCGACAGATTTGATACGATCGACTAACGCGTCGCCCGCTTCAATATCGACACCAGCATCTTTATAGCTTAAACCAGTGGTTGGGTTAGAGGTTGAGTTGCTCATAATGAAGTCTCCGCATTCGCGGGGCGATTATACCTGAATATACGAAACTCTTATGTTATTTATGCGCTAAAATGCTATCTTTATTCAAATATTTTAACTTCTATAACGAATAAACTGAAAAAAGGCGAATTTCTATGGTCGATCGTACCTTGCGTCGCATTTTTATCCTGTCTGGGATAGTTCTGCTCCTTTGGGTGCTGTACTTATTAAAACCGGTTGTCATTCCTTTTGTTGTTGCATTTTTCATGGCTTATTTATTTAGCCCATTGGTTGAACAATTTTGCAAAGTCGGTTTGCCACGTTGGCTATCTATCAGTTTGGTTTTTATTGGGATTGGCATCGCGCTGACTTTGGCAGTTTGGTACATCATTCCTTTGGTTTGGAAGCAGTTGATGATTGCGCGTGACAGTATTCCTGTCGGTATTAACTGGATCAATTCGACCTTCTTGCCGTGGGTGTCTTCGACTTTTCATATTGAAGAAATGGAAATTGATACCTCGCACATGAGCAGCATCGTCATGGATTATGTGCAAACCAATTATAGTGCCGATAGTATTCAGGCCATGTTATTGAGTGTTGCACAGTCTGGTCTGAATTTTATTCAAATTGGTGGTACCGTAGTGCTGATTCCAATTATTGCTTTCTATTTTCTACTCGACTGGCAGCGTATGCTCGACAGCCTGCGTCGCTTAATTCCGCGTCCTTATGAGCAAAGCACTTTAGCTGTGGTGCAAGAATGTCACAGTGTATTAGGTGCTTTCGTTAAAGGTCAGTTTTTGGTGATGATCTTGTTGGGCGTCGTTTATGCGACTGGATTGCAACTGATTGGTTTAGAAGTCGGTTTGATTATTGGGATGGTTGCGGGACTTGCTAGTATTATTCCGTATTTAGGTTTCGCTGTAGGGATTGTTGCAGCCATTATTGCCACTTTCCTACAATTTGGCATTGACTGGATGCAATTGGTTTTAGTCCTTGTGGTCTTTATGATTGGACAGGCGGTGGAAGGCTATATTCTACAACCGTTTTTATTGGGTGATAAAATCGGGCTTTCGCCAGTCGCGGTGGTGTTTGCTGTTTTAGCAGGTGCACAACTGGCTGGATTCATGGGGATGTTGATTGCTTTACCAGTAGCAGCAGTGATTGTGGTTTTACTGCGTCATTTACGTGATTTTTACGAAAAAAGTTATTTGTATGGGCAACCTGTGGTGGTGTCGGAAGATGGTGCATCGGGTGACATCAGCATTGATACAGCACAAGTTCATATTGATATTGAGCTTGATCCTCAGTCAGCAAATTCACTGCAACAGACTGAAAAATCAAGTAAGATAAAGCCCTCAGATCAGCAAAACTCCTAGGTGATTACAATTCTATGCGTCAACTGCAGTTAGATATCGAGCCTCAATTAGATGCACGGATCAGTGATTTTTCTGGTCCAGGTTGGGGGCATGTGATTGATGCAGTTCGACAGCTTCATGCAGGATTGGTCAATCGCTTTTATGTCTATGGTGGTGCGGGTACAGGCAAAAGTCATTTATTGTCTGCAATTTGTGATTCCTATTTAGAAATTGGCAAATCAGCCATTAAAGTATCTTTACTTGAATTATTGGATGCCCCCACTGAAGCAATTACCTCTTTAGACCGTTATGATTTGGTTGCTTTAGACGATATTGAAGCGATTAGTGGTGTACCACATTGGCAACGTGCGGTGTTTCACTTAATCAATTACAGCAATGAGGTTGGTGGTCAGTTGGTGTTTTCATCACGTTTTGCACCGATTGAATTAAAGCTTGAATTGCCCGATTTGCAATCACGTTTGACGCAGGCAGTGAGTGTTAAAGTGCCTTCAGGCAGTTTGTATGCAGACCGACAAGCTTTAGTGAGTTCCGTGTTAGAGCGTCGCGGGATTATCATCGACCCACAAATTATTGATTACTTATTGTTACATGGCCCACAGCAGACCTCGATTTTGCTGCAAAGCCTTGAACAGTTGGTGCAATTACTTAAAGGAGAGAAAACGAAATTAAGTGGCGCAAACCTGCGTCAGATTTATGCTTTAATTGACGAATATCGGTAAAAATTAAAATTACTTGAGAATTTGCGCAAGCTATGCCAAATTATTCGGAAAATAATTCGAAGTTGCAGGGAATTTGCAACTAAAGAAGAAAAAAAACAAAGAAAATTACAAGGAGTACGCTTATGCTCAAGCAGAGCATCGGCATTGGTATGCTGTTTATCGCAGGTCATGCATATAGTAGTAATATCATTGTCACCACCACTGCTGACACCAAAGCAGATGATCAACAATGTTCTTTGCGTGAAGCCATTGAGTATATTAATTTAGGCATGCCTGAAGAAGGCTATTTGGGCTGTGGCGGCAAAAATGCCTCAAGTGTGATTTTATTAGAAAAGAAAGCCGTCTATCAAATTGATACTCAACTTAAAATTACAGAAAACCTTGAAATTAAAACCACCTATGACAGTAGTCTGAATGATAAAACTGCCCCAGGTTTGAATAATGCCACGATTCAGATGCGCGGCAATGAGCGAATTTTCCACATTGAAGATAGCAAGGATCGTTTCTTAAAAGTTTCTTTAAAAGAATTAACTTTACAGGGCTGCGGTGAGGAACGCTGTCGTCAGCAACAAGGTGGTCTGATTTATAATAACGAACATTTAATTTTAGACTATGTGAAACTGAGTCAGGGTGTAGCCAATCAAGGTGGGGCAATTTATAACCTCGCACAAATGACTGACGAGAAGATCCCTGCAGGTTTTATTGAGATCAAAAATAGCTTGCTTGAAGCTAACCAAGCGCAGGAAGGTGGCGTCATTTATACGCAATTCCCACGCTTTGTGATTACAACTTCAGTATTTAAAGGCAACAAAACCATATCAGTTGCTTCAGCCAATCTCTATTCTGCAGCAAGTTTGGCAGATGAAGAAATCAAAGCCTTTCCTAGTATGGGGAATATGATCGTGAGCAGTACTTTTACTGCAAATGAAGGCTATGTCATGAATGTGCTGGATGATATTGGTGTCAATAACATTAGCTTGATTGGTAACAGCCGTGGTGTGTATCTCAACGCACCTTTGGGTAAAGCCTATATTGCCAATAGTGTGATTTTGGGTAATCCACATCCTATCAGTGTCAATACTGCAGCAAACTGTGTGCAAGCAGGTTCAGATGCAACAAGATTGCAAAATAATTTAGTCGGCGCAGGCTGTGGAGCAGGCGATAGCAACTATCCAAATACGCTATGGACTGCAAATTCGGTGCTTGCAGGTAATCTGCTTGAAGGTGCATGCCAAACCCTCAGTCAAGATAAAACGGCACTCTTTTGTCCATATCAAGTTCCTGAAAACTCATTCTTGGGCTTTATGCGCCCACGCGTATTGCTCAGTTATAACAGCCTGAAAGATTCTGTGGTGTTGAATCAGGGGCAATTACAACTGGGGGATAATAAGGTAGTCGGTTGTGCTGCTTCAGATCAGCGCGGTAAAAACCGTCAGTCAGATATTACCTTATGTGACCGTGGTGCAATAGAGGTGGTGGTTCCTGAAACTATGGGGCTTATAGGTCAAGATATTTTGGCGGGTCAAATTGCTAAAATGTCGGTGAGTGATTTGTTGGGTGATAGTGATTTGGTGCCTAAAGAATTTTGTGATCAAGTCTATCCAAACAATCCGACAGGCCAAGCATGGCAAGCAGGTTGTGTGCAAATTGAGCAACTCGATACACGTTCTAAAGGAAAATTGACCGTAGATGAGTTGGGGAATTTGGTATATACCCCAGATTCTGCTTGGCATGGTGCAGATGTCTTTAAAGTTAAATTAGTTACCAGCACCACACGCTTTAACAGCACAACACCTTATATGGAAGTGAAAGTCCAAGTTATTCAAGAACATGAAAATCGTATGGAAAGCGATAAAATAAAAGTTTCTGGCGGTGCATGGAGCGCTTACGGATTAATGGCTTTATTGGGCTTGTTGGGTTTAAGCCGTAGAAAAGCATAAAGGATGAATATGAAAAATAATAAAAAAACACTATTAGGGATAATGGTGCTGTCTGCTATGTCGCTTATGGCAGCAGATAATCGTGTGATTCAGGTCACGACCTTTGAAGATCAAAATGGTGAAGACTTAAGCAAATGTTCATTACGTGAAGCGTTAGTTGCGGCCAAGCAGAATATTGCGTTCGGTGGATGTAGCGCAGGCAATACCAACCGTGGTGCAACCGATATGATTCAGTTGCAGGCTGGGGAATATATCTTAAACTCAGAATTACGCCCGCAATCTATGGTGCGTATTTATGGGGCGACAGCGGTCGACTATAACCAAGTAGATCCAATTACACATCGTTATCCTTCAATTGCACCGTTAAAAACCACTATTAATGCACATGGCAATAGCCGCATTATCAATACTTCAGATACCCAAGCCAGCGTGGCGCTATACGATGTCATTCTAAAAAATGGGAATGCCCATGGTGGTGGTAATGCAAACCCTGCAGATGCAGGCAAGGGTGGTGCATTATTTGTGGCAGGCCCATTAGCTGCGAACAATGTCGAAATTCAAAATTCGCATGCAGAACAAGGTGGTGCAATTTACGTTGTTGCTCATCAAGCGGAGCGTCAAGTCAATTTAGAGAATGCTTATATCCATGCGAACCAAGCCAAAGTAGGTAGTGTGTTGGCAATGGATTGTAGTGCCAACTTGGTCAATACACGCTCTATGGTGAAAATTGACCGCAGCAGTATTGTGAAAAATGGTGCTGCAAATAGTCTTAGTACTTTTGATCTTTGCGGCCAACCAGATCTTGCGTTGACTGCCAGTACGATTGCACAAAACCAAGCTAATACCAGCAAAGGTCATATCTTTAACTTAAGTAATGCAGAAAATCATCCGCTTAGCACTTTGTCACAGGTGTATTTGCAAAGTAATACCATTGTTGAAAATAAAGCATTGAGTACTTTGTTTTATGACAATTATCCACGTATTGTCCTCTCTTTTAATATGTTGGCCTTTAACCAAGGTAAATCTTGTCGTTATGCATTCCCTGCGAGCTTAGAGCAGGCGCGCAACATCAACACAATTCGCAATGCCTTATTCGCAATGGGATCAGCGACAGAGCAAGGCGAGTGTGATTTGCCTGAAACAGCAAATAGTTCTAATGATGGTGCTAAAAATTTGGATTTGACAGGGCTTAGCTTTGATCAAGTATTGCAGCCCTTGCAAGAACCATCTGCTTATAATTTATTCCTGCCGTTGTATTATCCAAAACTTGGTTCAGATCCTGCGAAAGATTTGATTGATGTAAACAGCATGGGGTGTAGTGATTATGAACAACGTGGTTTAGCGCGGGTGAGTAATGCAACTTTAACTTTAAATCCTGATGCAAAAAATACCTGTGAAATTGGCTCTGTAGAAGTGATGCGCTTAAATGCAGCCGATATTCAAAGCTTGCGTAATGTCTCTTATGAAAGTTTATTTGCCAATTATCAGCAACAAATTGACCGTATTCAGTCTGCGATAGATCAAAGTAAAGATGCTGCATCTTCGGTCGTTTCTCAATCGCGTACTGATTTGAAAACGATGCAGGATTTGTTGGCGAATACCAAAGCTAAGCAGCAATATCGTGCCATTTATGTTGATCCATTTGCGATGGCATTAAAGCAAGATGAACCAACTGCAGATGGGAAATTTGTTCAGTTAAGACAGCTTAATTCTGACAACTTTAGCATTAGCACTGAAGTATTGGGGATTGGTGCAATTTCGGGTTCAGGTACCACATTTAGTACCGATAAATTGACCCAAGATCCACTATTCAAATGTGAATGGGATGCACAGTTGCAACGGATTGTGATGTATCGACTGAATGATAAAGTCACAGAAGCAACCGATTCAGCGTATTGTAAATACACCATTACCTCAAAATTGGACAGTAATTTGCATTCTTCGGGCTTACTTGAAGGTAAATTTAGCAATATTGCCCCAATTGCAAAAGATGATCGTGTACGACTTGAATATGGTACAGACCTCAAAGTGAGTTTTAATCCATTGCTGAATGATAGCGATGGTGGGGATGGCATAATCAGTACTTTAGCTGAAAATACCAATAAGCCTGCATTCTATAAAGATAGTACAGGACAAGAACTGGCAATTCGTTTTACACAAGTACCTTCAGGTGTGGTACTTACGGCAGATCGTCAAGCACCTTGTCCTGGGGATTATGCACGTGAAATTTGTTATGGTGGCAATATTCAGGTTCAAGTACGAAATAGCTTTAGTCCATTTGATTATGAGCTGAAATACACGATTTTCGATCATGAACTGGAATTATCGCCTGAAGCGACCATTACTTTAGAAAATACAGCGAAAAATACCAATTATGAAGCCAGTGGTGGCGGTGGGGGAAGCTTAGGTTTCTGGGGTATGTTTGGTTTAATCGGATTGGCGTTCTATCGTCAACGTCCAAGAAAATCGTAATCTACCGACTCTTTATTGCAAAAGCCTCATCTGTTTTACACGATGAGGCTTTTGTTATTGGTGACTTCAAGTACTTTCTATTATCCATGAACAGATAAAATTAGTGACTCATTGCAGGCTGCTGATATTTAAGAATGTATTCCTGACGAATTAAAGGTCGTTGTTCAGGTGTTGCTTGTTGCAAGCGTTGTCCTAATTCACGACGTTCTTGCGTGCTCATTTTTTGCCAAGTTTCACGCATTTTTTGTTTTTCGCTATCAGGCAGTTGAGTAAACCAATCCATCCGCTGCTGTAAAGCTACGCTTTTTTCTGCAGGAATTTCTTTTAAGTTTTGATAGCGCTTAATTAAGGCCAATTGTTCTTCTTCAGAAAGAGTTTCCCAGGTTTCTGAAATTTGCGTATCTGCATCTTTGGAAAAAATCCAAAAACGCTCAAACCCTGCAAAACTGGTTTGTAAAAAACTGAGCGCACAACACGCAATCACAATTCGTTTAGCTGCCATGTGGAACTTTGTCCTCACCCAACACCATTAACATTTCTAAATCTTCCACCATTTGTGGAGAAAGTTTAGGAACAGATACAGCTTGATTCTGCGGCTGTGTGGTCATTTCCATTGAATTTGGCAAGACCACAAAACCTGCAATTGCCGCAGCCAATGCAAAACCTGACATTTTCCAAAGCCCATAGCGCGATGTTTTCTTGTCTTGAATATTGTCCAAGACATGATTCATGACCGCGGCTTTGTCTTGATGGTGGCGAGCCAATCCATCAAGTTTAGATGTCACTTGTTTTAAGAAATCATCTTGTTTCATTCTGATGATCCTCCCAGATACGGATTCATATGTGCCAAACTGTTGCGTAAAGCTTGAATAGCACGGTGATAATGCGTTTTTACACTGCCTTCAGTGCAGTTCATAATTTGTGCGGTGGTTTGCGTATCAAAACCTTCCCAAGCACGTAACATAAAAGCTTGTTGTTGCCGCACAGGAAGCCCCGCAATTGCTGCCTGAATTTCTTCTACAGTCACAGCTTGATCTAAAAACTCTGCAGGATTGAGTGCTTGCTCATCGACAATATCAAGTTGTTCAACATCGTCATCATCTAAACTGATTTTTTTGAACCATGAAAACGGTTGAGCGCGGCGAGCTTCTTTACGACGCCAATCTTGTAATTTGTTATTTAAAATGGTGTAAAACAGGGGATACCATTCCTCTGTGGCTTTGTCAGCATAAGATTTATGCAAGGAAATAAAGGCTTCTTGCACCAAATCCATAGCAATGCCGTGCTGTCCTTGCGTTGCACTTTCCATCATCACTAAGGCACGCCCCGTTACGTCTTGCATGAAATTCTTCAGACGTTGCTCAGCCGTACTCTTAAGAGCACTCAAATTTTCCGAGTGTGACGACTTCGGGTTTAAATCCATAGAGATGGAAAATCCTGTCATTGGATACCCACCATTATTTTTAACATCATATTTTTATAACGCTAAAAACAATGGTTTGGTTGACATTGCAAGTTATTATTTTCAGTCTAATCTATTTTTTTTGCAGGGCTAGTCTTTTTAAAATAAATTAACCATTTACAGACGTTGGCGTACCATTTCAAAGAAACAGATTGAGCCTGCAATTGCCACATTCAAAGATTCCTGTCCACCTGGTTGTGGAATACTTACCGCTTCTGCATGCTGTAAGGCATAATCGGACACACCTTGACCTTCATTGCCTAGAATCCAGACGCAAGCCTTACGCAGATTTTTGGAATAGAGACTTTCTGCATGGTGTGAACTGGTCACATATACAGGAATCTGAAATTGTGCTAAGAGATCTTCGAGTTCAATATTTTCAAAGGTATGCAAGCTAAAGTGTGCGCCCATGCCTGCACGTAACACCCGTGGCGACCAAAGTGAGGCAGAACCTTTGGTACAAATAATTTGTTCAATACCTGCTGCTGCTGCAGAGCGCAATAAGGTCCCGACATTACCCGGATCTTGCACATTTTCTAAAATCAGTGTGTCTGCTTTAAAGTCTAAAGCTTGGCTTGAACTTGGCACGTCGACAATGGCTAAACAGGCAAGGGAAGTGCCTAAAGTGCTTAAATCTTTATATAAAGATTCGCCAATGACAAAGACCACGCCTGTGTATTTAGCCAAAATACGCTCATAGTCAGGATGGCTTAGTGCATGTTCGGTGGTAAAAATCGAATTGATTTTTTTATTTTCATGTAACCACGCCAGACACAAATGTGTACCTTCAAGTACCGTTTGTCCCTGTTTTTTGCGATAGTTATTTTGTTCAATTAAACCACGTAAGTGTTTAATTTTCGGGTTATCTTTTGATTCTAAAAAAATCGTAGGCATGCGATAAAATCCACAGCAGTCAGCGAATGGCCGACTGCTGCTGTTAAAAATTATTGATGGTAGCTGCTGACCAAATCGACTTCATTTTTTGAGCCAATGATGACAGGCACACGTTGATGTAGGTCTGTGGGTTGGATGTCTAAAATACGCACACGACCTGTGGTTGCCGCACCGCCTGCTTGTTCCATGAGCATACTCATTGGATTGGCTTCATACATTAAACGTAAACGACCTGCTTTTTTCGGGTCTTTTAAGTCGTATGGATACATGAAAACCCCGCTACGGCAAAGGATACGGTGAATATCGCCCACCATACATGCAACCCAACGCATGTTAAAGTCTTTTTCGCGTGGCCCAGTTTTACCAGCCAAAAGTTCATCAATATAGCGTTTTACAGGTGCTTCCCAATGGCGTTGGTTTGAAGCATTGATCGCGTATTCTTTTGTATCGGCAGCAACTTGAATGTTGTCTGCAGTCACCAAAAACTCTTGGCTTTCTGGGTCAAAGGTAAAGAATACCACGCCTGCACCAACAGTGAGCGCCATCATGGTAGATGGGCCATACAGGACATAACCTGCAGCAACTTGTTGTGTACCTGCTTGCATAAAGTCTGCAGCTTGGGTCACGGCATTTTTTGCAGGTAAAATTGAGAAAATGGTACCCACACACATATTGATGTCGATGTTGCTTGAACCATCCAGTGGGTCAAATAACACTAAATATTGACCATTTTCCTGAGCAGGAGTGAATTCGTCTAATTCTTCCGACGCCAAACCACCCACATTAGGATGTTTTTGTAACGCTTCAATTAAATAATCATTTGAAATAACATCTAATTTCTTTTGTTCTTCGCCTTGTACGTTTTCATTTTGGGCACTGCCTAATACGCCCGCCAATGCACCTTTTTGTAATGTTTGGTCAATTGTTTTGCAAGTATTGGCTATAGTTTCAATCACTTGAGCAAGTTCGGGTGTTAAATTTCCAGTTTGTTGTTGTAGAAATTGGGAAAGGGTGCGGTATGACATGACTGGAAAACTCCGAATGACTGCAAAAATGAGGATAACAATATGCTGCAATAGTTTAGATGAGAACGCGTTAAAAGAAAAATTAAACTCGACTATTTGCTGTGATTTTACCCTTGCAAGTCCTGCAGAAAGTGCTATGTTGATGTGAAGGATTTAATTTGAGATAGGAGCACAGATATGACAACGTTAAAGTTTGATGCGACTCCAACGCCAAGCGAAGGGATTAGTTTAGACGATATTTCTGAGGACAAGATGAAAGCCGCTTGGAAAGATTACGAGTCTAAACCTGAATATAAAAAGTTTAACAAGCATGATTTGATTGAATCTATGCAAACTGCAAAAGCTGATGCCGAGTCGGAATAACTGAAGCAAAGCTGTATTTCTGCACTTATCTGTTAGTTTTTAAAATATTCGTTCGCCCAGTTTTTTATGTCATAAAAAAGCGCCCTTGTAATAAAGAGCGCTTTTTTCGTATTGGGGAAACACGTTCTAAACGAGTTTTTCCCAAACAGCAAATTATTATTTCAATAATGGTGGAACAGCTTCGTAGTTAATTTCTACGCGACGGTTTTCTTTCCATGCATTTTCATCATGTCCAGGGTTGACTGGCATTTCTTTACCATAGCTCACTGCTTCAAGCTGACCTGCGTTAACGCCGCTGGTGATTAAGAAGCTCTCAACCGCTTTGGCACGACGCTCGCCTAAAGCCATGTTGTATTCGCGTGTACCGCGTTCATCGGTATGACCTGTAAGCGCTACTTTAGAGTTGGCATTCGCCATTAGAAACTGTGCATGTGCTTGTAGGGTCTGGTAATCATCATTAGATAATTCGCTGCTGTCGTAGTCAAAATGCACCACGCGCTTTGCCAAGAAAGCTTTGTTGGCTTCGGTTACACCTTTGGCAGATGCACCTGCAAGGTTTTGTGCATTTAAAGCTGCATCTTCACTCAAACCTTGGGTGTTGACTGTAGTTGCACCACTTGGTGTTTGACCTGCTTGTGAGTCAGTCGTTGTTTTGCGGTTTGCACAACCTGTCATCACTAAAGCCGATGCCAAAACAGGGAGTACCAATAATTTCACTGCGTTCATCCTCATCTCCATGAAGCTTGATTTTTGGTTTTAAAACAGAACTGAAAACGTATTTACTTTGCGGGTACTCATTATTTTGGTGCCCACGCAGGTTCACGCACTTCGCCTTGCTCACTTGGTAAGTTCATGCGGAAGCGACCATCTAAAGACATAATCGACAATAAGCCACGTGCGCCTTCGCGTGTCGCGTACACTACCATTTGCCCATTTGGTGAGAAGCTTGGCGACTCATCCAAACTGGTTGGGGTTAAAATATTGGTGATATTGGTGTTGATGTCTTGAATTGCGACTTTGTAGTTACTGCCACTTGGACGATGTACCAATGCCAGTTTACGACCGTCGGCACTGAGCGTACCACGTGCGTTAAATGCACCGCGGAAGGTTAGGCGTTTGCTGCTGCCTGTGGCAAAGTCATAACGATAAATTTGTGCGGAACCACCACGATCTGAAGTGTAAATAAATGATTTACCATCTGGTGCATAACGTGCTTCGGTATCAATCGCACTGTCATTGGTCATGCGTCGCAGTTCACGGGTGCTTAAATTCATTTGATAAATTTCTGGATTGCCATGCATGGATGCGGTAAACAACATGCTTTGACCATCTGGTGAGAAGCTTGGAGCACCATTTAAACCACGGAAACTGGCTAATTTTTCACGCTGACCTGTCGCTAAGTCTTGCACATAAATAGCAGGACGCTTGGTTTCAAACGACACATAGGCAATTTTTTTGGCATCTGGTGTCCACGCAGGCGATAAAATAGGATCACGCGAAGTCAAAATAGTTTTAGGCTGTTCACCATCAGTATCGGCAATTTGCAGGGTATAGCGTTGTTCAGGTGTTGCAGGGTTGCGCAGTACATAAGCAATGCGTCCGCTAAAGTCACCTTTAATGCCCGTGAGTGCTTCATAAATGGCATCACTGATCATGTGTGCAGCAGAACGTACGCGTGACGCAGGCACGCTTAATAATTCATTCAATAAGTATTGCTGTTTTTGCACATCATAAAGTTGGTAATGAACTTCATAACCGCCTTCTGCAGTGGCTTTGACATTTCCCGTCACCACATAAGGTACACCTGCGGCTTGCCATGCAGCTGCATTTGGATTGTTCATGCTTGCAGTTGCAGCAAGGTTTTTAGATGAACTGGTGAATTTGCCTGAACGGTTTAAATCGTTTTCTACAATAGGATAAATACTTTGATCATTGCCAAACGGCACAATCGCAATTTTAGGTGCTTCTTCTGGTGCTTTGGCAATTTCTAAATGCAGTTGTGCAAAAGATTGTGTGCTTAAAACTGGGCTAAGCGCAGTTAAAATAGCAAGACAAAGTAGGTGTTTACGCGTTGTTTCCATCATTCGCTATTTTCTCAAATCAACATAACTTTTTTGGATGTAATTGTGGTACATAATGGCATGCTTTGGTAGGAATGAAAGCATGAATTTATAATAAAACTGTTATAACACTGTGAAAATTTAAATTTATTTATACTCACGAATATTTTGAGAAGGAGTTAGCCGAATAGATGTTATTCGGCTAACTGGTAACTTATTGTGCTGTAAAGGTAGAGGTGAAGCTACGTGCTTCGCGTCGTGCCTCTGAGTCTGACGGCATCGGATAAGGCGCAGCAGCACGAACGGCAGCCTCTACACTGGCCTTCATATCAGGATCGCTAGAATTAACCACGACAGACTGAACTGCACCACTGTCACTTAAAGTCACACGAGCAGTTGCACGTTGACCTGAAGAACCTGCTGGGGTATCCCATGCTCGTCTAATTTTATTTTCAAAATCACGTTTAGCTGTGGATGCAATACGTCTTACTTCGGCCTTTTTCTGAGCGGCTTCTTCTGCAGCTTGTTTGGCAGCTGAAGCTTTGGCTTCAGTATCGGCACGTGCCTTCGCTTCGGCATCAGCTTTGGCTTTTGCATCTGCGTCAGCCTTACGTTTTGCTTCGGCATCAGCTTTGGCTTTTGCATCTGCAGCAGCTTTACGTTTTGCGTCGGCATCAGCTTTGGCTTTTGCATCTGCTGCAGCTTTACGTTTTGCATCGGCATCTGCTTTGGTTTTTGCATCTGCGTCAGCTTTACGTTTTGCATCAGCTTTGGCTTTTGCATCTGCGTCAGCTTTACGTTTTGCCTCAGCATCTGCCTTGGCTTTTGCATCTGCTTCAGCTTTGCGTTTTGCTGCTGCATTGGCTTCGAGTTGACGTCTTTCTGCCGCTTCTGCTTTTTTCAGGGCTTCGGCTTCTTTACGACGTACAGCATCTGCTTCAGCACGTGCTTTGGCATCGGCTTGAGCTTTTGCTTTGGCGTCAGCTTCTCGTTGAGCACGTTCTTCGGCGCGTGCTTGTTGAGCTTTTAAGCGTTCAGCTTCTAGTTTTTGTCGCTCTGCAATTTGTTTGGCTTCAGCAGCTTGTCGTTCTGCACGTGCTTGAGCCTCTGCAATTTGTTTGGCTTCAGCAGCTTGTCGTTCTGCACGTGCTTGAGCCTCTGCTGCTTGTGCAGTTTTTTGTGTATCAACTTGAGGAGCGGGTGGCGTAGGAGCCGCTGCAGGTGTTGGAATGACAGGGGCAGGTTCAAGAGCAGGCTCGGCTGTTTGAGTAATTTGCTCTGCTACATTTTCATGTGTGGTTTCAGCAGATTTAGTTTCTAATAAGGGTTTTAAATCTTCTGGTTTTATTAATACCGTTTTAATGGGTTTAGGCGGCTCAGGTGCTTTACTCATGCCCAAATAAAGCAAGCCAACCACTGCGATAAGGTGGACACCTACGGTGAACCCAATCGCGATGGCTTTTTGTTGAAAAGGTGGCTTTTTAAAATCTTTCATAAATTACTTTAAAGGCTCGGTCAGCAATCCAACTTGGGTTAAACCCGCATCTTGTAAGTCAGACATTAACGCAATCACATCACCATAAGGGCGTGTATTATGACCGCGAATAACAA
The DNA here is from genome assembly GCF_013419805.1 of Acinetobacter sp. YH12058. Classification (NCBI taxonomy): domain Bacteria; kingdom Pseudomonadati; phylum Pseudomonadota; class Gammaproteobacteria; order Moraxellales; family Moraxellaceae; genus Acinetobacter; species Acinetobacter sp. YH12058. The sequence goes on from NZ_VOZL01000002.1 coordinate 186,311, forward strand.
CCTGAAACTCTTTGTTTTCAGCTTTGGCTTGAATTTGAGCATCGGTCAAAATTTGTTTCAGTTGGGCTAATTCCAAAGGTTCGGCTTTGTGTTCTTTGTATTCTAAAAAATATTGCCCATCTTTATTTAAAGTCACCAAAGCAGGGGCATCTTTCGATTCAATTGGATTACCATTGGCTTGAGGTAAATCGACTTGAATCCCACTGGTAATCATCGGTGCAGTAACCATAAAAATCACCAATAACACCAACATGACATCAATATAGGGCACTACATTCATGTCACTTTTGAGTGGTTTCTTAATGCGCTCGAAGCGTCCTGAGCGTTGAATGGCCATTAGTCGTGATCCTTAGTATTGCCTAAAGATTGACGTTGTAATAAAGCCACCATTTCCTCGGCAAATAAAGCACGATCAGAATAAATCGCTTCGCCTTTGGCGGTGTAATGGTTAAAGGCAAGTACCGCAGGAATGGCGGCAAATAAACCAATGGCTGTGGCAATGAGGGCTTCGGCAATCCCTGGTGCGACTGTTGCCAATGTGACTTGATCGACATCTGCCAGTCCAATAAAGGCATTCATAATGCCCCAGACGGTACCAAATAAACCAACGTATGGCGCAACCGAACCAATGCTGGCTAATGCACCTAAGCCTTGTTCAAGTTGAGCTTGGTCGCGGCTTAAACCGACACGTAAAATACGTTCTGTGCCTTCAATGGTTTGTGGAGCAGGCGCTTGGCGCTTTTTGAGTTTTAAAAACTCACCTAAGCCTTGATAGAAAATATCTTCCAAACCGACACGTTTTGAATTGAGCTGTGCGTTGTTGTAAAGCGTATTTAATTCTGCACCAGACCAGAAGATTTTTTGGAAATGCTGATCATCTGCCTGTGCTTTTTTATAGCTCATGTGTAACTTGGCAATCAGATACCAACTGTATAATGATGCTAAAAGCAGCGAGAGCATTACCAGCTGAACAACAGGACTTGCTTGTAAAATAAGATCTGATACTTGAAGAGATGATTCGAGTTGTGTTGCCATAGTTACTACATGTGCCAATTCATTTTTTTAATCTTGTCCTAATTCTTTCAGAATAAGGCTACGAATTTCATCTGGCAGACGACGTGGTTTCATATCTGAACCAAGACAGGCCAATTCAACCTCGCCAGATGCAAGCATGATTTCACCACGATAAATATTTTGTTGCAATACAAATGATGACGCTTTACACGAAACTACACTTGCTGTAACAGTAATTAGGTCATCCATTAAGATTGGACGTGAATATTTCACGTTAATTTTATGCACGACAAAGTTGTAATCTTGTTGATGCCAATAATGATCAACACCCGATGCACGAAGCCATTCGGTACGGGTACGTTCCATAAAGCGAATATGGTTGGCGTGGTAAACAATGCCGCCTGCATCAGTATCTTCCATATAGATACGAATTTTAAATTCAAATTTATTCGCCATGATGATGTTCCGCTTCAATGTTGCAAAGTTGTTTGATAAGCAATACTTATAGCTTACGCCGTGTCTGTGAAATTGACGTGAATCGGGGCTATAAGTCAAGCTGTGTATAGCGTGGCAGTTTATCATTCTCAACGCTTCGTCCAATGGCACAAGATTTCAAACATGCTTTTAAGTTAAAATTAGCTGCCTGCCTGATACATGCAGATGATCCACCCCAATGAGCAGCACATGAGCCGTTTAGTTAAATTTTTTGTGGTAATTGCCATATTGTATTTGTTGTGGATGACGCTGTTCCAGCCAGATGGAGGAATTGCGGATAGCACAACCTATCAGTCATCGCAGCAAGTGCATCAATTTAAAGACTATACCATTCAAGCTTTGGAAACCTATGAAGGTGAGTTTCGGGTATTGTCACGTGAAAATTATAATTTTGGACGTGAAGCCGAACTTAGCCCTGTCGATTTTGCTTTGGGATGGGGCGAAATGGCCAAGCCTGAAGTGTATAAACAGTTGTCTATTCGTCAAAGCAACCGTTGGTATCATTGGCGTTATGAACAAGCACCACCGATTCCTGTGCAAGAGATTGCAAGTTTGAGCGCTAATACGCATTTAATTCCTGCCACACCCGCGATTGCGACACAGTTAAAACAGATTGATGAAGATGATTTGATTTATTTGAAAGGTAAATTGGTTGAAGTTACTGCCGCAGATGGGTGGCAGTGGCGCAGTTCTTTAAGCCGTCATGATACAGGGGCGGGCGCGTGTGAATTAATGCTTATTGAAAATGTGCGTATTATTGAAAATTAGGGTCTATCTACAGACCCAATTGACCTAAATATTTAATAGCTTAAAGGGAGATAGCTCCCTTCAAGCTATTTTTTCCTTTGAGCTATTTTTCTTTTGGCTCTGGCGGTGTCATCCCAAATTGTAAATACGCCATATTGGTCGCAATACGCCCGCGAGCGGTTCGCATTACATAACCTTGTTGAATTAGGTATGGTTCAATTACATCTTCCAAAGTGCCAGAGTCTTCAGCCATAGCAGCGGCCAAAGCTTCCACACCTGCAGGCCCACCATCAAAACGCTCTAATAACATTGATAAATAACGACGGTCTAAGGTATCTAAACCATCTTTATCGACATTCAGCATATCTAGCGCACGTTGTGCCATCTCTTGCGTGACTTCACCTGTGCCTTTGACCTGCGCATAGTCACGAACGCGACGCAATAATCGGTTGGCAATACGTGGTGTACCGCGCGAACGACGAGCGACTTCATTAGCTCCTGCATCGGTCATTGGCACATCCATTAGACTTGCCGAACGTTTGACAATATGGGTCAAATCTTCAACCGAGTAAAATTCCAAACGCTGCACAATACCAAAACGGTCACGCAACGGTGAGGTGAGTAAACCTGCGCGTGTGGTGGCGGCGACAAGGGTAAATGGTGGCAAGTCCAGTTTAATGGAGCGTGCTGCAGGCCCTTCACCAATCATGATGTCCAGTTGATAATCTTCCATCGCTGGATACAAAATTTCTTCAATCACAGGTGAAAGACGATGGATTTCATCAATAAATAACACATCGCCTTCTTCAAGATTGGTCAGCATGGCGGCTAAATCACCTGCGCGTTCCAAGACAGGCCCTGAAGTGGATTTAAGATTGCCGCCCATTTCACGGGCAATAATATTGGCGAGTGTGGTTTTACCTAAACCTGGTGGTCCAAAAATCAGGGTGTGGTCCAGTGCTTCTGCGCGTCCACGGGCTGCACCAATGAAAATTTCCATTTGTTCACGCACTACAGGTTGCCCAATATAGTCATCGAGTGAAGTGGGGCGAATGGCGCGATCAATTTGATCTTCGGGTTTTTCAGAACCACTGATTAGACGGTCTTGCATATCGTGTTAACTAATCTCTTGAGCTGGGCATTTTGATGCTGCATGCACAGCCTCAAAGTATGAGTTGCGTTTAAATGCCTTTGCGAAGGCATGATTTTACTTTTGAAAGATCAAAAGTAACAAAAATCTTATGTTGAGTTGAGGGTATATCCCTATACCCCAACTCAACGGGCGACATCCATGTCGCCAGTCATGTATCCAATATTGGAAAGATGAACTTACGCTAGGTTTGTTGGCATCTTTTATTTATTCATCGACTTTAATGCTGCACGGATAATATCACTGGCTTCAGTAAAATCGGCCTTAACTGCATTAATCAGTTTTTGTGCTTCGGCAGGTTTATAACCTAAAGATTGTAAAGCGGCTTCGGCTTCGGCAACAGCAGAATTGCCTGTAAACTGAATTTGGGTCACAGTGGAATTGCTGCTGCTCACTTCGTTGGACATGGCTTTAAAGCGATCACGTAATTCAATCATCAGGCGTTCAGCGGTTTTTTTGCCCACACCCGGTACTTTAATCAGGGTGTTAATGTCTTCATGTTCTACGGTGTGAATCAGTAATTCGACACTCAAGGTTGATAAAATACCTAGCGCCATTTTCGGGCCGACACCATTGACTTTGAGTAAAGTACGGAAAATGGTTTTTTCTTGGGCTTCTAAAAAGCCATATAACAATTGAGCATCTTCACGCACAGCTAAATGCGTCCACAGGGTAATTTTCTGCCCCTTTTGTAACTGGCAAAATGTGGTGAGTGGTGTGTCAATTTCATAGCCCACACCATTTACATTCAGCAACACGGTTGGTGCTTCTAAAGCCAATACTTCGCCAATAAGACATCCGATCATATTTGTGGTTCACTGATTAATTTAAAATAAGTTGCTGTTCGCATAGTAGAGCGCATTTTCACAAAAGGCAAAATCTGCGCTTAAATCCTACTTCTATTTAGATACAAGTATTGATATGCAAATTACTCATTATAGCAAGCCGACCTTATTGCCTTGTAATTCTTGCGATAAGTTATAGGCTTGGTGATCTGAAAACTTAGAGATAATATCCAAGACTTGCATAATATTGTCATAGTGATTATGCGCAAAATCTGCCCCTGAGCGTTGCAAGATTGACATTAAACGCTGCTCTTTAAAACTTAGGGTTTTATGTGGCGTGGTGAGTGGAATAAACGCATCCAAAATGTTTTGTAAACTTTGATGCGCAATAATTTCCAGCCCTGCCTTTTGTGGATGCTCGAAAATTTTCTCACGAGCTAAGTCTTTGGCGCGATTAATACCAATTTCAATATCTGCCGAGCAATATTGTAAAAGACTGCCTTTGAGCTGTCCCATCAGAATTTCCAAATGGTGTTTGGCAAATGCTGTAGTGACTTCATCGACCAAACGCTTCATGACCCGACCACGCAAAGCGGCAATTTTTTGTTGCCATGTGGTACGTGCCATCGCCAGTTCTGCGGGAATGCCGTAGTCACCAATCAAGTTTAAAAAGATCGGTTCAACTTCTTCATAGCTGAGCATGTTTAAGATAATGCCATCTTCCAAATCAATTAAGGCATAGCAAATATCATCTGCTGCTTCCAATAAATATGTCAGTGGATGACGGCAATAGTGATAATCGCCCAATTGAATCAGACCAAGCTGTTCTGCAATTTGTTTGAGAATTTCTTTTTCGGCTTGGTAACAACCAAACTTATCACGTTGATTGGCAGGGCGGTTGCCTTGTTCGGCAATGGTTTTGGAGAGCCATGGATATTTTAAATAAGCGCCTAAAGTGGCATAGGTTAAACGCATGCCGCCATCATTTGGATGGTAGTCAATTTTGGTGAGTAGCCGTAAACCTTGCGCATTGCCTTCAAACTGACGGACATCGGCTTCTTCTTCATCACTAAGTTTGGCGAGGAAATTGCCGTGTGAAGCATCATCAAACCATTCACGAATGGCGTATTCGCCTGCATGTCCGAAAGGTGGATTGCCAATATCATGTGCCAAGCATGCGGCTTGAATAATCGCACCGACATCGGCAGGGGAAATCCACATAGGCAAGTGGTCTTTAATTTTTTCTGCAGCCAACATCCCTAATGAACGTCCAATACAAGACACTTCTAAAGAATGGGTTAGGCGAGTGTGAATACCATCGTGTTGAGTCAATGGATGGACTTGGGTTTTACGGTTTAACTGTCTAAAACTTTGCGAAAAAATAATACGGTCATAATCTTTATGAAAAGGGCTGCGCGCCTGTTCTGTACTTTGTTTTTTACTACCAATTCGAACTGTGGAAAGCAGTTCTAACCAACGCATTTGAGTCATTTATCATTATTCACTATGTGCTTGTTTTGCATCATGCCAAAAAAATGACAAAAGCTCTAGGGGCGTGCGACATGGCTTGTCTTTTTAAATCTAAATTCATACAAAATGGGGGATAAGTTTGTGGCGAAGCGTACTTTAAATTTTTTTTTGGGGCTATATAAATCGAGGATTGGATGATGCGTATAGGTTGCCAAAATAGCAACAATGCTCAAATTTTTATGCTAATTTCTAATTAATTGTGAAATGGATAGCGAAGCTTAAATATGCTCAAACTGATTTATTATGTGCCTGAATCTCATCTTGAAGAAACCAAACTGGCTATTTTTGCAGCGGGTGCAGGTGGAATTGGCAATTATGAACATTGTGCATGGCAGGTTTTAGGCACAGGGCAATTTAAACCTGTAAAAGGAGCAAATACTTTTATTGGTGAGTTAGATGCTTTGGAACACGTTGCCGAATGGCGCGTGGAAACCATTGTACCTGAGCAAAATGCTCAGGCAGTCGCAAAAGCGCTCAAGGCAAGCCATCCTTACGAAGAGCCTGCCTTTGAGTTTATGCAACTTTTAGATATTAATTTTTAAAGACTTAAATACCAATTTTTAAAGACTTAAATACCAATTTTTAAAGAAAAATAGAATTGTACGATCACTCATATATGGATTGGGGCAAATATAAGTTGCGTAGATAGATTTTACTTTTCACGGGCGAAAAGTAACAAAAGCCCTCTGTTAGACTGATGGTACGTCCTGTACCACAGTCTAACGGGCGACATCCTTGTCGCCTTATCACGAGTCAAAATGTGGCTAGGTTTTAAAAATACAGTTGAAATATTAGGGTCTGTTGACACTTCATCTATGTTTGCGACGTGAGAGATATATCTCGCAAGGTTTTTTAGCTGATATAAGGCATGGGGCAGGAAATTTAGTTATTCTAAATGACTGACTCATAACGCAATAGCAGCAAAAAATATGCTCGTCCCCTTGCGCAGCAAACAAAGCAGCGCTTTGTTCTTGCTCATGTGGCTAAAACTTTCTCAGATTACGTTATGAAACTTGGCAATAGTCTCGCTATTCCTTGCGTTTCATGCCTAATCTGCTCAGTTTTAGCCTACAGCGCAAGCCATTTATGAAATGTTAACAGCCCCTAGACTTTCTGAATAAACAGGTCACGGTCAAAACGGTATTGCGGGAAAAAGACACCATCTTCGGCACGTTCACCTGCAGCAATCACCATCACTGGAAATTGTTGATCATTCAGTTTTAAGAGTTTGCGTACCATCGGCTCATCAAAACCTTCCATCATGCAGCTATCAAAACCGTGTGCGCGAAGGGCCAAGACCATATTTTCACAGGCGAGTGCTGTAGTTTTACTTGCCCAAAGTTTGGCATCTGCAGGGTTAAATGCAGTCACAGGTAATTGTTTATCTAAACTACGTGCAATTTTGAAAGCGACTTTCTTAAAGTTACCTAATGCGTTTAAGTAGCCAGTCATGTAGTTATAAGGAATAAACTTGTAATATTTTTTGACTGAAGCAGGTGCTTCAGGAAAAGGGAACTCGCTGATATTCTTTTTTGCCATTTCATCAACACGGTCTGTACGTGCAATACACACGATTAGCTCTGCTGCAGTACGAGCAGCGATTTGTCCTAAGCAGGCTTTAACCAGTTGTTTTTTCTTGGCAGGATTTTGCACCACGACAAAAGTCCACGGTTGTAAATTAGATGAGTTTGGTGCCAATAAAGCCATATCTAAACAATCATCCAATACTTCCGCAGGAATGGCTTTGTCGGTAAATTTACGCACCGAACGACGGCTTTGAATGACTTTTTTAAAGTTTTCTACATCAATATCTTGTGGTGCAGGTTCAAAATAACGTTCTTTTTTTTCAGCTTTAACATCGGCTGGATTTGGATTAGACATTACAATTTTCCTCAATTTTTTAATGATTGACAGCTCATTGCAGAATATGGGGGCGAATAAAGAAAAAACCACATTCAGCCAAAATGAATGTGGTTTTAAAACGTCTAGTTTACTTGAAATGGGTGTAAGTACATTTCAGCTAAACAACGTTTAATTAAATTGGCTGAAATCAGGTTTACGTTTTTGCATAAAGGCTTGCACTGCTTCCATCATTTCTGCTGAACCGACACGTTGCATAAAAATTTCTGCTTCATGGTCAATCCACGCCACGATTTCATCGACATTATGTTTCATGAGGGCTTTAGATTGTTTGAGTGAAGCCAATGGCAAAGCCGCCAATTGCGCTGCTTTTTGTTGTGCTGTTGCATAGACATCGGTTTCAATGCTATTAACTAAATTTGCCGATAATGCCGTTTCGCTATTGAATTTTTGTGCAGTTAGCAACAGTTCAGCCGCTTTGTGATAGCCTGCTTGTTCTACTAGAAGTTTGCTTGATGCACCTTCAGGCGATAAGCCCAAGCTCACAAATGGAATTTGGAATAGGGCAGTATTGTCGCTATATACCAAATCTGCATGTAATAGAATTGTGACACCAATGCCAATTGCCACCCCACGTACAGCTGCAATCAGCGGTTTAGAAAACTTAGCTGCAGATTTTAATAAGATGAATGGAGGGCCTTCGGCAGCAGGTAGTTGTCCTTTAAGTGCAGCAGACTTCATAAAGTCTTGCATGTCATTGCCAGCACTAAAATCTGCATCTGTGCCACGTAAAATTACACAACGTACTGCGTTGGACTGATCTGCTTCATCTAAGGCTTGTGCAATCCACAAATATAATTCACCATACAGCGCGTTTTTTGCTTCTGGTCGGTTGATGGCTAAAGTCAGTACGCCATTGTCTAAATTCGCATTCAAATGTGGGTGAGGTTGTTGAATACAGCTCAGTGTCATCGTACTATCCTTGCTTTGATTGGTTAGAATTTATGGCTCATTATGTCGCAAATTCGCAGCGCTGGCACAACTCATGAGTTCATAAAAAGTTAGTGAATGATGAGATTTGCGTTCCTAATTCAATGTGAAATTTATTTAGAATTTGGGGTTGTTCATTTAAAAAATGAATAAGCAAGGCGGAATCTTAACGTCTATTAATTCTATTTTAGGATTAACCTTCGGTTCGACCTACTTTTGTTTTAGCAAAAGTAGGCAAAACCATTTGTCATCCACGAAACCTGCCCAATTATTGTTTTTGATTTATTATCTTGCAAAAACAATAATGAGTTGATACCACGCAGGTTGTGGATGACATTTCCGCGTATCAGATAGCATCATGTTGTTATCAAAATTAGGATTGGCGTATTTATTATGCAATATACGTTTGATTATTTGGTTTTCATTGGCCGCTTTCAGCCATTTCATTTGGCGCATTTGCAAACCATTCAAATTGCGTTAGCACGTAGTCATTATGTGATTTTGGCATTAGGTTCTGCACAAAATGAGCGCAATTTAAAAAATCCGTTTTTAGCCAAAGAACGTGAGCAGATGATTTTGTCTAACTTTTCACCTGAGATGCAAGAACGGATTAAGTTTGTGCATGTCGTAGATGTCTACAATGATGAAAAATGGCAAAAACTAGTCAAATCTTTAGTCGGTGAATTGATTCAACCGCAAGATCGTGTTGGTTTAATTGGGCATTTTAAAGATGACTCGTCTTATTATTTAAAGTTTTTCCCTGAATGGGAGATGGTAGAATTAGACAGCTTGCAAGATGCCATGTCTGCTACGCCTGCACGTGAGGCTTATTATCGTGGGGAAATACAGCCTAATTTTTTCCCGCAAGGCACAATTGATTTCTTAACAGCATTTCAAAACACGGAAATTTATCGTCAATTACAAGACAAATACCAGCAGCAGGACAGCAGTAATTTGACGGAGTAATCCAGTTTTTAAATGAAAAAGGATGATTGAAAAAGCTTTCAATCATCCAGAACATTGTGTTTTTTTAGAGGCTGAAAATTAAGCCTGTAAAGCGGTTAAATCCGCAAGCACTTGCTCGGCATGTCCTGCAGCTTTGACTTTACGATATTCTTTCAGTAATTGACCTTGATGGAAAATAAAAGTAGAGCGTTCAATGCCCATAACTTTTTTGCCATACATATTTTTTTCTTTAATCACATCAAACAACTGACACAATACTTCTTCTTTATCGCTAATCAAGTTGATGCCTAAAGATTGTTTTTCGGTAAAGTTTTGATGGGCTTTGACTGAGTCGCGCGAAATGCCAATGATGGTGGTATTAAGCGCATCAAATTGTGGCTTTAGCGCAGTAAAATCGACAGCTTGTGTGGTGCAGCCTGGGGTAGAATCTTTCGGGTAAAAATACACCACTAACCAATCTGTACCAAGTTCGGTTAAATTGACTTCGCCTGTGGTTGCAGGAAAAGCTTGATTTGGTAATTGAATTGTCGTGCTCATATTTTTCTCCAAAATCATGCACATAAAAAACTAGCCACATAAAGTGGCTAGTTGAAATTGTTAAGAAAAATTATTTTTTCTCAGCCGCTTTCATTGCTTCTTCAGTTAAGGTTTTTAATTTACCTGTAAGCTGAGGACCAAAACAAGTTTGCAAATCTTTATTTTGCTTTTGTACAAAAGCTAAAGTCGCAGGGCTCTTTTTCTGGTTAATTGCGCTTTGAATTTCCCATTTTTGAGCGTTGGTTAATTTACCATCTGCTTCTACTGCACAAGTACAATATTTGCTTACTTCAGCTGTAGTCAGTTTTTTGCCTTTTGCAGTTTCTTCTTTACAAACATTAATTAAAGCTGCTTTTACATTGGTGCTTTTATATGCTTGTTGCAACTTGTCATTATTTGCGTGTGTCGTTGTTGCGAATAATGCAGCAACAGACATAATCGCAGAAACTATAATGTTTGATTTTAAATTTTTCATACACTTTACCTTGTTATGACGGTATATAACGCGTTGGGTCTGCAACACCGGCATCGGCAAAACCTTGTTTGCGTAAGCGACAGCTGTCACATTTACCACAAGCACGTCCTTGGTCATCTGCTTGGTAGCAAGAAACCGTTTGACTATAGTCTACGCCATGTTCAATACCTAAGCGAATAATATTTGCTTTGGATAAATGTAACAAAGGTGTCTCAAATTTTAACGGTTTGCCTTCTACGCCAACTTTGGTTGCCAAGCGTGCCATATTGGCAAAAGCATCAATAAATTCAGGACGACAGTCAGGATAGCCCGAATAATCTACCGCATTAATACCAATCACAATTGCTTCTGCATCAAAAACTTCGGCAGCTGCCAAAGCATAAGACAGGAAGATGGTATTACGCGCAGGCACATAAGTCACAGGAATACCTTCTTGCTCATGATCAGGTACTTCAATGCTGTGATCGGTCAGGGCAGAACCGCCCAAGTTGCCTAAATCAATATTAATCACACGATGCTCAATGCCTGCATTTTTAGTCAAGGCACGTGCAGCATCTAGCTCTGTAGTCGAGCGTTGACCATACATAAAACTAAGTGCAATACATTCATAACGCGCTTGTGCCCATGCCAAACACGTGGTTGAGTCTAATCCACCAGATAACAATACAATGGCACGAGGGCGCATAATTGAACTCCAAATTTTAAAATATAGCGATAGAACTTGAGCAAAAGTGTGAAGATTGACGTCAATACGAATGGGGATTCGTGAGGAGATTAACGACCTGTTTCATCATTCCAAAGCAATTTATGTAATTGCAATTGGAAACGAACAGGGAGATGGTCGGCTAAAATCCACTGTGCCAAATCACGTGCAAGTTGTGGCAAGGCGACTGCACCTTTTTCGACAGCAAATGCAGGGGAGAACCACACTGTATCGACTTTTTTATGCAACTGATATTGCTCAACTTGCTGCTTCGCCCAAAGATAATCGTCATGATTGCAAATCACAAATTTGATTTGATCATGTGGGTTTAAAAAATCTAAATTTGATAATAAGTTGCGTGACATTTCACCCGATGCAGGGGTTTTTAAATCCAGCACCTTCGACACACGGTTATCCACTTTAGAAATATCTAAAGCTCCACTGGTTTCCAAAGACACTTCACAACCTAAATCTGCCAAGCGTTGCATGAGTGGCAGTGCATTCGGTTGAGCCAGAGGTTCACCGCCCGTCACACATACATACGGTGTTTTAAATTCTAGCGTGGTTTGGATGATGTCATCTAAAGATTGACGTTCGCCACCTTCAAAAGAATAAGTGGTATCACAGTAATGGCAACGCAATGGACAACCCGTTAAACGAATAAACACGGTTGGCAAGCCCGATGTATTGGCTTCGCCCTGCAATGAATAGAAAATCTCCGTGATGCGTAAACCCGCAGACGGATCAGAAACAGGAATAGCGGAAGATCGGAGGGTATTCATAAAATTCATCACAGTATGTAAAAAAACAAAAATCCCTACGGTCATTGCTGGCCGTAGAGATGGAGAAAACTAAAAAAAGTTTAGTCTTCGCGTAATAAGTCGTTCAAACTGGTTTTTGCACGGGTTTTCGCATCTACTTTCTTCACAATGATAGCAGCATACAAGCTATAAGTGCCACATTTAGAAGGCAGGTTGCCAGAAACTACCACCGAACCTGCAGGTACACGACCATAATGGATTTCGCCAGTTTCACGGTCATAAATTTTGGTCGATTGACCAATATAAACGCCCATAGAAATGACAGAACCTTCTTCCACAATCACGCCTTCAACAATTTCAGAACGTGCGCCAATGAAGCAGTTGTCTTCAATAATAGTTGGGTTTGCTTGAAGTGGCTCAAGTACTCCACCAATACCTACACCACCCGATAAATGCACGTTTTTACCAATTTGTGCACATGAACCTACCGTTGCCCATGTATCAACCATGGTGCCTTCATCTACATAAGCGCCAATATTGACATAAGATGGCATTAACACCACATTTTTGGCTTGGAATGAACCTTTACGTGCAACTGCTGGCGGTACAACACGCACACCTGCTTGTTTGAATTGCTCGTCAGTCCAACCTGTAAATTTCGTGTCTACTTTGTCGTAGAAACGCAAATCGCAAGATTCAATTGGCTTGTTATCATTGAGTTTAAAAGATAACAAAACTGCCTTTTTTAACCATTGGTGAACGATCCACTCACCATTAATTTTTTCAGCAACGCGTAATGTGCCGTTATCTAAACCTGCAATTGCTTGTTCAACTGCCTGACGAATTTCAGCGGGACAATCTGCAGCGCTGAAATTAGCGCGGTCTTCAAATGCTTGTTCAATGATTGTTGAAAGCTGAGACATCGATGTTCTTACCAGAAAAAAATTTTCCAAAGATTTTACACTATATTGAGTGAGGAATAGATAAAAATTGGAACAGATTGGAATTTATCCTTAGTAAGATAAACAAGTTAAGTTGCGCGCTAAATTGTTGAAGTTTTGAAAATAAATGCTTTTGCAATAAACAATAAGAATAAATTTGTATCAAAAAATAACAAAAACGGGGTAAATTTTGCATAAAAGCTGACCGCAACATGCTCTATAGTTTTCTCATGACAAACACGAATGAAAATTCAAAAAGTTTTAGTTTGAGGAGAAACACAATGAAATCTTTACACACAATTTTAGCCGCTTCGGTATTGGCAGCAGCTGCAGGTTCTGCAATGGCAGATACAGCTGTTGTGCAAGATGGTTATGCATTTGACCGTAACCAACTCATTCCAACAGGTGTACGTGCTGAAGTAGGTACAACAGGTTATGGCGGTGCCTTACTTTGGACTGCAAACCCGTATGTGGGCTTAGCGCTGGGTTATAACGGTGGCGATATTTCTTGGTCGGATGACGTAGAAGTTGATGATGTTAACTATGATGTTGATATGGACAACAACTTGACTTACTTAAATGCTGAGATTCGTCCATGGGGTGCAAGTCCAAGTAAATGGGCACAAGGTGTTTATGTAGCTGCAGGTGTTGGTTACATCGATCAACAATACGCTCTACAAGCTCGAAATGATGGTGGAACGATCAAAGTTAAAGGTGAAAATACTGGTTTAAGTAAACTTGGCTATGATCTAGATTATAGCAATGACATTGCACCATATTTAGGCCTAGGCTTTGCACCAAAAATTAATAAAAATTGGGGTGTATTTGGTGAGGTTGGTGCTTACTATACAGGTAATCCAACTGTGACTAATGTAAAAGTTGAAGGAGGCAATTGGGAAGATAACCAATTAGTTGTTGATCACCTTAATGAAGTTCGTAACGACGACAAATACGAATGGATGCCAGTTGCCAAACTAGGTGTAAGTTACCACTGGTAATATCCGATAGCTTTAGCTAAATCAAAAAAACGAGCCTCGGCTCGTTTTTTATGGTTTAAAAGCGGTGTGCAAGTTTGAGATGATAAATCCAAGCATCCCGTTCTTCGAGTTGTGAAAGGTTTAAAAGCCAAGAAGCCTCTTGTTCATTCTTTGGTTGATTAAAGTACAGATAATGAATCCCACTAATCACAAAAGTTTTAGGGGTGAAATTATAAATAAGGCCAGTACCTAAACCTAAATAACCATCTACAGGGTTGAAGCTGGAAGCTGGGTTTCCTGCACCTGAGTCCCACAATCCTTCAACAGCAGTGATCCATTTGGGTGACCATTGATGCGCTAAACCCAAACGTACCGACCACTGATTTTTTGGGTAATCAATCAGATTTAAATTCATATTGGGTACTTGCTGTAGCATTGCAGCATATTGTGTGGGCTGAATTTCAAAATCTTGCCAATTCACCCATCTTAATGATGCATAGAGAAAATTTTGGGCAGGTAAACCTGTTTGAAAATCTAGATTAATCGATTCTGGTGTTTGAATAGTAGTCGCATGCTGTGGTGCAATCTCTAGAGGAAACCCCCAAAAACTTTCGCTAGCATTGGTATGGTGCTTAATTTTAGAGCGGTAGGTAATTGCTGTATTAAATGCATATTCAGGAAGTTGATAGCTGGCACCTACCAGCCAGCCCCATGCGTGATCTTTAGGGAAATGCACAGCATAATCAACGTAAAAATTTTCGACGTGTGTACCAATTCTGAGATTCCCTGAAAAGGATTGGTAGCTCACACCCGTAAACAGATTCCAGTTTGCATTTGGTTGATAGCCGACCAGTGCAGTCATGTTGTTTGAATCGAATTCAACGTCTGCAATTTCTGATAAGGGTTGATTCGTGTCGAATTGATAATCCACATCCGTAAAAAAAGGTTGGTCAAATAATAATGCGACCGAAACTTGTGGATGTGGTTGTAGTTTTAAGGCGGCTTGAAAGTAGTGTTGCTTATTCACCATATCGCCTGTAGAAAACTCAGGATTCCCTAGAGATGAAACAGGTTGCACTTTTCCTGAAACATTCGGGTTGACTTGCAGCACGGACACTTCTGCATAATTGCCTTTTTCAAAGAAAGCTTGAATAGATTGATTACTGCGTTCTAAGCCTGCAGCACAAACATGACCGATGGGCAGCATGTAGAATAACGCAGTATAAATGTGATATTTCATGTTACGCCCTTGGTCGAAATTATAGAATTGTGTTTAAAATCAAATAATCATTTTTATTGTTGATTATATTTTATGCATAATTTGAATCAATTTAAAACATTATTTTCCTGTTTTAAGATAAACGAAGATCATGGCGAAATAATGAAACATAAGAGAGCGAATGCGCTCTCTTATGTGAATGGGGTTATTCGTCAGGATAAGCAATGCGCTTTAACGCTTTAATATCGGCATTTGGTGCACATAAAGAAATAAACTCATAGCCATAGCCACGTAGTAAATGTCCTTTGCGAACCGCAATCCATGTGGTGTTTACCCCAAAAATATCGGTCTGGATTTGTTTTAGACGGTAATCGCGTTCTGCATCGTATGCCACATTGTTTACCACGCCTACGCCCATGCCCAATTCAACATAGGTTTTAATGACATCTGCATCAAGTGCAGACATAACGATATTGACATCAATTCCTGCATCGGTAAATGCTTTGTCAATTTTAGAACGTCCCGTAAAGCCGCCGTGATAAGTGATGATTGGATATTCTGCCAAATCGGTCAGGCTAATCTCAGTTTTACTGGCTAAAGGATGATCTTGCGGGGTAATAATGCTGTGGCGCCAGTCATAATAAGGCACACTTGCCAAGTTCTCTTCAGTGGTTAGAGATTCGGTTGCAATACCAATATCGGCTTCACCTTGTAGCAGCATTTCGGCAATTTCAACAGGGCTGGCTTGTTGCAAAATCAAATGTACTTTAGGGAATTCTTTTTTAAACAAATTCACAATAGGCGGCAGCACATAACGCGCTTGGGTATGTGTAGTCGCAATGGTGAGCGTGCCTTCATCTACTTTATTAAAGTCATCAGCAAGGCGTTTAATGTTATCTGCATCAACCAACATGCGTTCGACAATACTTAGCAACGCTTGTCCTGGCTCGGTTAAACCTAATAGACGTTTGCCTTTGCGCACAAAAAGCTGCACACCAAGTTCATCTTCAAGGTCTTTAATGTGCTTACTCACGCCCGATTGAGAAGTGTATAGTGCCGCAGACGCTTCGGTTAAATTAAAGTTTTGCCGAACGGTTTCTCTAATAATTCTAAGTTGTTGGAAGTTCATAGTGGTGCAACCCTAAAAAGGATGGAGCGGGTTAGGCTCCATCTTGATGTCCTTATGCGACTTGATTTTCAAATAAATGTAAAGTGGTTACACTTAACCAAACCGTTTGATTTGGGCGGAATTGGTGCAGTTTCGCTTCATCTGCAGTGAGTGCAATTTCAATTAAATTCCCTTGGCGATCTTGCAATTCTGCAACTACTTTACCAGCAATCCAAACCTCACGTAAGAAGGTCGCTTGAATGGTATTTTCCTGTGGTTGGGCATGAATATGCAACTCATCTGGACGCGCAAATGCAATCACTTTGCCTTGTGGTGCATTTGGTTGATTGAGAAGTTGTACGCGATCTTCACCAATTTGCACAACCCCTTGATGATGTTGTCCTTCAAAACGGTTGGCTTGACCTAAGAAGTCAAATACAAACGGAGTTGCAGGCTGTTCATACACTTCACGCGGTGAACCAATTTGTTCGACATTACCTTTGTTCATGACAATAATTTGATCGGCAACTTCGAGTGCTTCTTCCTGATCGTGGGTCACGAAAATTGAAGTGATGTGTAATTCATCATGCAAAGTTCTTAACCAACGACGTAATTCTTTACGCACTTTGGCATCAAGCGCACCAAAAGGTTCATCCAATAACAATACGCGTGGTTCTACCGCTAAGGCACGTGCCAAAGCAATACGTTGACGTTGTCCACCCGATAATTGTGCAGGATAACGGTCTGCTAAAAAGCTTAACTGTACCAAGTCGAGTAAACGCATAACACGCTTTTTAATCTCGGCTTCTGAAGGTCGGGTTGCACGTGGACGTACCCGTAAACCAAATGCGATATTGTCAAATACGGTCATGTGGCGGAATAGGGCATAGTGTTGGAAAACGAATCCAACTTGACGTTCGCGCACATGCACATCGGTTGCATCCTGACCCTCTAATATCACTTGCCCACGATCTGCCGACTCTAATCCTGCAATAATACGCAGCAAGGTGGTTTTACCACAGCCTGAAGGCCCAAGCAGCGCCACCAGTTGGCCATCTGGAAAATCGAGGGAGATGTCTTTAAGTGCATGGAATGCACCAAAATTTTTTTCAATATTTTTAACTTGAATACTCATGCGGTCATTCCTTAAGAAACAGTTGAATCTTCATTGCGTTGGTTTTGCTTTTCTTGGCGAATTTCAACCCAAGTTTTTAAAATCAGGGTCACAATCGCGAGAAGTGCCAAGAGAGAGGACACCGCAAACGCAGCACTAAAGGTATATTCGTTATAGAGAATTTCGACGTGCAGCGGTAGGGTGTTGGTTTCTCCGCGAATATGCCCCGATACCACAGATACCGCGCCAAACTCACCCATTGCGCGGGCATTACACAGAATCACGCCGTAAATTAACCCCCATTTTATGTTTGGCAAAGTGACTTTCCAGAAGGTCTGCCAACCCGATGCACCTAATACAATCGCAGCTTCTTCTTCCTCTGTGCCTTGCGCTTCCATTAAAGGAATCAATTCACGCGCCACAAAAGGTACAGTAATGAAGATGGTGGCAATCACAATTGCAGGTACGGCATATAAAACTTTGATGTCGTGTTCCATCAACCAGCCGCCCATCCAACCTTGTGTACCAAAAATCAGGACTAGCATTAAACCTGCAATGACAGGAGAAACTGAAAAAGGCATATCAATTAAGGTGGTGAGAATCGACTTACCACGGAAATTGAATTTCGCCACTGACCACGCTGCGGCAATACCAAATACCACGTTTAAAGGTACGGCAATGGCTGCAGTGAGTAAGGTTAATTTCACTGCCGATAAAGTGTCAGGATGCACCAATGCTTGTGCATAGACACCAATGCCTTGTTTAAAGGCTTCTACAAAAACCAAAATCAGCGGCAAAATCAGACAGCTTAAGAAGAAAATGAAGGCAATTGCAATCAGGGTATAGCGTACCCAAGTCGGTTCACGTGTTGCATCGCGTGATTGTAGTTTTTCAGCCAAAGCATTGCTGTTGGTATTTAAACTCATCGTGCAGTTCTCCCTGTGCGACGACTTGCCCATGCTTGTAATAAGTTAATTAAGAACAGCATGACAAAAGAAATCAGCAACATCACCACAGCAATTGTGGTTGCACCTGCGTAGTCATATTCTTCTAAACGAGAAATAATCATTAAGGGTGCAATTTCAGTTTTAAATGGTTGGTTACCTGCAATGAAAATCACCGAGCCATATTCACCCACGCCACGCGCAAATGCGAGTGCAAAACCTGTAATCAGTGCAGGCAATAAAATAGGGAAAATCACTTTGCTGACAATTTGAAAGCGGTTCGCGCCTAGCGCAGATGCTGCTTCTTCCAACTCGGTTTCTAAGTCACTGAGTACGGGTTGCACGGTACGCACAACAAATGGAATACCAATAAAAATCAGGGCAAGGGTAATCCCGATAGGGGTATACGCGACTTTAATGCCTAATGGTTCTAAATATTGTCCAATCCAGCCAGTCGGTGCGTATAAAGAAGTCAGGGCAATACCCGCAACTGCAGTAGGCAATGCAAAAGGTAAATCGACCAAAGAATCTATAATACGTTTGCCCGGAAAGCTGTATCGTACCAAACACCATGCCAATAATAAGCCGAAGACGACATTAATAAAGGCTGCAATGAGCGCAGCGCTAAAACTGAGTTGCAAAGATTTTAGAATACGTTCTGAACTTAAAATTTCCCATAAACCATCCCAACCAATACCAAGCGATTTAATAAATACTGCCGATAAGGGAATAAGAACAATTAAGGATAAATACGCTAGGGTAAAGCCTAGAGAAAGACCAAATCCTGGCAGCACTTTGGATCGCTGCGACATGATGACTCCTCAAAAGAGAGAATGAGTGTTTGAAAACAAACAGATAAAAGTAAAAGATAAATTCGGCACAAGCATAATTTGCGAAGATTAAATTGCAAATTTGAATAAATACTTGTTGTTATCAGAAATACTGATATGTGATTGCATATTTTCTGCAATCAAATAATCATAAATTTCAGGAAATGCCCCAAAGCCTGATGCAACATTAATATGACCCACTTGTCCTAAATTAATCGGTGTTAATTGCCATGCTTGGGCAAGTGCCTGTGCATCTGCAAAACTTAGCCATGGGTCATTTTCACTGATCAATAAGCGTGTCGGTACAGCCAATTTAAGTTGCTGAAAATAAGCCGAATAATTGCTTTGGCTGTGTTGTGCAAAACCAGATTCACCAAAACGGGCAGGGTTAGCAGGTGCAACCAAAACCACATTTTTAATTTTCGCCTGCAATTTAGGTTGCTGTGCTAAGGCTGCCACTGTGGTCAGACAACCAAAGCTGTGCGCCACAATTTGAATATCGTTCTGAATCGGGGCAACTGTTTTGACAAATTCAGCAACCCAGTTCTGTAAAATTGGGCTATTCCAGTCTGACTGTTGTACACGCGAGCAAGACATGAGTTGTCGTTGTAACCAAGATTGCCAGTGCGCATATTCACTGCCACCTACACCTGGAACAATTACGGTATGAATCATGTCGATGCTCCTTCGCATATTTCAGCCTGAAATAATGATCTGAATAACGCTTGAATATGAATTGAACCCATCATTTTCAGCTTTGGCTGTGATCACTTGGATTCAAAACTCAGTAAGATAATGCTGTAAAATTCATGTTTTAAATAATCTGCAACAAGGATAACTAGAGTTTCTATGCAAAAAAAATAATTAAAAATGAATTTTATATGAATAAAAGAGATATATGTGAATCAGGTAAAAATGCGTTTGTGAAAACACCCGCATTTTTCAATTTGGGTGTTTTCAGCTAGCGCTTTGGTATGATTTACCTTTCGGAGTATTATTTGGTTTGGTTGGCTTTGACAATCTGATCGAAAATGCCACCATTTTCAAAGTGTTGCTTCTGAACTTTGCTCCATCCACCAAACTCTTGATCAATAGTCACCAACTTCAATGGTTTAAATTGCGACTTATATTGTGCCAACACCGTAGCATTACGTGGTCGGTAATAATTCTTCGCAGCAATGTTTTGACCCGCAGGCGAATAGAGATAGTTTAAATAGGCTTTGGCTAAGTGTTGATTGCCATCTTTTTGCACATTTTTCTCTACAATCGCCACAGGCGGTTCAGCCAAAATAGATAGAGAAGGTGTGATGATCTCAAATTTACCCGGTTGTTCACGCACGGCTAAATAGGCTTCATTTTCCCAAGCTAACAAAACATCACCAATGCCACGTTCTGCAAAAGTGGTGGTTGAGCCACGTGCGCCTGAATCCAATACTTTGGTTTGTTTATAAATTTGGCGAACAAACTCTTGCGCTTTAGCATCATTGCCCGCAGGTTGATGTTTTGCCCATGCCCACGCTGCCAAATAGTTCCAGCGTGCACCGCCAGATGTTTTTGGATTTGGAGTAATGATTTCCACACCAGGTTTGACCAAATCGCCCCAATCTCGAATACCTTTCGGGTTGCCTTTACGCACTAAAAATACAATTGTGGATGTATAAGGGGTCGAGTTGTGCGGAAATTTCTTTTGCCAGTCTTTAGGTAATAGACCGCGTTTAGCAATTTCATCAATATCGGCAGCCAGTGCCAAAGTCACGACATCGGCACCTAGACCATCAATCACCGCACGTGCCTGTTTGCCCGAACCGCCATGTGATTGTTTAAAGTTAATGTTTTGCCCGGTGGCTTTTTTCCAGTACGCACCAAAATCTTTGTTAAAGTTATCGTATAATTCACGGGTTGGATCGTAGGAAACATTCAGAAAGTCTTTTGCAGAAACGCTCAAGGTTGTTGCCGAAAGTACTGCCGCCAGTAGTCCAATTTTCAGTTTTGTAAAGTTCATGTTTGACCTCAGGTATTAAATCTGTTGTTGAATGAGGCAAGCATATCGGTAGTCTATTTGCTGAAAAAATAATTTAAAATGCGGTGAATATCAGTAAATGATAAATATAAATTTCTTCATTGTTTTCTATATTTAGAGATAAATAACGAGTACTTCTTCCATGCAGTGTTATAAAAATGCCAAGCCTACCGAGCAGATTCATGTGTTAGATCGCGCGTTTCATTATGGTGATGGATGCTTTAGCACTGCACGTTTTCGCCAAAATCAAATTGAATTATTTGACCGCCATTTGGCGCGTTTGCAATATGCCAATCGCCAACTTTCTTTAAATGCCAATCTTGAGTTAATCACTGAAACGCTGACACTTTTAAAGCAGGCGCATGGCGAGTTAAATGGTACTTTGAAGATTGTTTTAAGTCGTGGTGTAGGGCAGCGAGGTTACAGTTTGCCTGATCATCCTGCCGATGTTTGGGTGTTTTTCTATCCACAAGTACAAGCGGCTTTAGATATGGCATATCATTATGACATCATTCAAAGTGGCGTCTTGACTCAAGCGATTGGACTGAGCATGCCGAATTTAGTTGGGCTGAAAAGTCTAAACCGAATTGAACAGGTATTGCTCAAACAAGAAGCCGATCAAAAAGGCTGGACAGAAGCTTTGGTTACTGATGTACAGGGCAGTGTGGTTGAAGGTGTGAGTAGTAATTGTTTCATTCGTATAAACAATACATGGATTACTCCGCAACTTGGTTATAATGGCGTGCACGGTGTCATGCGGGCAGAAATTTTATCGCGCATGCAACAACAGAATTTGCATTGTGAACAGCGTGATATTCATGCTGCGGAAATTGCGCAGATTCAAAGTCTGTTTTTCTGTAATGCTTTAACGCCCATGAAAATTGTCAGCCATTTAGGGCAGCAGGTTTTAGATGTGCAGCCGTGTGTGGAATTATTTAAGCAACTTCAACTGAATCAGATACATTCTTATGTCTAAACCTAAACGCCCATCAAAATCTAAAAAGAAAACTAATACAGTACAGTCTATGCGTGCCTTGAAAGGTGGCATCATTTTTATACTGGGGCTATTACTGGTGCTTGGCGTGATTTTATGGTCAAGTCTGTTTAGAGATTATCCTGTTGAAGGTCAAAAACAATTATTGGCGATTAATAATGGTGATACTTACTCACGTTTTATTGACCGTTTGGCAGAACAAGATCATGTGAATTTTCCAATTGTTTTAAAACTCTATCAACGGGTGATGATTCACGACAGCATGAAAAAAGGCGTGTATGAAGTCCGTCAGGGCATGAGTGTACGTCAGGTTTTGGAAATGATCGCCAATGCTGAAAATGCGCAAATGAACCGTATTTTGGTTATTGAAGGCACGACTTTTAAGCAATTGATTGAGGCATTAAAGAAAGATGATTTGGTCAGTAAAGAAGTAGTGTATTTACCTTATGCAGAATTGCTGAAAGCTTTAAATATTCCTTATGCACATCCAGAAGGGTTGTTTGCACCAAATACGTATTTTTTTGCTAAAGGTGAAACTGATCGTAAAATTTTAACCGATTTATATCAGCGTCAAATGAAAGCATTAGATGATGCTTGGAATAATCGAGCAGCAGATTTACCTTATAAAAATAAATATGAAGCCTTGATTATGGCCTCAATTATTGAAAAAGAAACCAATGTCGATGCTGAGTTGCAGCAAGTGTCTGGGGTATTTGTACGCCGTTTAAAACTAGGCATGCGTTTACAAACCGATCCAACTGTTATTTATGGAATGGGCGATAAATATCAGGGCAATATTACCCGTCAGGATTTACGCACGCCAACGCCATACAATACCTATACCATGAGTGGCTTAACGCCAACACCAATTGCCTTGCCAAGTCAAAAAGCCATTGAAGCGGCGATGCATCCAGACCAATCTGACAACATTTATTTTGTCGCGACAGGTAATGGTGGACATAAATTTAGCACCAATTTGCAAGATCATAACCGTGCCGTGCAGGAATATTTAAATGTACTGCGCGCGAAAAAATCAGGGGAATAAGCATGTTTATCAGTTTTGAAGGCACCGAAGGGGTAGGCAAAACGACACTCATTCGCCGTATTCATGATTATTTTACTGCACAAGGTCAAGAGGTGGTTTTAACCCGTGAGCCAGGTGGAACCCCTATGGCAGAGCAAATTCGTGCTTTGTTACTCGCGGTCAACCATGAAGAAAAAATGTGTTCAGACACTGAGTTATTGTTGATGTATGCAGCGCGTGCTCAGCATTTAGATCAGGTGATTTTACCAGCAATGGCTGCAGGAAAAACTGTACTATGTGACCGTTTTAGCGATGCCAGTTTTGCTTATCAATGTGCGGGACGTGGTTTAAGTGAAAGCAAGTTGATGACTTTAAATAATAACTTTGTCGCACGTATGCCTGACTTAACTTTTTGGCTCGATGCACCGATTGAACTGGGTATGACCCGTGCACGTGCGCGTGGAGCGCTTGATCGTTTTGAGCAAGAGAAAGCCACTTTTTTTGAGAAAGTAAGGGGTGGCTATCAATCTTTGTGGGAGCGACATCCTGAGCGGGTGAAGCGCTTAGATGCAACACAAAGTCCAGATCAAGTATTTGCACAAGCGATGCACTATTTGTAAGCGAAGGCATAAAACGCAAAGGCATATACAAAAAGGCATAACAAGCCATTGGGTTGTAGTTAGACATTTGATTGAATGGAAAAATCTTCTATAGTGGAAACGCTTTAGAAGATTTTTTAAAAAAATAGCGAATAGTAAGTATGACCAAAGAAGAAATTATTGAATTTTTAAAAGTAGAGTTTCCGCAAAGTCTGGAAAAATGTGAAATTGTGTCCATCACGCCACGTGGGGCATTGGTGAATTATCACATCGATGAACGTGATTTACGCCCAGGTGGTACGGTATCAGGGCCGACTATGATGACTGTTGCAGACTATGCACTTTATATCGCCATTTTAGGGGAGTTGGGTTTGGTGGCTTTGGCGGTGACCAGTAATTTAAACATCAACTTTTTACGTAAGCCCGCAGCAGGGCGTAATTTACGTGGTGAATGTCGCTTAATGAAAGTAGGGAAAAACCTCGTGGTCGGTGAGGTTTGGGTATATTCCGAAGGTGTAGATGATGCCGTGGCGCATGTCACAGGGACGTATTCGATTCCACAGATTGGCTGAGAATAAAGTCAGCTTTATCTTAATTTTAGTTACTTATATTTACCATGTGGTTACATATGTACACATACCACATGAAAATCAGGGTTTGATTGGTTAAAAAATAATCACAAATATTTCATTTTATGTTTTTCATATAGATCAAATCTGCTTTTGTCTAAGCTAGCAACCCGTAAGTGATAAAACAAGGGAGCTAAATGCTTAAATTTAAGAACAATATTGTTCATGGAGCAATCTTTGATATGGATGGAACAATGTTTGATACTGAACGATTACGGTTTCAAACATTGAAGCAGGCATCTCAGGAGCTCATTGGCGTTGAATTTTCAGACGTATACCTCATGCAATGTTTGGGTTTGAGTGCAAAGAGCGCTGAACAACTGGCGCAAGCAGAATATGGTGCAGACATTCCTTACCGTGAGATCCGTCAGCGTGCTGATGAACTAGAATTAGAAAGTGTGCGCAATTTTGGTGTGCCCATTAAAAAAGGTTTGTTGCAGGTATTAGAGCGGTTACGAAAGTCTGGCTTGAGAATGGCGGTTGCTACGTCTAGTCGTCGTGCCATTGCCGAAGAATATTTGATTAATGCCAATGTCTATAAGTTTTTTGATGTATTAGTTTGTGGCGATGAGGTGCAACAGGGCAAGCCACATCCTGAAATTTTTATAACAGCTGCACAAAAAATTAATCTAGAACCCAGCGAATGTTTCATGCTGGAAGATTCTGAAAATGGAATCAAATCTGCACATGCAGCGGGTGGCATAACCATACTATTTCGGGATATCAAAAAACCTAATGCTAATATGTTGTCACTCACGCAGCATTATTACGCAAGTATGCAAGCTTATTTAGATGACTTAAATCAAGTTATTCCTGTATTGGAAATGCCGAGTTTACAAGAGGCCTTCCCGCAAACTTTAAATCAGTTGAGTGTGGGGATTCATGGTTTTGGTGCAATAGGTGGGGGCTATTTGGCCCAAATTTTATCGCACTGGGATGGCTATACCCGTCCTAAACGTATTTATGCTTCTACACGGAATACCTTATATCGTTCTGCAGTAAACGCCTTTGGAACGTATTCAATTCGTTATGGACAATGTTCTTATGATGAACGAATTGAAAATATGCACATCATTGATGCGGAGAACTTGCAGCAGATGCAGCAAATGTATGTGGAGTCGAGCCTAATTGCATTATGTTTGCCTGAACATGCTTTACAGCAAGAGGCTAAAGTAATTGCGCAGGGCTTATATGCCCGTTTTATAGCGCAAGTTGAACCCCATCAGCCTTTAACTATTTTGGTAATTTTAAATAAAGTTGGGGCAAAACAGCTCTTGATGACGCATATTCATCAGGCGTTAGAGACGTTGTTGGATCCCGATACGGCAGCCAAAATTATGGCGCAGCATTATTTTTGCGATACTGTCGTAAATAGAATGGTCTCTAAATTAAACGATCAAAACTTATATCGCCAATTACGCATCAAGTATAATATTTTTAAGCAATTTCAGTTGGATGACGAAGCAGAGCCAATTGAAATTGAAGACAATACTCGATTGCAGCCTGAGCAAGAGCGTCAAGCCACCTTATATGTAGAAGATTTAAGACGCAATTTTCAGCCCAGTCACATTTTGCAAAGTATGGATTTAATTTTATTTCATGCTGAAAGTGACATGCCTATTTATGTGGAAAATGCCAGTCCATTATTGCAACACATGCGTCAAATGATTTTGGTAGATGATATTGCCGAAATTCAACTCATTAAAAATCGTTTATGGAATGGTGTACATGCCATGATGGCTTGGTTATCCAGTTTAATAGGGCATAACAGTATTGGTGTCGCAATGGCAGACCCATTGGTTGCAGATTTTACCCGCGCTGTTTCGGCACAAGTAGCGTTGGGATTAGCTGCACAGTTGCCGCATCGTCAGCAAAACTTAAAGCATCTGGCACAGAGCTTTCTGGACTCATGTGAACATGCCTATAAAGACCCGTGTCAGCGTGTGGCACGTGACCCTTTGCGTAAACTCTCAGCCAATGAACGGGTGATGGGTGCTTTGATTTATCATCTGCAGCATGATTTAGCTGCAAATTATGTGCAGAAAGGAGTGGTGTTGGGCTATCTGTATGCAATTAAAATGCAGCAGTTGGGGGCTCAAGCAGCATTACAGCATTTGTCAAAACAATTGCAAAATGCGCCTATAGACGAACAAACACGGCAGCAATTGCAGTACATAATTAGCCACCAATTACAGCAACTATTGGCTGGTCAAGTTCGCTTAGAAGCATTTATTCAAGATGGTACTCAAGTTGCAGCCGTAATCTAAAAATCAACTTGATGAATTCTTGGGGGGAGGTTTAGTAAGTTAACGTCATCATATTCAAAATGATAAAATACCGAATCGTGTTATGGAACACGATTCGGTGCTTTCTTGCATTAGAATTCAAATGCACTTTATTCACAGATACTTTTATGCAAATGCTGTTGTGTAACAAGCAATCAGATCACTCATTCACCAATGGGGTTTCCACTTGGAAATTTGGTGGAATAAGCACAGTCTTACGCAATTCAGGTGCGAGTTCAGGATAATCTAGCGTGAAGTGTAAACCACGCGATTCTTTGCGTTGCATGGCACAGCGCACAATCATTTCAGAAACCAGAACCAAATTACGCAGCTCAATCAAGTTTTTACTGACTTGATAGTCCTGATAATACTCGGTGATTTCACGTTTTAGCATTTCAATACGGTGTAAGGCACGCTCTAAACGCTTAGTGGTGCGTACAATGCCGACATAGTTCCACATGGTTGCACGTAGCTCATCCCAGTTTTGTAAAATCACCACATCTTCGTCAGGGTTGGTCACTTGCGAATCATCCCAAGCAGGAACTTCAGGCGAGCTATAATCTGCGGTGTAATGAGCTTCAATATGTTTGGCGGCCGCCATTCCATAGACAAAACATTCTAAAAGAGAGTTACTTGCCATACGGTTAGCGCCATGCAAACCTGTATAAGAAGTTTCACCAATCGCATATAAACCTGCAATATCGGTTTGGCTATGTTCATCCACCATCACACCACCACAAGTGTAGTGGGCAGCAGGTACAACAGGAATCATATCAGTGGTGATATCAATACCTAATTCCAGTAAACGTGCATACAGCGTTGGGAAGTGTTCCTTTACAAATTCTGCAGGTTTATGAGTGATGTCTAACCACACATGGCGAATACCTAAGCGTTTGATTTCATAGTCAATTGCACGTGCGACAATGTCACGTGGTGCCAACTCTGCACGCTCATCAAAACGCAGCATAAAACGCTCACCATCGGGTAAACGCAAATATGCACCTTCACCACGCATGGCTTCAGTAATTAAAAACGAACGTGCTTGAGGATGGTACAAACAGGTCGGATGGAATTGGTTAAATTCCATATTTGCCACACGACAACCTGCACGGTATGCCATCGCCATACCATCACCTGTAGCAATGTCTGGGTTAGATGTATATAGATAGGCTTTCATTGCACCACCGCAGGCAAGTGCGGTAAATGGCGCAAGGAAGCTATGCACTTTTTGTGTTTTTTCATCTAATGCATATAAGCCCAAAGCGCGATTGCTTTCATTTAAACCTAATTTTTGCGAGGTAATTAAGTCAATCGCAATATAATTTTCAAAAATGGTGATGTTTTGCTGTTCTTGGGCACGTTGTACCAAAGTGGTCGAAATTGCGCGCCCCGTTGCATCGGCAGCGTGAATGATACGTCGCTGTGAGTGACCGCCTTCACGGGTTAAGTGCAACTGTTCTTGTTCATCTAAAGTAAATTGCACACCTTGTTTCAGCAGAAAATCTACCGAAGGTTTGCCGCCTTCTACGGTTTGCTTGACGGCATCCATTTCACATAAATGAGCACCTGCAATCATAGTGTCATCTATGTGTTGTTCAATTGAATCTGTTTCATCAAGAACTGCCGCGACACCGCCTTGCGCATAGAAAGTGCTGGCTTCAGTAAGGGTAGATTTCGCCAAAACGGCAATATTGAAATGCTGGGGTAATGAGAGCGCTAAACTCAAACCTGCACCACCACTTCCCACAATAATCACATCAAATTGATGTGTTGTGTTTAAATTAGGCATGTCCATCAGCTAATTTGAAAAAAGTTGGATAATGACACCCCTTTTTACAGAAAAAGGCAAGTGCGAAGTGGATTTGAATAATGAAAAAAAAGAATAAACTGGCAACTTTTATGGAATATCCCACTTTTATTGTGATTCGATTCCACGCTTTTCATTTATAGCACTTTGGCGCATCATTTTTGATGGGTCAAATATAAGATGCTATCTCAGCTATCCTCCACAGTGCCTGCCAAACCGTAATTGAAAAAGATTCAACATTTTATTACGCAAAAGCCTATTATTTTGTGCTAAATAAGGTGAGTTCAAAGTCATAATTATTATTGAGTGAATGCTATTTATGAAAAATCGCAACTTAAAAAAAGGTTTATATGCGGCTGTTTTTACTATGGCAACTGTGCAGGCTCAAGCAGCACCACCAGTAGACTTTTCTAATTTGGTTGAGCAGGTTAGTCCTGCGGTGGTGAGTGTCAATGTTGTCAAAAAAATGAGTCAGGAAGAACTCTTACAACAACAAGTTCCAGAAATTTTACGCCGTTTTTTTGGCAATCAAGTGATTATTCCTCAACAGCAAATTCCACAAGAAAAAACAGGTTACGGCAGTGCCTTTTTTATCAGTAAAGATGGATACCTTTTAACCAATCACCACGTTGTTGAAGATGCTTCTAAAGTTACCATTGTACTGAATGACCGCCGTGAACTTGATGCAACTGTCGTGGGTAGTGATGAACGTACCGATGTCGCGTTATTAAAAGTGCAGGGCAGCAGTTATCCAGAACTGCGTACAGGCAATGTCGATCAATTACGTGTAGGTGAGCCTGTACTTGCGATTGGTTCACCATTTGGCTTTGACTATTCTGCATCGGCAGGAATCGTGAGTGCCAAAATGCGTAATATGATGGGTGAAACTTCAGTGCCATTTATTCAGACCGATGTGGCGCTTAACCCAGGTAACTCAGGCGGGCCACTATTTAACCAGCGCGGTGAAGTGGTCGGCGTGAACTCCCGTATTTTTAGTGGTACGGGTGGTTATATGGGCTTGTCATTCTCCATTCCTATTGATGTTGCCATGGATGTTGCCGATCAGTTAAAGCGTAACGGTAAAGTGACTCGTTCTTATTTAGGGGTGAGTTTGCAAGATATTGACCGCAATTTGGCAGAATCTTATAAACTCAGTAAGCCTGAAGGTTCATTAATTACTCAAGTTGCACCAAACTCACCTGCGGCACGTGCAGGTTTGCGCGCGGGCGATGTGATTCTTAAATACAACGGCACACCTATTTCCAGAACGTCTGAATTGTTGAACTATTTAAACCGTTCAGTGCCAAATCAAAGTATTCAGCTTGAAGTATTACGCGATGATAAACGCCGTAATATTACCGCTACGGTGAGCACAGCACCTGACGACACGCCTGCCAAAAACAACCCTGATACCGCAGCCAAAGGCCCTGTTTTAGGGGTGTCGATTCGTGATTTAAGCGTTGCAGAACAACGCCAATTAGATATTAAAGGCGGTGTGCTGATTCAGGAAGTGCGTCGTGGTGGTTCGGCAGCTCAGGCACGTATTATGCCAGGTGATGTGATTGTGCAACTGAATAACACCACCATCCAAAATGCCAACCAATTTGTTGAAACAGTATCTACCTTGAAACAAGGTACAATTGCGCGTGTGGTGATTATCCGTCAAGGGCAACGTGCGATTATTGGCATGCGTATTCAATAAGTTGATGTGGCATAAAATCGTAAATCTATCTAAAATTTAGAATCTTGCTAAACTTTAAATAGCCACTTATTTTAAGGAAGTCGCTCTTGAATTAGGGCGACTTTTTTATGTAACTCGGTATTTTTGTTAGACTAGACCGACATCGCCGTTTTAGTTAAAAGGATGACATGAGCAGCATATTTGATTTAAAAATCACCGTACAGCCAGAACATATTGATATTTTAGGGCATGTCAATAATGTGGTGTATGTGCAGTGGATGCAGGATGTAGCATCGGCACATATCAAAACATTAGGCTTAGGTGTGCAGGAATACTTAAAACTAAAACATGCGATGGTGGCGGTGGAACATCATGTGCAATATCGTAAAGCGGCACTCGAAGGTGAGGAGCTGATTTTGCGTACATGGTTAAGTGATTTGAATGCGTTGTATTCATTCCGCCAATATGCGTTTTATCGCCCTCAAGATAAAAGTCTGCTGTTTATGGGCAATACACAATGGGCTTGTGTGGAAATTGCTACAGGTCGTCCAAAACGCATGTCACCGACATTTACACAGGCCTATCAACCACTTACTGCAGATGTGAATCCGTTGGATTTTAGTGAGTATGATTAATTAAGAGGAATTGAAGCACCAAGTGTAGCGTCATTGAAAGTTGCCGCATGTTATTGCTGTCGATGTTGTTAAAGAGGGTATTCACCTGTTTCAAATAGCATGACGTGGCTTTCAATTCTCAGCTTAATCACGACATAAATCTTTGTATAAAAAGCCTGAAACTCTCGAATAAAAAGAAAAACGCGTGAGGCTGCAAAAGGAAGTCATTATTATGGATACATTGAAAAATCCATCTGCTATAATCCTTCGCAATTTCTATTCGGCTTTTGCTCTGCATGAATTTTGAGGTGCAGAGCGTGTTATTTTTCAAGGTAACCCATGGCGCAAGCTAAAAAAACTGTTGATATTAAAAACATCCGTAACTTTTCGATCATTGCCCATATTGACCATGGTAAATCGACTCTAGCAGATCGTTTCATTCAAACCTGTGGTGGTTTACAAGATCGTGAGATGCAAGCTCAGGTGTTGGATTCTATGGAGCTTGAGCGTGAGCGTGGGATTACCATTAAAGCCACCTCAGTGACTTTATACTACAACCATCCAAATGGTCAGGAATACCAGTTAAACTTCATTGACACCCCAGGACACGTTGACTTTTCCTATGAAGTATCACGTTCTTTGGCAGCTTGTGAAGGTGCGCTATTGGTAGTCGATGCGGCACAAGGGGTAGAAGCGCAATCAGTTGCAAACTGCTATACCGCAATTGAGCAAGGCTTAGAAGTTTTACCTGTACTGAATAAAATTGATTTACCGCAGGCAGAACCTGAGCGCGTGATTCATGAAATTGAAGAAATTATTGGTATCGAAGCGCAAGATGCACCCACCTGTTCGGCTAAAACAGGTTTAGGCATCGACAATGTATTAGAAACCTTGGTGAATGTCATTCCTGCACCACAAGGTGACCGCGATGCGCCATTGCAAGCCTTAATTATTGACTCATGGTTTGATAACTATTTGGGCGTTGTGTCGTTGGTACGTATCAAGCAAGGTCGTGTGCGTAAAGGCGATAAAATGTTGATGAAATCGACAGGTCAAACGCACATCATTACCTCAGTTGGTATTTTTAATCCAAAACATACCGAAACAGGTATTTTAGAAGCAGGTGAAGTTGGCTTTGTTATTGCGGGTATTAAAGATATTTTCGGTGCGCCAGTCGGTGATACCATCACACTTGCAACGACACCAGAAGTAGAAACCTTACCAGGCTTTAAAAAAGTTAAGCCGCAGGTTTATGCGGGTTTATTCCCAATTGATGCCAGCGACTTTGAACCGTTCCGTGAAGCATTGCACAAACTACAAATTAACGACTCAGCATTGTTCTTTGAACCTGAAAGTTCAGATGCTTTGGGCTTTGGTTTTCGTTGTGGTTTCTTGGGCATGTTGCACATGGAAATCGTACAAGAGCGTTTAGAGCGTGAGTACGATTTAGACCTAATTTCATCAGCTCCAACGGTTATTTATGAAGCTGTGATGAAAAATGGCGAAACGGTTTATATCGACAGTCCATCTAAAATGCCTGATGGTTCAACTGTAGAAGATTTGCGTGAACCGATTGCGGAATGTCATATTTTAGTGCCGCAAGAATACTTGGGTAACGTCATGACCCTATGTATTGAGCGTCGTGGTGTGCAAAAAGACATGAAATTCTTGGGTAACCAAGTGTCTATTACTTTTGAAATTCCAATGGCAGAAGTCGTGATGGATTTCTTTGATAAATTGAAGTCATGTTCACGTGGTTTTGCATCGTTAGATTATAACTTTGTGCGTTTTGAAAGTTCATCTTTGGTTAAAGTCGATGTACTGATTAACGGTGAAAAAGTTGATGCCTTAGCGATGATTTGTCACCGTCAGGATGCACGTCACCGTGGTATTGCCTTGGTTGAAAAAATGAAAGACTTGATTCCGCGTCAAATGTTTGATGTGGCTATTCAGGCTGCGATTGGTGCGCAAATTATTGCGCGTTCAACCGTGAAAGCGATGCGTAAAAACGTACTTGCGAAGTGTTATGGCGGTGACGTTTCTCGTAAGAAGAAACTACTTGCCAAGCAAAAAGAAGGTAAGAAACGTATGAAGCAAGTGGGAAGTGTTGAAATCCCGCAAGAAGCTTTCTTAGCTGTACTTAAAGTCGAACGCTAAAATTATAAGGATAATAAACCCATGGATTTTGATTTTAATTTGATTCTCGTTCCTGCCACATTATTTTTTATTGCGGTGTGGCTGCTCGATAAATTTGTATTTAAACAAAGAGCGACGAAAGGGCGAGGCAATGAAAACTTCATTATCACATGGGCTTATGATTTTTGGCCTGTTTTGGCAGTGGTGATGGTACTGCGTTCATTCCTGTATGAACCATTTAATATTCCGTCAGATTCTATGGTGCCAACCTTAGAAACGGGCGATTTTATTTTGGTGAATAAGTTTGAATACGGTGTACGTTTGCCAATTATTAACAGCAAAATTATAGATGTGGGTTCACCTGAACGTGGTGAGGTTGCGGTGTTCCGTTATCCACCACAACCAAGCATTAGTTATATTAAGCGTATTGTCGGTTTACCAGGCGATCATATTGTTTATGATCATGGTCAGCTGAGCATTAATGGCGAGAAAGTAACGAAAACCCCAATCCAGTTTAGTCGTGAAAAAGATAGTTTAGATACACCTACTTCAATTTATCATCAGGAAACTTTAGGCGCGCATACATTTACCATGCGCGAACTTGAAGGTGTAAACGTGGCGCGTCAGGCACCATTCTTGAACTATGTAGACAATGGTAAATATTCAGCAGAAAATGGTTTATATTGGGAAGTCAAAGTACCTGAAGGTCATTACTTCGCGATGGGGGATAACCGCGATCAAAGTGCTGACAGTCGTTTTTGGGGCTTTGTACCAGAGGAAAACCTAACAGGCCGTGCATTCTATGTCTGGATGCATAAAGAACCTGGGTTTAATTTGCCGTCATTTAGTCGTAACGGCAAAATTGATTAATAAAGCAGATTAGGAAAATAAAAAATGCGTCATCAACAGGGGGCATCCTATATTGCAATTTTAATTGCAATTATTGGTTTTGCATTTATGGCAAAAGTGGCAATTGCGGTTTGGGGACCATATTTCGATGATCGAATGTTGGACAATCAAATTGAAGAGCAATTGTTGAATGGGCCAAAAAACCTATCACCACAAAAGTTTATTGGTGAAATGGACAAGCGTTTAAGCATGAACAACATTCGCGATATTAAATTTGCAGATGTAGCTCAAGTGACCAACGTAGATGGTTTAGAAGTGAAAAAAGAATATGAAATAAGAAAACCTTTCTTATTGAATATTGATATTGTAATGAAGTTCGAGAAAAGTTTTGATCAAAGCTCAGTCCAAGCTAAATGAGACCCGTCTAGCCAGCCGAATCGGTTATCAGTTTAAGCAACCTGAATTGCTTAAACTGGCTTTGACTCACCGCTCGGTGAGTCATAAACACAATTACGAACGTCTGGAATTTCTAGGCGATTCGTTATTGGGAATGATTGTTGCCAATTATTTATATGTGGCTTATCCACATGAAAATGAAGGGCGTTTAACGCGCATGCGGGCAACACTGGTACGTCAGGAAGCCTTAGGCAAAATCGCCAATGATTTAAAGCTCAGCCAAAATTTAATTCTCAGTACAGGTGAATTGAAATCTGGCGGTCATCATCGTGAGTCTATACTGGCAGATACCGTAGAAGCGATTATTGGCGCTATTTATGTCGATAGCGGTGATTTGAATTTGCTGCAAACGATTGTGCTAAAATGGTACAGCCCTTATTTAGATCATATTGAGCCAACCGATCAACTCAAAGACCCTAAATCACGCTTACAAGAGTATTTACAAGCACGTAAAAAACCTCTCCCGGTTTACGAGGTTGTAGATATTCAGGGCGATGCACCGAATCAGCATTTCATTGTGGAATGCCGAGTCGATAGTTTGCCTGTAATGAAGGGTGAAGGTTCAAGCCGTCGCTTTGCCGAGCAGGCAGTTGCGGCAGATATTTTAAAATTCTTGGAGCAAAAGTCTGAATGACCATCCATTCCGATCACGTAGATGCTGATCACGAGTCGAATAACGACGCCAATGACCTAATTAACCAATTCTTTAGCGGTCAGGGAACTGAAATTCCATCTGATTTCCGCAGTGGTTTTGTTGCGATTGTTGGTCGCCCGAATGTGGGTAAATCGACCCTCATGAACCACTTATTGGGTCAAAAACTATCCATTACTTCACGTAAACCGCAAACCACACGTCACAAAATTGTGGGAATTGATTCACGTGAAAAATCTCAGGCTGTGTTTGTAGACACACCAGGGATGCATAAAAAAGAAGTCCGTGCCATCAACAAAATGATGAACCGTGCTGCATCATCTGCTTTGCGTGATGTGAACTTGGTTTTGTTTGTGGTAGATGCACAAAAATGGACGCAAAATGATGAGTTAGTCCTAGAAAAGCTGAAAAATGCAGAAATGCCAGTGATTCTAGTGATTAACAAACTCGACACTTTTGAGAATAAAAATCAGGCTTTGCCGATTATTCAAGAACGTGCCAAGTTAATGAACTTTGCCGAAATTGTACCTGTATCGGCATTGCGCGGCGCGAACCTAGATCATTTGCGTGACACGATTGAACGCTATTTGCCATTCCAGCCACCGTTGTACTCGCTAGATCAAATCACAGACCGTTCAGAACGTTTCTTGGCATCTGAAATTATCCGTGAAAAGATCATGCGCCAATTGGGCGAAGAACTGCCTTACGATTTAACCGTGCAAATCGAATCATTTAAAACTGAAGATGCGGTTTTAAATGAAAAAACGGGTCGTATGAAAGCACCATGTACCTATATTGATGCCACTATTTTTGTAGATCGCTCTGGTCAAAAAGCCATTGTGATTGGTGAAAAAGGCGCGAAGCTGAAAAAAATTGGTATGGATGCACGGGTCGACATGGAAAAAATGTTCGAGCAAAAAATCATGCTGACGCTTTGGGTGAAAGTCAAAGGTGGTTGGTCTGATGATGAACGTGCATTAAAAAGCTTAGGATATAGTGATATCTAAGTTTGACGAAAAGGGAACTGTGATGATGAAAGTGTTGGCCATTGTGGCATGTATGTTTGTCTTGCAAGGTTGTATTCACAAAGTTGTGACAGTTCCCGTAAAAGTTGCCTACAAAACTACAAAGGGTGTGGTGAAAGGCACTGCTGCTGTAGTTGGTGCTGTCATTCCAGATGGTGATGACGAAGAAAAATCCAAACAAGAATCCTCTAAAGAACAGGATTAATTGACGCTATCATGCGTAATGAAATCTTGCATGGTTATTTAATCCATCATCGAAAATACCGCGAACGTAGCCATATTGTGCACTTGTTTACCCGCGAACATGGGCGGGTTGATGGTATTTTAAGACAAATGCCACCGCCACAATATCAACCGATTCGCATACAAGCTTCGGGAAAATCAGACCTTAAAAATTTCACCAAGCTGGAAATTGTCAATCAACCGGTTTTCTTCTTTGGTGATGCATTTTTTTCAGGCTTTTATTTAAATGAAATCGTGCTGCGCTTATGTTCTGCCGAAGTGGAAATGCCAGAAACTTTTGTGCAATATCACCAGACTTTGGCGCATTTACAACACTTATCTAGTCAAGAAAATCCCAATCTATTCTTAAGACAAATTTTACGTCAGTTTGAACATGCATTATTGGAAGAATTAGGCTATGCGATTGATTTTTCAGTCGATGCGAACCAAGAGCCGATTCAGCCCAATCTACATTATCATTTTCAACTGAATGATGGTTTTATCCCCACCGCGCAAGTATCACGAGCAAATTTGCTTGGCGCACAGATCCTGAGTATGTGCGACTATGAAAAAGGTAGGGATTTTAACCCAGAGCAGTTACAATTACTGTCTCGGCTGTATCGACAAATGATTAGTTCACTGTTGGGTGATCGACCTTTAAAAAGTCGCCAATTGTGGATTCAGAATTCTCAAACCCAAGCGTAATGTAGGAACCTATTATGGCTTTACTCGGTGTCAATATTGACCATGTGGCAACTTTAAGACAAGCGCGTGGCACGAACTATCCAGACCCTGTGAAGGCCGCATTAGTTTGTGAACAGGCGGGTGCAGAGGGGATTACTTTGCATTTGCGTGAAGACCGTCGTCATATTCAGGATGATGATGTGCGTCGTATGCGTCCGTTGCTAAAAACTCGTATGAATTTGGAAATGGCAGTTACTAAAGAAATGATCGAGTTTGCCAAAGAAATTCGTCCACAGCATGTATGTTTGGTACCTGAGCGCCGTGAAGAAGTAACCACTGAAGGTGGTTTGGATGTAGTAGGCAATTTTGCAGCAGTTAAGGCCGCTACTCAGGAATTAACAGCAAT
Organism: Acinetobacter sp. YH12058; assembly: GCF_013419805.1. Lineage (NCBI taxonomy): Bacteria > Pseudomonadati > Pseudomonadota > Gammaproteobacteria > Moraxellales > Moraxellaceae > Acinetobacter > Acinetobacter sp. YH12058. Next base: position 223,540 of record NZ_VOZL01000002.1, read on the forward strand.
TGGCTGTGATGTGTCACTGTTTATTGATGCAGATCTTGCACAAATTGATGCGGCCGTTGCATGTGGTGCACCGACCATTGAAATTCATACAGGCGCGTATGCCAATGCAGAAAATGAAGCTGCACAGCAAGCCGAATTGACCCGTATTGTTCAGGGCGTAGAATATGCAGCTAGCCGTGGCTTAGTGATTAATGCAGGGCATGGCTTGAACTTGGACAATGTAGGTGCAATTGCCGCTATTCAACACATCCATGAGTTAAATATTGGTCATGCTTTAATTGGTGATGCTGTATTTGTCGGCTTGGAACAGGCTGTTAAACGCATGAAAGCTGCGATTGATGCAGCGCGTTAATCTGCATATTTAAAATTGAAAGATAAAATTTGAAACGTTATGTCCAGCATAAATTATGATGAATTGATGCAGCCTGTGATAGCATTTTTAGGCTGCGAAACACCCAAAGAATGGTTGAACGAAGCATTAAATAATTTAGATATTTTGATGCAAGATCATGCTAACTGTGAGAAAAAAGCAGCAGGCACAGCCATGAATCTGATGTTTCGTTACAGCTTTTTTACCGATTTGCAGGTCAAACTGGCACAGTTGGTACGCGAAGAAATGCTGCATTATGAGCAGGTGCTAGAGTTCATGGCAAAGCGTGGGCAAATGTGGCAGGGTTTAAGTGCAGGGCGTTATGCAGGCGGTTTACGTAAAGAAATCCGTACCTATGAACCTGAAGCACTAATTGATGTTTTGGTGATAGGTGCCTTTGTAGAAGCACGTTCATGCGAGCGGTTTTATGCGCTTGCGCCATTGGTAGATGAAGAATTAGGTAAGTATTACCGTTATTTACTGAAATCAGAATCACGGCATTATGAAGATTATTTGGCACTGGCTTTGGATGTAGCAAAAACAGCAAAACTGAAAAACCCTGAAGAAGATATTCAGGGGCGAATTCAGCATATACGTGAAGTGGAAAAGAATCTTATTTTAAGTCCAGATGATCTGTTCCGTTTTCATAGTGGTGTGCCTGTGCAAGCCGCTTAAAACTTGTAGATGATCTAAGATAGAAAACGGAACTTCGGTTCCGTTTTTTTATCAATCAAGTTATTGCTTAGGTATTTTGATTGTGGATTGTTGCCTAAGTCACTTAGAAATGATCAAGGCTAAGATTAGGAATTACATTAAGCTGAATTGCCCAAAACAGTTACATTCATCTTTTTGAACGATTAAGGCATGAATCGCTGCTTGGTTATTTACAGACCACATCATCCATAAATTTTAGGCAATAAAAAACCCAAGTCGTTATGCTTGGGCTTTTTAGAATTTGGCTCTCCCACCTGGGCTCGAACCAGGGACCTGCGGATTAACAGTCCGTCGCTCTACCGACTGAGCTATGGGAGAATCTGAATGCGATTATAAGCAGATTTAAGCAAGGGTCAAGCATAAATTGTCATGTTTCTTTCATTTTGACTTTATATGCTTTTTATTTGAACAAAAAACAAAATTTTATTAAAAAATCACCCACAAGACTTGCGTTACACAAAATCGGTTGTTAGTCTGAGTAACAGAACAAAGCGTTTAAGTAGCATCTTAAACAGTGTGGATTTAACCCAACTTGCCAGCACTAAAATGGCTAAATCGGAGTAAGCGAATGAATACGCTCAGCATTTCTGACATTTTTTCTCAATTTTCTTATTATCAAGAACATTATCTTTCTATCTTGTCTACGCCTGAACAATACTACACTGCTGTAGAAGGCGCGTTTATTCATGTCTGGCCTTTGGCACCTCAAGATTTGTATTTGGGCGATTTATTGCAGTTGTGGTTTAGTGAAAAATGGCTCATTCAATCGACCTGCCAATTGCTTTCAGACCATCCAGACAACGGCACAAAAAAACCATTGCAGCGTGATCATGATTTGTATTTGTACCAACTGGCGGGCAGCGCGCTTTCGGGGAGTAACCGTTCACGCGTGTGGTCTGTGTCTGAACAAAAACAATTGCGTGTAGAATTAGACTTTACTTTTCGCTATTTATGTGAATATAAAGGAACATCTCAACCTACAGTGTCTAAATCAGAACTGATTACTGCGTTGAAAAACAGTGTTTAATCTATGATGATTGATCATTGCCAGCCAAATAGATTTGCATTGAATCGAGTTAAATGACTCGCACCAAAATAGTGTTATAAACTGCGATAAAAATTTGCGAACAGCTTGAAAAGGATATTCAGCCGTGTGGATTAAAATATGCATTGCCATGCTCGCATTTGCTGCAAATTCTTTGCTGTGTCGTTTGGCATTGGCTGAACAGCAAATTGACCCTATGAGTTTTAGTTTGCTCAGGGTTGGCAGTGGGGCAGTGTGCTTAGGCATATTCTATGCTGTTTTGCAGGTTCAACAACCAATTCAATTCCAATGGAAATCTGCATTAAGCCTTGCTGTATATCTACTCGGTTTTTCGTTGGCATATTTGCATATAGATGCAGGCATTGGTGCATTGATTCTATTTGGCGCAGTGCAAATCACCATGATCAGTTATGCAATTTTGCATGGTGAGCGCATGACTTTGCCGCGCTGGGTCGGGTTAGGCTGTGCTGTATTGGGGATGGGCTTGTTGCTATTGCCTGAAGCCAGTACGCCAACGTTCAAATATGCGCTGATGATGTTACTGGCAGGTATTGCATGGGGTTTTTATAGCATTACTGCAAAGACGATGCAGCATGCTTTAACTAATACTCTGTCTAATTTCATTCTGGCGACTCCGCTTGTTGCTGTATTTTTTCTTTGGTATTTACCCGAAAGTTTTATCACTTGGCAGGGGGTGGTTTTGGCGGTCTTGTCGGGTGCATTGGCTTCGGCTGGAGCGTATGTGTTGTGGTACAGCATTGTGAAAAAAATTGATCACATTACCGCAAGTACTGTGCAACTTTCTGTGCCGTGTTTGGCGATTTTAGGCGGTGTAATTTTTCTAGGCGAACAACTCACCCTGTTGAAGGTCGTGGCAACCTTGATTGTGTTATGTGGTATTTTGATGGTGATTTTAACTAAACCACGTGTATAAAACCGTTTAGATTGCAGCGGGTTTGGTCTTTTATTGAATTTCTTATATCTATCAAGAAATGATCTTGAGGCTTTTTAAAAGTGTTATTTGTGATCTCTCTCCTCAGAAATGAGGAAAAATGATGAGTGAAAAAACGTAATTAAAACAAAAACCCACGATTCAATCGTGGGTTTTGTTCATCTAAACAGGTTTAGATTATTTGGCAGCTTTTTCAGCTTCGATTGAAGCAATCGCTTCATCTACACCTTCAATTGATTCTGCTGCTTTTTTGATACGTGCAAGCGCATCTACAAGCACTTCGTCTGCAGTTGCATAAGAAATACGCATGAAACCGCCTAAACCGAACGCATCACCAGGAACAACGGCAACACCAGTTTCTTCCAATAACCAAGCAGAGAATTCTGTGCAAGATTTTAAGCCTTTCGCACGAATCAATGGTTTGATGTTTGCATACGCATAGAATGCGCCATCTGCAGGTAAGCAAGAAATACCTTTGATGTCATTCAAACCATTTACAACTAAGTCGTGACGGCGTTTGAATGCTTCAACCATTGGCTCAAGTACGTCTTGTGGGCCGTTCAATGCAGCTTCTGCAGCAACTTGCGAAATAGAAGTTGGGTTAGAAGTCGATTGAGATTGAATTTTCTTCATCGCACCAATTAGTTTAGCAGGGCCCGCTGCATAGCCAATACGCCAGCCAGTCATTGCATAAGCTTTAGACACACCGTTTAATACGATTGTGCGGTCATAAAGGTCTGGTGCAACTGTCGCGATGTTATAGAACTCATCATCCCAACGGATTGGTTCATACATATCGTCAGATGCAATGAATACTTCAGGGTATTTACGTAGTACAGCAGCCAAAGCTTCTAATTCAGCTTTGGTGTAGATCATACCTGTAGGGTTAGATGGGCTGTTTAACACCACTAAACGTGTTTTGTCAGTGATCGCAGCTTCTAATTGTTCAGGCGTGATTTTGAAACGTTGTTCTTCACCACATTCCACAATGACTGGCACGCCTTCAGCAATAATCACCATATCTGGATAGCTTACCCAGAACGGTGCAGGGATAATCACTTCATCACCCTTGTTTAACAAAGCCAACGCCAAGTTAAAGAATGATTGCTTACCACCACAAGACACCAAAATTTGGTTCGCTTGGTAGTCAAGATTATTGTCACGTTTTAATTTTGCGATAATGGCTTTTTTAAGACCAGGCGTACCGTCAACAGCAGTATATTTTGTAAAACCGTTATTAATTGCTGCAATAGCTGCATCTTTGATGTGTTGTGGTGTATCGAAATCCGGTTCACCTGCACCCAAACCAATAACGTTATGACCCGCAGCTTTAAGTTCAGCGGCTTTATTGGTTACTGCAAGTGTTGGGGACGGTTTGATGGCATTGACACGATCAGAGAGACGTACGTCCACGGCATATTCCTTCTTATAGGGATAAAAAAATAAAAAGCATATTATCTTAGCCTAAATTCGATGTCTGCGTCGTTTAAAATTGCATCAAATTAATAAAAAATCACCAAATTAGACCAATTTCCTATGAAATCGTGATTAAAACTGCTGTGAGGTGGAAGTTTCTCGCATCGGGCGGCAAAAAACTTTAAAATAGTCCAAATTTTATAAGAGTGATGGTCATGAGTAAGCAGCAGCCTACTTCAAAAAAACCATTGGTGAATCTCCCATTCCCAATGCCAAACACAGCGCAGGATAATGATCAGGCGGTACATAATTCGGTGCGTCCTAAACCTGAGCAATATGCGGATAAGACTTGGCCACCGCCACGTGGTACTCGTCGTTCGATGGGTAAGCGCTAAAAAAATGCCACAATTACGTGGCATTTTTTATTGATGGGGATTTAAAAGTATTGAAATTAACGAACATGCTTACGCGCTTTGTTGGCAGGTTTTGGCGGCGAGATTTCACGTACGCCATGCCATACATCGCTAAAATCTTGCTCGTTGATATTATACAATTCCAATAAAGCCAAAATCGCTGCACCAAATAGCATTGGGCCTTCTGAATTATTTTGGAACTCGAATACCTTACCATTTAAGTTGTGCAAAATATCCTGAATTTCAAAGACCCGATCACGCCCATTGCTGTCAGTTGGGTACATTTGTGTATTCAATATGATTTTAGCCAAGGCTTTTTCATTATCGCTCAATGCCAAGACTTCAATTAATTCATCGGTGGCAGGGGTAAAAATCACAGAATCACGGTAAATGGTGTGTAGTAATTTTTGCGTTAGTTTAGGCAATGCTTTTTCGACAAAAGGACGAAACGACGCAGGAAAAATCACATTATGGGCAATGCCTTTAAACATAGGGGCAATTTCTTCAACCGTATAACCTGCAATACCACAACCAATTGAAGTTAAAAAATACTTCATTTTAGGATGGTTTTTGGCATAGATTTTAAAGTCATCCACATAGTGCTGAATTTGCGATAGTGGCATTTGTTGTAAATGTTCATTCATGGTTGGAATGGCAAAACTTTGTCCTGCCCAACCGCGCCCGACGCCTTCAACGGCACCAAAAAATTCTTTGGCTGTTCGTGCTGCACCACCTGCATGTTGTCCTGCCATGTTACTGCCAAATACGAAAACAGTATCTTCAGGGAGGCTTTTGATAATTGATTCGTCGTGATATTGGTAAGTCATGAATGTGTGCTTTTATGGTTGTCGTCCTGAAATTTCATGTTGCCTTTGAATAGCCAGTGGGTCAAGTCTTAAAGCAGTTTCCCCGTGCTCAATTTAGTCGTAGCACATCTTCGTTCTAACAGCGTCCACTACAGAATTAAAACCGAGCAATGGCTTTGTAGCTACGCAACATCGCCACAACATATTCGGATGTCCTGAGTGTAGGTAAATCTGCTAAAATATTAGGTCGCATCAAACCTGAGAGCTGCATTTGTGAGTGATAAGCAACCTTTCGATTTAGTCACCAACTATCAACCTGCGGGTGACCAACCACAAGCCATTGAAAAATTGGTTCAAGGGATAGAACAGGGCTATCATGATCAGCTATTACTTGGGGTTACAGGCTCAGGTAAGACTTATACCATGGCCAATGTGATTGCCAGAACACAGCGTCCGACCATTGTCATGGCACATAACAAAACGCTGGCAGCGCAGTTGTATGGTGAGTTTAAAGCGTTCTTTCCGAACAACGCAGTCGAATATTTTGTCAGTTATTATGACTATTATCAGCCTGAAGCCTATGTACCATCTTCCGATACTTTTATTGAAAAAGATGCGGCTATTAATGATCATATTGACCAAATGCGACTCTCGGCCACACGTGCTTTGCTAGAGCGTCGTGATGCCATTATTGTCGCATCGGTATCTGCAATTTACGGTTTGGGTGACCCCAATGCTTATATGAGCATGTTGCTGCATGTGGTGCAAGGTGATCGGGTGAATCGTGATGATTTGATCCGTCGTTTGGTGGAAATGCAATATAGCCGTAATGAGCTAGAGTTTTTGCGCGGTACTTACCGTATTCGTGGTGAAATTTTAGATATTTTCCCTGCTGAATCTGATCAGCATGCTATTCGCATAGAATTATTTGATGATGAAGTCGATTCGATTCGTTGGTTTGATCCATTAACAGGCAAATTGGTGCGTAAAGTGCCGCGCGTGACTATTTATCCTAAAAGTCACTATGTTACGCCTAAGGATAATTTGGAACGTGCGATTGGTACCATTAAAGAAGAACTAAAAGAGCGTTTGGTGTTTTTTCGCGAACATGACAAATTGCTAGAAGCGCAGCGCATAGAACAACGTACCCGCTATGATTTAGAAATGATGCAGCAATTGGGCTATACCAACGGCATCGAAAACTATTCACGACATTTGTCTGGACGACCTGCAGGCGAAGCACCGCCCACTTTGTTTGATTATGTACCTGATGATGCCTTGCTGATTATTGATGAATCGCACGTGACCGTTCCGCAAATTGGCGCGATGTATAAAGGTGACCGATCACGTAAAGAAAACTTGGTGAATTATGGTTTCCGTTTACCTAGTGCGTTAGACAACCGTCCAATGAAATTTGAAGAATGGGAGCGCATCGTCCCATCCACAATTTATGTGAGCGCTACACCTGCACAATATGAGTTGGAAAAATCGCAACAAATTGTAGAGCAAGTGGTGCGTCCAACAGGATTGATTGACCCAGAAATTGAAATTCGTCCTGTGTTAACGCAGGTGGATGATGTGCTGTCTGAAATCAATTTGCGTAAAGAATTGAATGAGCGGGTGTTGGTCACCACTTTAACCAAACGCATGGCTGAAGATTTGACCTCGTATTTAAAAGAATACGGCATTCAAGTGGCTTATTTACACTCTGATATTGATACCGTAGAACGCGTCAAAATTATTCACGAATTACGTACAGGCGTGCATGATGTCTTGGTTGGCATTAACCTGTTACGAGAAGGTTTAGACATGCCTGAAGTGTCTTTAGTGGCAATTTTAGATGCCGACAAAGAAGGCTTTTTACGTTCAGAACGTTCGTTGATTCAAACCATTGGACGTGCAGCACGTAACTTGAAAGGTAAAGCAATTTTATATGCAGATCGCATTACCGATTCAATGCAAAAGGCGATAGATGAAACAGAGCGTCGTCGTGCCAAACAAATTGAATTTAATGAATTGCACGGCATTACTCCACGTAGTGCAGTGCGTCAGGTGATTAAAGAAATCGACACAGGTGAAGTGCTGAACGATGAGCAAATTGATGAAAAAATCAATGCACAAAGCCGTGCTTTAAGTGACGATGAACAGCACATTTTGGCTGATCCTAAACTGTATGCCAAACATATTGCCAAACTTGAAAAAGAGATGTTGAAAGCATCTAAAGAACTGCAATTTGAACAAGCGGCTCGTTTACGTGATGAAATTTTGCGTTTAAAAGCGCAAATGTTGCAATCTGGCTAAATTGGGGCGAATTGCACTGTCAGTGTAAGTGCGAGTTTGCATACTAAACTTGCTATGTAAAATTTGAGTTGCAAAAATTACATATCCATACAGTAAATTGAAATGCTTGCGGTTATTTTTGAAGAAGATAAACAAAATTGACTGAACATTAGAGTTTAGAGGTTGGGACAATGGCTAAAAAACTTCCGTTTGCAGGTGCGCGACTTGCCAAAATTGCCCTTGGTGGTGTGGTGCTGATTGGTTTGGGTGCTGCGACTATGGCATATTCCAAAACCAATGAACCGATGAAAACGGTAGAAAAAGTCGAATTAGATAAATATTTAGGCGTTTGGTATGAGGTTGCAAGAAAGCCTTTATATTTCCAAAACAAATGCGGTTCAAATGTAACAGCAGCATATACATTGAATGAAAATGGCAATGTGCAGGTGGATAACCGTTGTATTGCAAAAGATGGCAAACAAATGCGTGCTTTGGGCGAAGCTTTTGTACAAAATGCGCCTTTTAACAGCAAACTCAAAGTTAGCTTTTTACCTGAAGTCATTCGTTGGTTGCCTGTAGGGCGTGGTGATTATTGGGTGTTAAAGCTAGATGATGACTATCAAACTGCCTTGGTGGGTGAACCACGCCGTAAATATTTATGGGTACTTTCACGTACGCCGCATCCTGATCAGGCTGTCGTGACTGAATATCTGAACTATGCCAAATCACTCGGTTATGACTTAAGTGATGTGATTTATACCAGACATACGCAAACTAAAAAGTCAGACTAAGTTGCAGCAGCTCCAGAGCTACTTATAGATATAAGCAGACAAACGTATGCAGACCAATTGACCACGCAAAAGCTGCGTGGTTTTTTATATCCTGTCATTTTAAATTTTGAACATTCGATCAATCTCTAAAACAACGTATATATGAGTATAATGCCGACTGATATAGGGGAGAGTCGGATGTATAAAGGCATTGCACTATCGGTTTTAGCATCGGTCACTTTTGGGGTGCTGTATTTTTATACCCAATTACTCAAACCTTTAGACAGCGAAGAAACTTTTGCGTGGCGTATGTTGGCAACTTTGCCACTCCTAACTTTGTTTATGTGGTGGTCGGGAGATTTAAAACATATTTCCGCGATTTTTCAGCGGCTCAAACAACAACCACAATTCATACTTTGGCTGATTTTTAGTTCTTTTTTATGCACTACGCAATTGTGGTTATTTTTGTGGGGGCCGATTAACGGGCGTGGTTTGCAGGTTTCTTTGGGTTATTTCTTATTGCCTTTGATCATGGTTTTGCTTGGCTGTGTGCTATATAAAGAAAAGTTATCGACTTGGCAGATGGCAGCAGTTGCCTTAGCCGTGCTAGGTGTCAGTCATGAAATCTGGCGCATTGGCACGGTGGCGTGGGAAACCTTATATGTGGCATTTGCCTATCCTTTATATTTCTTTTTACGTCGGGTCTTTCAAACCGATCACTTGGGCGGGTTTTGGTGGGATTTACTGCTAGTTATTCCTGTCGCGGTATATTTAGGCTTTTATTATAGTGACAGTGTAAATGTCATCGCAGCTTTTCCATATTTAATTTGGTCGGTACTTGGATTGGGCTTTTTAAGTGCATTGGGACTTGGCAGTTATATTTTGGCCAGCCGCCATTTGCCTTTTGTGATTTTTGGTTTACTGAGTTATTTAGAACCTGTGCTGTTGGCTTTTGTGTCTATGTTGTTAGGTGAACGAGTTGAAGCAGGGGAGTGGCTGACTTATATCCCAATTTGGTTGGCAGTTGCATTATTGGTGGTTGAAGGGTGTTTGCATTTAAGAAAACAAAAAATGAATCAGCAAGATTTACAGCAGAAGATTCAACAGTCATCTGGACAATAAAAGCCGTCGCTGTGGTGAGATATTCAAATTTCCAAGAGGATAATCGAGTTTGGCATCATCCTCTTTTTCTTCTAAAAAATTGAACTTTTGTTGAAAAAACTAAAATCACAAAAATAATTACAACTATTTTATGAATTTATAGTGAATATATAGGAAAATAGTCGGGTCAGTACCAGCTTTTGATTCAATCTTGACGACAATTCCATTACAATTATCGGGTTTTGAAATTCATGCCTAGATATACAATTAATTAGAGGACGTATCTGTGAGCAAAGAGACTATCATCGCCCTACACGCAGAGCACCAAGGTCGCTGGAAAAACCGTGAAGAAATCGCGGAACGTATGATTGCTTTACTCGGTCAGTTGTACCGTGAAAAAAATATCATGGTTTCAGTTTTTGGTCGTTCTTTAGTTAACCGTTCTGTGATTCAAATTTTGAAAGCACACCGTCGTACTCGTATGATGGACGTAGAACTTTCAGTTGTTCACACTTTCCCATTGCTTGAAGCTTTGGCAAAAGTAGACAACATCGGTTCAGCAGAAATCGACTTAGGTAAACTTGCTGTTGAATATAAAGAAAAAGGCGGCGATGTAAATGCATTTGTTGCAGACGCTGTGAAATCTTTAGCGGGCAATCCAACAACTGTAGAAAGCAAAGATGTTGTACTTTACGGTTTTGGTCGTATTGGTCGTATCCTTGCGCGTTTAATCATTGGTCAATCTGGTCTTGGCCGTGGCTTAAACCTTAAAGCAATTGTGGTACGTAAATCATCTGATGGTGATTTAGAAAAACGTGCGTCTTTATTGCGTCGCGACTCTATTCATGGTCCATTTGCAGGCACGATTTCTGTAGATGAAGAAAATGAAGCAATTATCGCAAATGGTAACTTCATTAAAGTGATCTATGCATCTAACCCATCTGAAGTAGACTATACGGCTTATGGCATCAACAATGCATTAGTGATTGACAACACGGGTAAATGGCGTGATGCAGAAGGTCTTGCACAACACCTTCAATGCCCAGGCGCTGCACGCGTAATTTTAACTGCACCTGGTAAAGGTGACATGAAAAACGTGGTTTACGGTGTTAACCAAGCTGACATTCTTGATGAAGATACCATCATTTCTGCGGCAAGCTGTACAACAAACGCGATTACACCAACTTTAAAAGTGTTGCATGACAAGTACACCGTTGTGAATGGTCACGTTGAAACTGTTCACTCATTCACTAACGACCAAAACTTGATTGATAACTATCACAAGGCAGATCGTCGTGGTCGTGCAGCAACATTAAACATGGTTATTACCGAAACAGGTGCAGCAAAAGCAGTGGCGAAAGCATTGCCTGCATTACAAGGTAAATTAACAGGTAACTCTGTACGTGTTCCAACGCCAAACGTATCACTTGCAATCTTGAACTTAACGCTTGAGAAAGAAGTAGATCGCGAAGAAGTGAACGAATACATTCGTCAAATTTCAATTCACTCTAATCTTCAAGGTCAAATTGGTTATACCAACTCGACTGAAGTGGTTTCAAGTGACTTCATTGGTTCGCGTACTGCAGGTGTATTTGATGCGCAAGCAACCATTACTTCAGGCAACCGTTTAACTGCTTACGTTTGGTATGACAACGAAGTGGGTTATAGCTGCCAAGTATTGCGTATTGCTGAACAAATGGGCGGCGTAAGCTATCCTAAAGTTCCTGCTGAAACAAATGCATAATTTGTAGATACAGAATTTAAAATCAAAAAGAGCTTCAAATGAAGCTCTTTTTTTTGCATTTATTTCATTCTTAAATATAAGGATGAGTGTTGAAATTTCCACCTAATACGCTATCCTAAACTTACCAAAATAAAGTCTATGCTAAAAAGTAAGTAGATTTGATTTTGCTTTCAAGCTTTCAAAGCCTGAACAATAGAAATAACAGAAGGATACCGTTATGCAATATGCAACCAGTCACTTACTCGGGCAAGTCCTTGCTAAAGATTGTCCATCACGGATTCGTTTAGAACATTTAGCCAATAAATGGTCAATGTTGGTGTTGCATTGTTTAAGCGAAGGTTTGCACCGCTTTAGTGAGCTAAGACAGCGCATTGAAGGGGTGAGTGAAAAAATGCTGGCGCAAACCCTGAAAACTCTTGAGCAAGATGGGTTAATTTTACGTACAGTTTACCCAACGGTGCCGCCTAAAGTGGAATATCAACTCACTTTTGAAGGCTCACAAATTGCAGCAAGAGTGAATCAACTGATTGAGTATTTAGAACAGCATTTGCCTGAAACTTCACAGCAATCTTCTCACTAATGGATTACTCATCTTTTAGGGAAGTTGCTGTAGATGTTCCTACTCCAAAGCACATTCTGGATGATTAAATAGTGCGTCGATGTGAAAAATCATAACGATCAATCAGCAAAATCCCGATGGCAAATACCAAAATACTGACAACACAACCCATCCAGCCCCGGTGTTGCCATGCGTAGACCGCCGTCAGTGAACCAAGTGCTGCACCTGAAAAATAAATAGTCATATATACCGCATTAATGCGGGAACGTGCGGTGGCATCAATTCGGTACACCAAGTTTTGATTCAATACGTGAAAAGCAGTTAGACCAAAATAACTCATCAATACGCCAACGGCATAAGCCACAATATTCTGCTGTGCAAAAAAGAGTGGAATGCAAGAAAACAACATCAAGCCAATACATAATATTGCGACAAAATTCTCACGACCTTTGCCGACCGTTTTACCCGACCAACTTGACGAGAAAATTCCAATCACACCCAATAAACCAAAAAGCCCAATTTGAAAATCACTAAAATAATAAGGCGGATTGGCTAAAACAAAAGTCATGGAAGTAAAAACCAAGGACAAAATGGCAAAGCCCAAAGCGCCCGCGCACGCTCTACGAATTAAATGTGGTTGGGTTATAGCCAACTGAATTAAAGAACGATAAATGCCTGCCACAGTCAAATTTTTATTGGCAGCTGTAGAGGAAAGTTTTGTCCACATTAAGCCTGCAAAAAGTAGGGTGATGATGCCGCTGCTGAAATAGACAGCTTCCCAAGACCAATAGGTCGATACAAAACCCGCGAAAGTGCGCGATAAAATAATCCCCATTACCAAGCCACTCATCAATTTGCCGACAATGGCAGCACTCGATTCAGGTGGACTGATGCTAGATGCAAATGGAATAAGCACTTGTGCAGAAATCGCACCAAAAGTGGCACATACGGTAAAGAAATACAGCATGGCTAAATTGCTGCTAAAAGACAGCAAAATTTGCGAAAACGCAGCAAAAACCATCAGACTGACAATCAATTTACGCTTATTTAGCAAGTCACCTAAAGGCACGAGTAACATTAAACCTAGTCCATAGCCTATTTGTGCCAAAACCACAGCAAAGCCTGCCTGACTGGTGCTAATTCCTAAACTTTTTTCAATTGAATAAATTAAAGGCTGATTAAAATATGCCGATCCCGCACACAAGCCACAGGCGGTTGCTATGAGTAAAATAAATTTAGGCGATAAAGCAGGCGTGGTTGTGGTGGCAACAGCATTAGACATGGCGACAGAAAGCAAACAAGGGTTAAAGCACTATAAGAACTTAGATGAGGAAGGAGAAATAAGAAAAAACGATCATATCATTGCTAAAAGAAATGAGTGTTTTGAACAATCAAGGATAAAAAGCATCTACGCATACGATTGCATAAATATAATTCGAGAAATTCTCTAAAATATGGCAGAATATACGGCTTTTAAAGTTTTAGAGGATTGGCAAGATGCGCTTTGTTGATGAAGCAGTCATTACCGTAGAGGCTGGCGACGGTGGCAATGGCGTAGCCAGTTTTCGCCGAGAGAAATTTGTACCATTTGGTGGGCCAGATGGCGGTGATGGTGGTCGTGGCGGCAGTATTTTTATTCAAGCCGACGACAACGCAAGCACCCTTGTAGATTATCGTTATACCCGTAAATTTCGCGCTGAACGTGGTAAAAACGGTTCGGGCGCAAACTGTGCAGGTCGTGGTGGTGAATCTGTCGTTTTGACCGTTCCAGTGGGCACAACCATTGTTGATACAGACTCTGGCGATATTATTGCAGATTTAGTCGAAAGCGGTCAGAAAGTATTGGTCGCTCAAGGCGGTGATGGTGGTTTAGGGAATACTCACTTTAAATCATCTACCAACCGTACACCGCGTAAATTCACGCATGGTACGAAAGGTGAGTTTCGTGAAATCCGTCTGGAGTTGAAAGTCCTTGCCGATGTAGGCTTGCTAGGCATGCCAAACGCGGGTAAATCGACCTTTATTCGTGCCGTGTCTGCGGCAAAACCAAAAGTTGCTGACTATCCATTTACCACCATGGTGCCAAATTTAGGCGTGGTGGATGCAGATCGTCATCGTTCTTTTGTCATGGCAGATATTCCAGGACTAATTGAAGGTGCAGCAGAAGGCGCAGGTTTGGGGATTCGCTTCCTGAAACACTTGGCGCGTACTCGTATTTTACTGCACATTGTGGATGTTCAACCTATTGATGGTTCTGATCCTGCGTACAATGCCAAAGCAATTCTGCAAGAGTTGGAAAAATTCTCTCCAACTTTGGCAAAGTTACCAATCGTGTTGGTGTTGAATAAACTTGATCAACTTCCTGAAGATTCACGTGAAGAATGGTGTAAACACATTCTTGAAGAATTGCAGTGGGATGGTCCTGTGTTCAAAACTTCAGGCTTAATGTCTGAAGGTACACAGCAAGTGGTGTATTACTTGATGGATCAAATTGAGCAACAACGTGAACGCGAAGTTGAAGATCCTGAGTACGCAGCAGAAATGAAAGCATTCCGTGATCAGCTGGAAGCTGAAACACGTGAACAAACCATTGCCGCGAAAGAAGCGTATCGTGAGATGCGCCGTCAGCAACGTCTTGCAGGTATGCTGGGCGATGATGACGAAGACGATGATGGTGAAGATGGCGAAGTAGAAGTGTACTACGTACGCTAAGCGCTACAAAAAGTGACTGAGGACAAGATGATAGAAGTGGTAGATGGGCAACGTCAGCTCAAGGGTTGTAAACGAATCGTTGTTAAAATCGGATCATCTTTACTCACAGCCAATGGGCAAGGTTTAGATTTGGATGCAATCTCGCATTGGGCGGGACAAATTGCAGATCTACACAATGCTGGACACGAAATTATTTTAGTGTCATCGGGAGCTGTGGCTGAAGGTATGGTGCGAATGAAACTTGAGCATCGACCCACCGATCTACCCAGTCTTCAGGCATGCGCTGCCATTGGTCAAATGGGCTTGATTCAAACTTGGTCAAGTGTGCTGGAAAAACACCAGATTCAAACTGCACAAGTCCTATTAACCCATGATGATTTGGCAGATCGTCGTCGTTATTTAAACTCGTGCGATGCATTGCAAAACCTGATTGAATGGCGCGTGATACCAGTCATTAATGAAAATGACACAGTGTCTACTGACGAAATTCGCTTTGGTGATAACGACACTTTGGCTGCGATGGTGGCAGGGCAGGTACATGCAGATTTGTTGATTATTTTGACCGATCAGCAAGGCATGTTTGACTCCGACCCACGTTCTAATCCAAACGCAAAACTGTTCCATACTGTACGTGCTTTGGATGAAAGTCTGTTTGATATGGCGGGTGGTGGCGGCAAGTTTGGGCGCGGTGGCATGCTGACCAAAGTCCGTGCAGCGCGTTTGGCGGCTAAATCGGGTTGTCCAACTTTAATTGCCAGTGGTGAAAGTGACAATGTGCTTGCGCGTTTAATGGCGGGCGAAATGTTGGGTACACTGTTCATTACTGACAATGACCGTATTGCAGCGCATCAACAGTGGTTGGCGGCACATTTACAAACGGCAGGACGTTTGGTGATTGATGATGGCGCAGTCAAAGCCATTAAAGAAAATCATCGCAGTTTATTGCCTGTGGGTGTAAAAGCGGTAGAAGGGCATTTTGAACGTGGCGATGTGGTGGAGTGTGTAGATACACAAGGTCATCGTGTCGCTGTGGGACGTGTTAATTTTAGTTCACGTTCTGCAGATTTGGTCAAAGGCTTGGCTTCTGACAAAGTGCATCAGGTGTTAGGCGAGGCACGTTCGTTGGAGATGATCCATCGCAATCACATGGCAATATACTAGCAAAAACTCACCATAACCAAACACAACGCTAAGGCTTGATTCTGTAAGGGATTGAGCCTTTTTGTTGTGTAGTGCAAAAACCTACAATATACTAACAAGAGGTTAAAGTGGGAGGTTAAAATGGAGGTTAAAAATAATCCATTGCCACAATATGAAGAAATCCATTGCCATTGTTTGATGAAAACCTTTAAAAAATGGCTTCATTTTCCTAAAAACCTCACCCGAAAAATCAATTGCCATAAATTTAAAGACACTCTAACTATATGAATTATCGAGGTAAAAATTATGCTATCTAAACTTCAAATTGATGCCATAAAACCAACCTCCAAGCTGCAAAAAATCCACGATAGCGAGATGCTTTATCTATTTGTATCCCCTACAGGTCGCAAAACTTGGAAAGTGCTATATACGCTCGATGGAAAGAAAAACACCATCACACTTGGCGAATATCCAAAGGTGCTGAATGCTAAAGATGCACGTTTAAGACGTGATGAGATAAAAAAACAAGTATCGGAGGGCATTAACCCGACTGAGCAAAAACGACAAGAAAAGATTAAAGATTTATCAGAGATGAGTTTTGCCGACTTGATAAGGCTTTACATGGAAAAGGTCACACCACACAAAAGAGGTGGGCGTGTGGAAACTGTCATTTTAAATGGCTATATAAAATCATTTCCCCGATTGATGAAAAAACCAGTAAACCAACTAGGGCAGCTAGATATGATTCAATTTAGGGATGAACGGCTAAAAAAGGTCAAGAGTGCAACAGTCGCTAGAGATTTAGGCTTATTGAGTGCTGTATTCAAGTATGCACGACAAGAACTAAGAATTATGACCAACTCCCCACTGGACGACATAGCCAAGCCGAAGCAGTCACCTAGTAGAAATAGACGTATCTCTCAGGATGAAATAGACCAAATTTTGCAGGCATTCAAATATGATGGGCGTTCTCAACCAGTCACTAAAAAACAGCAGACCGCTTGGGCATTTCTCTTTGCAATTGAAACGGCGATGCGAGCAGGCGAGATAACAGGCTTAAAGTGGGCAGACGTTTACGACAAGCACGTTGAACTTGAACTCACAAAGAACGGTACAGCTAGAAAAGTCCCTCTATCTAAGCGAGCTATTGAGCTTTTAAGTTATATGCGAGGTATAGATGAAACTGATGTATGTACCGTTAAAAGCAAGGTCGGGGATGGTGAAGTGGGTAGAGGTGCATTGTCAGCATATTTTAACCAAGTGGTGAAAGGTAAATTAGGAATTAAAGACTTAACTTTCCACGACACCCGACATGAAGCTATTTCACGGATGGTTAAAAATTCAAAACTCCCAGTAGAGGTACTGGCAAAAATCACAGGTCATAAAACCATTGGTATTCTAATTAATACCTATTACAACCCCGACATTGAAGAACTAGCCGACCACCTACACAAAGAGGATGACCCCGACATTATTTTATTTAAAAAGACAGTGTAAGCGACAAGCTAGGACGTTCAATGATTGGCAGTAACTTGTCATTTCGCTTATATTCAGATTGCTAGGTATAGGAGGCATCCGACAAGCAAGCACCCAACTTGTTTACCTAGCTACTTTTGGGGGATGCTGTGGGAGGCATGAATTGAAACGCATAAGCGATAAAAAAAAGATACCTGAATTTTTTAATAATAAGAGATATGACGAACATTATAAAAAATTTAGTGTTGTGGGGCTAACTCACGAAATCCGAGATAGGCAAAATACCTCATATCACATTAATTCCATATTTAAGGATGATTACATCACTCCAGTTACAGAGGATGACCGTAAGAATAAGAAATTTATAACAATAAAACGCTTTAAAATTATTGAAGGCAAGCGCGTTGAATATACTCCATCACCAAGAACTAGGGAGCAAATCATTGAGGATGATAAAAAGTCATATCTACGGTGGATTGAGGGGCGAGCGGAGTCAGATTTCTTAGACCACCCCCAACTTGGTAGAGTACCAAACATGAAAAGGCCGCTTGATATACTTCCGCGCCTTCTATTCGATACTAGGCCATATATACGTCCAATTAAAATTATAAGTGATGATATAGAGGCGCGTTTAGAATACGCGCATAGACGCAATATAGATGAGTATGATGAATACCCAGCAATTAGTATTAATCTTGATTTTTCGGATGATGCAATCCTTGCAGATATAAAAAAGCATTTAAAAAAATTGAGAAATCAACTAAAGCAGAGGCCAAAACTCCTACCTCCTAAAGAGTTTATAAGAAAGTTTAAAAACTTTAGAACACTACAGGTCATTGATATTCTTCTTTGGCAGAGGCTAACAGACCATCACATTGAGTACGATACACTGGCAGAGTTTTTATTCCCTCATGGTCAATACACTGGAAAACAATTGCGAGAAACAATCATACCTTTTGCAAAAAAACTCTTAAATTCAAGAAGTAATGAGAGTGCATATCTATTCTATTTATCAGATCAAAGTAGTGAAAAGTAATCTGCATTCGATGTCATAACTCTAATAATTATTAAAAAACATACTTCACCCAAGCAATAACGCTTTACAACTTGCAAGGGTGCAATATGTCAGCACATGAAAAATACGCTCGTATTAAGCAATTAGCGAGCGCACCATCTACCCCCGAAAAAATCTACACCATCAAGACAGGCGAAAATGCAGGCATGAAGCGCAAAGTCAATGCCAAGCCTGAGCGCATCGGACTGTTACCAGTGACCGAAAAAACAATATGGACTTGGGTGCGTGAGGGGAAATTTCCGAAGCCTCTAAAACTCTCAAGCAACGTCACTGTATGGCGCATGTCAGAGGTCGAGGCGTGGATTGAAGAACAAGCCGACATTGCAACGATGGAGGCTTAATCAATGAATAACACTCAACTAAAACAAGTCCTAGCACACCTTAAACAAGGCAAAACCCTTTCCCAAGCTGAGGCTATCGACCTTTTCAACTGCTATCGACTGAGCGCAATTATTCAGCGTTTACGAAATGCAGGTTATGACATTGTGACCCATAACGAGCGCAATAAGTCAGGCATTGGCAGACATGCACGTTATGAGCTTGTTAAGGAGGTGGCAGCATGAGCGAAATTATAGATTTTAAATCTGCAAGCGTGGTGGATGACCTCCCCTTTACAGATGACGAATTGCGGTTAGCGAATATCTATGATGTTGCAGTCGGCTTAATTGTTGATATTGAGGAGGGCAAAAACTTCTCAATGGCAGAAATCAAAACACAAATGATTGAAGTCCTAGAAATCATACAAGAGGAGTTGTGAGCATGAACGATTTATATACCTACGTCCTTGCTTCATTCTCCCCAACAGATCAAGCCGACATTGAGGCAGATTTAATCGTAAATGATGAGCCTATGAAATTCTTACAGGTCACTGGCATGGATGGCGACATTGCAGACATTATCGAGGCAAGAAAGCAGCTTTTGAATGATGGAAGTGCAAAGGATGTTTTGATTCTACATTTAGGCAGCCTTGCCACCTTGAATGATGCAATTTTGAAAGAGGTAGCAGCATGAAAGAATTATTTTTTGAAATGTTTAAAGGACTACTTCTAGGCATGTGCTTTGTTTTGTTTTGCTTTGTTATTGCAAGTCTAAGCCGTTCCGCTTATGCTTTAGACCTCTCAAATAGTCTTAGCGATTCCTCACATCGTAAAAGTGATTTTTTTGTGCCTAAGTTTTGCAAAGCCTCTCAAGCTGTGCAGAAAACAAGCGCAAGCGTTTCAGCTACGCCAACAAGGCTGCAATCCATCTATGATGGGATGACATCACAAAATAAGTCAGCAATGGCGAATATGTGGGGCGAGTCTAAGACCTCGAGAGTGAATCCCATCACCAGTTTTATATTGGTGAAACTTCTCAAAACTCAAACTGTCTTAGGAGGCAATTCTCATGCCTAATCAAATCAATTCTACAAATACACCTAAAAAATACGATGCAGGCGACATGCACGACATTCAATCGTTGGCTGCGTATGACATGAACTGGATGCAAAGCGCACTAAACCGAGTCCGCCGTGACTTCATCAAGTTAAGTGCAGACTTACAGCAGCAAGGCATACATTCATGCCATTTCGATGAACTAAAAACCGCACTGGAGATGTATAGCTACCTAGCAGAGGAACGTCATAGCTTCCATGTAGAAATGTCAGAACAATATGAAAAAGAGTGGCAGAACACCAAAGGGGGTGCGGAATGAATGCAAAACCCAACCTATTCACCCCAAGCATGAAAGAAGCAGAGCGCATGTTAGACATGCTGGATGCTGGCGGTGAATTTACCTTTCAAACCTTTGCTGATGCAGACAAAAATAAAAACCTTGCTCATATCTATCACGGCTCACTAGAGGCTCATTTTGACACCTTAGCGCGGCTGAATGGTCAAGGTGCAGGCGTATTCGTTACGGTCAATCAAACCGACCTACAAGGGCGTACAAGCGACAATGTGACGCGTGCGCGTGCGCTATGGGTGGATTTTGACACAGTAGACCATGCGCGATTAGATCGGCTGATGAATATGGATGGCATTCCACCCAACTTGATTATTGAGAGTTCCGCAGGCAAGCATCATGCTTACTGGATTATTGCCGAAAATGACGAGATTCCACTTAATCAATTTACTGAACTACAAAAGCGATTAATTCATCACTTTGCTGATGATGGTGCAGATAAAGCTATTCACGATTTACCGCGAGTTATGCGGCTAACTGGCTTCTATCACCGCAAGGGGGAGGCATTTATGACGCAAGTGGTACATTCTGATGAATGGCGAGATGCTGCGGACTTAATTGCATGGATTGAATCGCTACCCATGCCAAAGGTGGCAAAACCAAAGGCACAGGCAGAAAAACCACAAGCAAGACAAACACAACAAACACAACAAGCACATTATAACCTAGATTTTAAACAGGCTAAATTATTAGCGCGTGGTCGTTGGGAGGAGATTCTAAGTCGCATTGGCTACCCATTTACAGCAACAGCACCGCATGAGCATGTTACATGCCCTATGTGTGGTGGTGTAGATCGGTTTAGATTCGACAATGAAAACGGCGATGGCTCTTTTATATGCTCACAGGGTACAGGCGAAGCGATTGCTGGCGATGGATTCACACTACTGGAGCATGGTGGGAAATCAGCAGCAGAGGCATTGCAGGCAGTCAATCATGCACTATCTGCAATGGGCTTGATTAGTGAGTATGACAACAGCAAAACAGATCGTGAATGGGGAGAACCACAACCTTTACACATTACGAGCCAATATGTTGAGGGTGAATATCCTATTCATGCTTTCCCCGATGTTATTGCAAAAGCCATTAAGAAATCCGCTCATTTTCACAATGTACCGTTAGCAGTAGCGGCACAAACATATTTAGGTGAGCAAGCATATATAGCGCAAAGACACATCAAAGCACCCAGCGACAAGTCAGAAAAAGGGCAGCCATGCAGCCTATTCATGCTTACTATTTTTCCATCGGGAGAGGGTAAAGACGTTTGCAAGAGTGATGCTTCAAAAATCAGCGAGAAAATCGAATCTGAAAATATGAATCGGTTTTATGCAGATTACAAAAGCTGGAGTAAAAAGAAGTCAGATGAACGTGGGGACGCTCCAGTGAACCCCATGTCGAGATTCAAGAAAACCACGACACAAGCCATTATCAGAATGATGGCAGACGGAGCTGGCAACAGTTATATATGGGCAACTGGCGAGGGTGGCTATCTCTTTAGTGGCTACTCATTAAAAAGCGACACTGTAGGCGAATCAATTAGCGTTTTAAATGACCTAGTTGATACTGGCAAGGGAAATGCACTTTTAAGAAATGCGGAAGATAGCCATTTTTTTGAGAATAAATATTTTTCCCTAGATATTGCTGTACAGGATGTTGTTGCAAGACCCGCCCTAACCAACTCTCTACTACGTGAGCAAGGTTTTTTGGCTAGAGTTTTATTTGCAGCACCTACGCCACTCCAGCACCGTCAAGTGACATTGGAGCAGCAGAGCATCAAACCATACGATGATGAGGATTTAAAAGCATACTGGAAGTTCTGCGAGAAGATGCTGACCACTCCGTATTTTGGCAATAAACTTTTTGTTGGTGACGATGGCAGAGTGATAATTACAAAATGCCAAGATGCTGAGAGGTTACACATTCAGTATCAGAACCATATCGGTCAAGAAGTTGGCAAGGGTGGAAAGTATGAATTTATCAGAGCTTATGCTTTACGCACTAATCAGTATGTTTTGAGAGTAGCTGCAATTTTAGCGTATTGCTCGGAGGTTGATTATATTGACGCTCGCATCATGCAAAACGCTATAGACCTTTGCAAATACTCTTTAGATGAGTGGCTGCGCTACTACGGCAAGGCGGAAAAGTCAGACAGCGAACTGATGCTGGAGTGGTTGAAAAAGCAAGATTCATCAAAGATATTGAAATCAGCTATTTCTACTACTGTTTATCCAAAGCACCTACGCAGTAAAAACAACCGCGATGCTGCGCTCAGTCACTTAATTGATGCTGAGTATATCCATATCGAGCAAATCGGGAAAAGGGAATATGTGGTTTTAAACCCTCTTTTCTCAAAACTAGGCTAAAAAGGCTAAAATGCCTGAAACCCTTATACAGTAACACTTTCACTCTAGCCAACCCAAAGGCTAAGAAAGGCTAAAAAGGCTAAAATGATGCTAACAGATATTGAATCCTAGCCTTTTTAGCCAACTTTAGCCAAGCCATAGGCAAAGGTAAAAGCTATACGTGTCAAGGCTTACAGCGACTTTAGCCAAAATAGCCCGATTCTCAGACTAAGAAAATAGCAACAACAGATATTAGAGATTTTGAACAATGCCAAACGTGAACAAAGCAATCGTGATGGGTGTGTTAGGTCGTGACCCTGAAACTAAGAATTTTCCCAACGGCGGTAGCGTTACCAATTTTAGCGTGGCGACTACTGAACACTGGAAAGACAAGTCCACTGGCGAGCGCAAAGAGGCTACAGAATGGCACAGAATCAGCACCAACAACCGATTGGCAGAGATTGCTAGTAAGTACCTCAAGAAAGGCAGCAAGGTTTATATTGAGGGCAGCTTGAGAACAAGGAAGTGGAAAGACCAAAGCGGTGCAGATCGGGAAGTCACAGAGATAAAGGCGGATGTTCTGCAATTGCTGTGATGCTAGATAACTTGGCACGGATAGCTCCCTAAATATGGGGAGCTTTTTTATTGGCTGAATGGTCAAGATAACCATGCAGACTATCCATTATGGTTTACCTCTATTTTGAGAGAAACCCATCCCATCAAAACCTAGACCTTGATTGCCAACCTAAATCATTAGTGAAATCTCTTATTGAAAAACACTGTAAAATGACTGAAACACAGAGTACATAAGGCATTGAGCCTGATTTAATACCTATCAATTAAAGCGAGGTTATCAATGGAAAAAACACACGGTCAAATTGAAGATTGTTTGAACTTGGACAGCCGAGTCATGGCTCGATATAAGGTATTTGATGGTGGAGGAAGTAACTCATGGGCATGGCGAAAAGGCGACTCTCAAGAAGTATTTTCATCTATAACATATCACTACGATAACGGCGGTTTAGAATTAAGCTACACATGCAACGAGCAGCAGCACCGCTATTTAGTGGATGTTGTCACCACACCATGCAACTACGGTGGAAAGCGATATTGGTTTAATTGCCCAAAGTGTTCTAAGCGAGTTGCAAAGCTATACCTACGCAATTCAATGTTTTTCTGTAGAACTTGCCACAAACTGAACTACAGCACACAGCAGAGTTGCAAACTAGAAAGCACCCGAGTCGGCATGTATAAAATCAGGAATAAACTCAACTGGCAGTATGACACCGCATTTATGAAGTCGTGGCATAAGTTGAAGCCTAAAGGGATGCACCATTCAACCTATAACAGATTGGTACAGAGGCATGACGAGCTAGAACGAAAGTCAGAGCAATATTGCATTGCAAACTTTCATGCCTTTATGAATAGACATGGTTTAAAACCATCATGGGATTAAACAGGACTTGCACAGTAGTCCAAGCCTTATCATTTATTAACAGCATGACAGCGCAATTTTGCATTTCGCAACAACTACGCGCGCGCACGCGAGGGAGCGAGTTAAATTGTGGTTTTGACCTTTAAAATCCCAATAGAGTTACAGTGTGATTATTCAGGCGGTTTACTGCTGCAAATAGCCTGAACATTGGACTACCCCCCAGTGGTCAAGATGACCATACCTGAGCCACTAAATAGAGGAGCAGCTTTAAATACTCTATTCCGCTTCAATAAAATGGTGGGAGCGAAAAAAATAATTTATTGCTCAAAAATAGGGGGTACAGAACTCACTCAGAGGTTAAATGAGGGGTTAAATATTTTTACCACGTAAAATAATATAATTAAAACAGTATCTTATGAGTTTTATATATCGCTATCACATAGCGATTTATTGATGATGCTGTAAGTTATCATTCAATTGAAGTTATTAAAAAACCCGCTTGGAATATCTAAGCGGGTTTTTTATTACTTAACCCGAATTACGGATAAGAAAAGCCCTTGAAAAAAAGGTAGTTAGAGCCATTTAGAAAGTTACGACACAACCCAAAGGCTCTAACTACCATGTACGATTTTACAGAAATTTTTTGTATTGTTGAT